>CAVERB010000060.1:0-15860 GCA_963618105.1 Oxalobacter sp. | reverse complement strand
CTTCTTTATAATTTCTATAAACGGTCAAGATGATGATTCCTCGTTGGGCAGAGAAAGAACTTAGGGCACAGCTGGCGTGCCATCGGATTGTTTCTGTTGTGGGGCCTCGCCAGAGTGGTAAGACCACATTGGTCAGGAATGCGGAGATCGGTTTGGCAGAATATCGGAATCTTGATCGCAAGGCCGAGCTTCTGGCTGCCAAGGAATCACCGGCGTTTTTCCTGACCCATCATCATGCTGATCGCTTGGTGATTGATGAGATTCAGAAAGCACCTGAGCTTATCGGTGAGATGAAATATGTTGTTGACAGTAATCCAACGCCAGGTCAATACATCATTACAGGGTCTGCGGATTACCGTAAGTTGCCGCATGCCAATGAGTCTCTGGCAGGTAGGGCAGGCTTTGTCCGGTTAAGGACTTTGACGGTCGCAGAAACAAAGAACGCTTCTCCGATTTTTTTGGAAAGAATGTTCAACCGTGAATTGCCTTACAGTTGTCCCAAAGAGGATTGCAATAAGGTTTTGATATTGGATCATGCGTTGCGGGGCGGCTTCCCGGAACTCATTGTCAATCAAGATGCGGATATGCGTTACCGCTGGTATCACGATTACATAGAGAACCAGGTTATTTTGGATTTGCGGGATCAATGGGCATTCCGCAAAGCCGATCTGTTGAGAGACTTGTTTCCATACATTGCCGCATATTCCAGCAAACTCAATAATGTTCGGGGTGTGAGCAACCAGATGGCGGTTGCATGGAAAACATTATCAACTTATTTCAATGCATTGGAAGCGATGTATGTTGTTGATATGTTGCCTGCCTGGTCGCATAAGGATTATGACCGTGCTGGTAAAGTTCCTAAACTGTTCATGACAGATTCAGGTCTGATGGGGTATCTGTCGGGGCTTAGTATGGTTGATCAGTTGACAGCCATGACACCGGAAATGGCAGATCAAAGTGGCAAGCTGGTGGAAACTTGGGTTTACAATCAGTTGGCTGCTGAAATGGATTTGCATCCACGCTGGAAGATGAGACATTTCAGGTATCAGAATAAACGGGAAATTGATTTTCTCATCCAGGATGAGAAGGGACGTTATCTCGGTATCGAAGTCAAAGCCGCAGAGACACTCAATCCAAAAGATTTCAGTCATCTTAAATGGTTCAGTGAGCAGCCAGCCATCAAGGATTTCACAGGGATTGTCTTGTATGCGGGCAATATCGTGACATCACCGACAAAGGGACTTTACGGGATTCCGATGGCATGTATGTGGTTGGCGTGATTGCTTTTGCTGCGTAGACAGTGTTTCCATGGTTCGTTTTGGTAGAATGACAGAATTATCTATATCCTGAACAGATGATGTCTATCTACGTTATTGGTGATGTTCACGGTTGCCTGGAACAGCTTGATGCGCTGCTTGCCATCATTGAGCGGGAAACACCGGATGCACAGCTGCTTTTCACTGGGGACATCATCAATCGGGGGCCGGATTCGTTGGGTGTTCTGCGCCGTATTATGGCGATGGAAGACAGGGCACAGATGGTTTTGGGCAACCATGATCTGCATCTGCTGGGGATTGCTGCGGGTATCCGGAAGATGAAGGCTGGCGATACGGTGAAGCCGATTTTTGATGCGCCAGACAGTGCAGCATTGTTGGATTGGTTTCGGAACCGTCCTTTGGCGTATCCTGTCGGCGAGAAGGGTATCCTGGTTCATGCCGGGTTGTTGCCGCAGTGGTCTCGTGAAAAGGCGTTTGCTTTGGCAGAGGAATTGCAGGCGGTGCTTCGCAGTGATCGTTGGCAGGCGTTAATGGCTGAGATGTATGGCAATCAGCCAGATAGATGGAATGATGATCTCAAGGGGATGGACAGGCTGCGTTGCATTATCAACAGCTTTACGCGGTTGCGTTTCTGTTCCAGGAAAGGGGTGATGGAGTTTGATGCCAAGCTGGGACCAGAGACAGCTCCCAAAGGTTATATGCCATGGTTTGAGGTGCCAAATCGGAAATCGAAGGATAGTCTGGTGGTTTTTGGGCATTGGTCCACATTGGGGCTTGTCAACCGGCCGGATGTCCTGGCAGTGGATACAGGATGTCTGTGGGGTGGTGCATTGACGGCTGTCCGACTGGATGACCGGGCAGTGTTTCAGGTCAAGTCTTCCGGTTATCGGGTGCCTGGTGTCTGAGCGGCAGAAAGGGTTGCGATTGCTGATTCAATGGCAGTCCGGGTTTCCAGTGCCAGTTCCCGGCGGGTTTTGTCTTCAGGATTGAGGGGGGGCAATACTGTCAGTTCAGCGGTGATGCCGTCTGTGCTAAAGATCCGTTTGATGCTTTCCTGCATGCTCATGTTTCCAGTGAAGTTCACCGCATCGGCGAAAGTGCCATCAGGCATCAGATAGCGGATGGCAAAGGGCTGGACAGGCAGGTTGACATGGATAGCGCCTTCAAAGAGGTTGGGATGGAAGGGAAGCATGCTGCCCTGCGGTGCGGTTGTCCCTTCAGGGAAGAAGATGCACCGTTCTTCGTCATTCAGGTTGCCAACCAGTTTGCCAAGGATCTGCTTCAGGTTCCTGCCGCTGGTCCTATCCAGATATAAAGTGCCGACTTTCTTGCCTAGATAGCCCATGACTGGCCAGTTCGCCATGGTTGATTTGGCGATGAAGTGTCCGTTGATATGGGAATAGATCAGGAAGATGTCCAGCCACGAGATATGGTTTGCGACAATCAGTGATCGTGATGCGATTCGTTCAGGATGGTTGATTCGCATCTGAACACCAGCGATTGCCATCAGTTTGCCGGACCAGGTTCTGACATAGCGGTCTTTGGCTTCTTTACTGATGAATGGAAAGACTACGCCGCAGTAGAAGACTGCGGCGAGGGCATGGATGACAAGGCGTAATGTCCGGAAAAGTCTGCGCATGGCAGAAAAGCCGTCAGCGGGCCATCAGCGTTCAAAGACGGGTTGTCCGTCCACAAGGGTCATGCGGATACGGCCTGGCAGCTGACGTTCCAGGAACGGGGTATGACGGCCTTGACTGACCAGGCTGTTGGCTTCAACTATCCAATTTGCTTTCGGATCAAAAATGCAGATGTCTGCGGCTACCCCGACATCCAATGTCCCGCAAGGCAGATTCAGGATGCGTGATGGTTCACTGGTGATTTTTGCAATCGCAGCAGGAAGGGCATCATCTCCGCCATTTTCCTGTGCCCATTTCAGAGTCAAGGATAGCAGCAGTTCCAACCCGGTTGCACCGGGGACTGCTTCACCGAAAGGCAGGAGTTTTTCATCATCATCTGTCGGGGTATGGTCAGAGCAGATGGCATCAATGGTGCCATCCTGGAGTCCTGCAGTGATGGCATTCTGGTCAGTCTTGGCGCGGAGTGGCGGTACCAGACGGGCATTGGTATCAAAGAAGTCAATGTCTGCATCGGTCAGGTGCAGGTGATGGATACCGACATCCGCAGTGACAGGAAGTCCTTCGGCTTTTGCCTGACGGACAAGTTCAATACCGGCAGCACTGGAAAGACGGCATAGGTGGACACGGGCACCAGTGACCCGCATCAGCTCGAAAATTGTATGCAGACTGATGGTTTCTGCAATGACAGGAATGCCAGAAAGTCCCAGACGGGCAGAGAGGGCACCAGAGTGTGCCATACCATTTTTGCCGAGAGAAGGATCCTGCGGTTGCAGCCAGATACAGTAATCGAAAGATTTTGCATACTGCATAACACGCAGTAGCATTTCAGTGTTGGGAAGCGGTGCATTCGCATTGGAGAATCCAATGCAGCCCGCATCGGTCAGTTCAGACATTTCTGTCAGTTTTTCGCCGTGCAATCCAATTGTCAAAGCACCCAGCGGATAAATATGGGCTTTATTCAGCGTGGAAGCACGGTATTTAAGCATTTCAACAAGCCCAGGTTCGTCCAGTACGGGTTCCGTATCCGGCGGACAGACCAATGATGTCACACCGCCTGCCAAAGCGGCATTCAGTTCTGATTTCAGGAAAGAACGGTGTTCATCACCAGGTTCACGAAGACGGGCGCTCAGATCGACGAATCCAGGGGTTACAACCAGGTTTGCGGCATCAATGACACGGTCAGGGGTGAAATCAATGGCGACTTCATCGGTGAATATGGCGGCTATTTTCCCGTTTTCGACAGCCAGATTGCAGATTCGGTCAATATTGTTGGCAGGGTCAATGACACGGCCGTTTGTAATCAGTAGTTTCATAACATCTCTCCAGACAGTCGTGAATCATCAGTTGCCTGCCAGAATGCTCATGACAGCCATTCTCACGGCGATGCCAAAGGTGACTTGGGACAGAATGACAGCCTGAGAGCCGTCAGCAACCGCAGAATCAATTTCGACACCACGGTTGATGGGACCAGGGTGCATCACAATGGCATCGGGTTTGGCGAGTGCGAGACGTTCAGCGGTCAGACCATAGCTCTTGAAAAATTCCTGGGTGGTTGGCAACAGGGCACTGTTGATGCGTTCATTCTGCACACGCAGCATGATGATGACATCGACATCTTTCAATCCTTCATCCATATTCGTGAACTGGCGGACACCGAGTTCAGACAGGCCGGATGCCAGCAGGGTAGCCGGTCCGATGGTGCGGATTTCTGGCACCCCCAGTGTTTTCATTGCGTGGATGTCTGAACGGGCGACCCGGCTGTGCACCACGTCACCGACAATCGCAACTTTCAGGTTGGTGAAGTCTTTCTTGTAGTGGCGGATGGTGTACATGTCCAGCAGCCCTTGGGTTGGATGAGCATGACGGCCATCGCCAGCATTTACGACATGCAGATGGTGGCGTTTATGGTCGTTGATATGTTTGGCGATCAGGAAAGGGGCGCCGGATTGCGAATGGCGGACGACGAACATGTCTGCATTCATTGATGTCAGGTTATCGACGGTATCCAGCAAGGTTTCGCCTTTGCTGGTGGAGGAAGCAGCAATGTTCAGGTTGATGACATCCGCAGACAGGCGTTTGGCGGCAATCTCAAACGTGGTGCGGGTTCGGGTGGAGTTTTCAAAGAAAAGGTTGAAAACACTCTTGCCCCGGAGCAAAGGGACCTTTTTCACTTCACGATCAGAGACGCTGACAAAGGAAGCCGCTGTGTTCAGGATATGAAGGATGTTGTCTTTGGGAAGGTCGCGCAGCGCCAACAGATGCTGCAATTCGCCGTTGCTGTTCAGTTGAGGATTAAGCATTTTCCACCGTCAGAGAGAAAGATTTATCATCGGCCTGATGCAGGACCAGCATTTCGTGTTTTTCAGCAGTGACCGTTGCTGCAACAAAGTCTGCTGCAATGGGCAGCTGTCTGCCGCCACGGTCAATCAAGGCTGCCAGCATGATACGTGCAGGACGTCCATAGTCGAACAGTTCATTAATAGCGGCACGGGTTGTGCGACCTGTATAGAGAACATCATCAATCAGCAGGATGGTAGCGTCGTCCACTTCAAAGGGAATCTGAGTGGGTTTCACTTCAGCAGGCAGTCCTTTTTCCGCATAGTCATCGCGGTAAAAGGAGACATCAATAAAACCTGGCGGAGTAGCAAGGTTCAGGTCAGCTGTCATACGTTCAGCAAGCCATGCTCCTCCAGAATGGATACCGGCGATTGCGACATGGTCAATGCCTTGAATGGCTTTGCGGATTGTTGCGGTCAGATCTTGATACAGCTTTTCCGCATCAAGTTCAGAAACAGAAGGTTTCATGGGAACGGTTGGCTCCTGTAAATCATTGGAAAATTTGAGGGGGACCGCATTGGTTGTGCCCAGATGGCAGAATCCCTCTTATAGCATCCATTCTAGCAGACCTGTATCGGCATGATACAGGAAAATGGACAGCGGGAAGAGGAGAAACCAGTCAGGGGCAGTTATTGGCTTGAAGCCGTTTTTTCATCGAAGTACTGCTGCAGGATCAGTGCAGCAGCATGGGCATCGTCTTCTTCTCCACGTTTGAAATTCAGTACTTTGGAAGAATACCGTTCATCGACATGGATGGTTGCAAGGTTGAAACGGCCTTTCAGCCGGTTTGCAAAACGGCGGCAGTGAACAGTCATTTCATGTTCGGTGCCATCAGGGTAACGGGGCAACCCAACGACTGCCAGAGCAGGCTGCCATTCTTTCAGCAGGGTTTCAATCGCTGCAAATTTACGGTCGTTGGCTTCTTCATGGATGATGGTCAATGGACGGGCAGATGCTGAGAGCGTGTTACCAATGGCAACCCCGATTTTTTTCAGTCCAAAATCAAAACCGATGATGACTTCAGGTTGCTTGTCCATAACAGGATGTCAAAGAACCCTTATTGCAGGGTTGGGGGTTCATTGGAAGTTACCAGGATGGCAGGATCAAAACCCAGTTTATGGATTGCCGCATCATAGCGTTCCTGGAAAGGAAGATTGAACAGCATATCGGCATCAGCCTTGACGGTCAGCCAGGCATTGCGGCTGATTTCATTTTCCAGCTGTCCGGCATCCCAGCCTGCGTATCCGATAGCAACCAGTGAATGGCGCGGACCATTGTCTTTGGCAATGGCTTCCAGGACATCACGGGAAGAGGTGAAGGCAATCTGATCCGATATTTTCAGGGTTGCAGAATAAGCCGCATCGGAAGTATGCAGGATGAATCCCCGGTCACTTTGTACAGGACCGCCAAACATGACGGGGACATCCACCTTGGATTTTGCGGTATCAGTGATGGACAGATCCTGTTTTTCCAGCAAGGCAGTCAGCTTGACATCCATCGGTCTGTTGATGACGATGCCGAGTGCCCCGAATTCATTATGCTCACATAAATAGACAACGGTCCCGCCAAAGATGGGATCAGGACTTCCGGGCATTGCAATCAGCAAATGGTCTGTAAGGTTCATCGCAGTCACCAGTCAGATTGAAACAGTATTGGACCAAGCAGTGCAAGGTCAGACAACTAGGGATATTCTATCAGCATTTCTGCATCCCAAAGCCAAACGAAAATGGTATTAATATCTCTCTAACATAAAGTAGGTACGGATATGCAAATTTCAACCAACAGAAATAAAAGCAGGTAAAATAGACAAGCTTTTTGCCCTAGGGGTTTTCCGATCAACCTAACCAGAACTGAACGCATCATGACCATAAAATCAGACAAATGGATACGGCGCATGGCGGCAGAACACCGGATGATTGAGCCATTTGAGCCCGGTCAGGTGCGCTTTATCGATGACCGCAAGATTGTTTCCTACGGTGTTTCTTCTTACGGGTACGATGTCCGCTGCGCCGATGAATTCAAGATTTTCACCAATATCAACAACAGCATCGTAGATCCGAAGAATTTCGATGACAAGTCGTTTGTCGATTTCAAAGGGGATGTCTGTATCATCCCGCCAAATTCCTTTGCTTTGGCACGGACGGTTGAGCGGTTCCGTATTCCCCGCAATGTATTGACAGTCTGCCTTGGCAAATCCACTTATGCCAGATGCGGCATCATTGTGAATGTGACACCGTTTGAACCGGAATGGGAAGGGTATGTCACCTTGGAGTTTTCCAATACCACCCCGTTGCCTGCGAAGATTTATGCCTGGGAAGGGTGTGCACAGGTACTTTTCTTTGAGAGCGATGAGGAATGTGAAATTTCCTACAAGGACCGCGGCGGCAAGTATCAAGGTCAGACAGGCGTGACCTTGCCAAAGGCCTGATACAAAAGACCAAAGAAAAAGCTGTTTACTTTTTACCAGAGACAAGAAAACCGGCTGTCAAGCCGGTTTTCTTTATACATTGCACTGGGCACAAATCAAACTTTTTTCGCCTGGATTTCTGCTTGAGCTTCTTTTGCCAGTTCGATGGCGGATTCCAGGTCAGGCACCATGTATTTTCCAAGACGCTGATCCATCCGCAGCCGTTGAAGCTGGCGTAACGGGAAGTCGGTTGCGCCTGCAATGATGAAGACCTTTCCTCGCCCAACTACGTTCTGTTGGAAACCTTCAATGATGTCTCCCGCGCTGTTGTCGATTGACATCAGGTTGGTGAAGTTGAAAATGATAACATCCGGCGCATCTGCAGCGACCATGTATTTCGGGCTGGTGGCATCTTCCAGTTTGGAGACAGAACCGAAAAACAGCGCCCCTTCCAGGTTCCAGATGTCGATGCCTTTTGGTACATCAGGCCGGTTTTCTTCCTTGGTGACCTTGGTCAGAGTGTTGATGCGGTAGAGGAAGAACAGGGCTGCGACACCCAAACCGACTTCAACTGCAACTGTCAAATCAAAGATAACGGTCAGAAAGAAAGTTGCCAGCAGGGTTGCCTTGTAAGACATTGTGAACTGGCGCAGGCGGACAAATTCACGCCAGTTACCCATGTTAAATGCCACGAACAGAAGGATGGCGGAAAGGGCGCACAATGGGATGTTGGCGGCAAGCGGTGCAGCTGCCAGCACGATGCCCAACAGAGTGATGGCATGGATGATGCCAGCGAGCGGGGAAGTCCCGCCACTCTTGATGTTGGTGACGGTACGAGCAATGGTACCGGTGGCAGGCATACCGTTCATGAATGGGACAACGCAGTTTGCGATACCCTGCCCCATCAGTTCCTGATTCGGGTCATGCCGGTCGTTAATCATGGTATCTGCAACACGGGCACACAACAGTGATTCAATTGCCCCCAGGATGGCAAGCGTCAATGCAGGACGGATCAGGTTTTCAAATGCCGAGAGGGAGACTTCCGGAACCGTGAAGCTGGGCAGTGCCTGCGGGATGCCGCCGAACCGGCTGCCAATGGTTTCTACAGGCAGGTTGAAGCAGCTGACGACAACAGTCATTACGACCAGGACAACAATGGTGCTTGGAACACGTGCCAGCCAACGCCGCCACAGTGGGGAATTGTTGTTCCAAGTGCGGGGCCAGCCGAACACCAAGATCAGGGAAATGATACCTAAACCGATGGAATAAGGGTTGAAAGTATCAATGGCTCCGTACAGTGTGCTGATCTGGGCAAAAAATTCCGCAGGCATCTTTGCCACTTTCAATCCAAGGAAATCCTTGACCTGTGAAAGACCAATCAGGACAGCGATACCATTGGTGAAGCCAATGACAGTGGATACCGGTATGAACCGGATGAAGCTACCTATCTTGAATAGCCCCATCAAGAACAGCACAATCCCTGAAAGGAATGTTGCCAAGAGCAGATTAAAGACCCCGTATTGGTCAATGATGCCATAGACAATGACGATGAACGCTCCCGCAGGTCCCCCAATCTGGACACGGGACCCACCGAATACGGCAATCAGGAAACCGGCGATGATGGCGGTGTAGATGCCGGATTCCGGTGACAGACCGGAAGCAATGGCAAATGCCATTGCGAGTGGCAGTGCAACGATACCGACAGTTATCCCAGCAGAGATGTCATTGGTAAGGTTGCCGGTAGAATAGCCTCTGAAAAGCGATAGGACAATGGGTTTGAACCCTGATATGGGCATTCGTTTGAAGAAAGACGGTTTTGAACTCATATTCTTACTTTCCTTCCTGAAAGGAAATAATGCAGGTCCGGAGGCATTGTCCCTTTTTACAGCTTTCCAAGAAAGAACCGTAAAACCAAAACAGGGCACAGCCGATGTCCTGCTCGAAAATATTGTGTAATCCCGGTAAAACAGAGACTACCCCAGCATGATAAAACAATCGATGGTTTTCGTCAGTATTTTTCAGGGAATATCAGAGCTGGTTGGTGGTTCAGAACAGGATAACAACAAGCCTGACATGTTGGGATAAGGCGCTTCCTGTTGAAAAAGTCTGATGGGCATTTCAAACAGGCAGGACTGGGCTGATTGTTTCAAAATACAATAAAGCTTGATTGTTGCCTGCCAGTGCGTTAGCTTACTCTTTCCACCATCAGGCGTTTTGGAGTTTTCAGCTATGGATGCTTCTTTTATCTGGCCCGTCAGGGTGTATTTTGAGGATACCGATTCCGGCGGCGTTGTCTATTACGCCAATTATCTCAAGTTTTATGAACGTACCCGCAGTGAGTGGCTGCGCACATTGGGCATCAGCCAGCAGGCATTGGCACAGGAGCGTCAGATCCTGTTTGTTGTCAGGAATGTGGCGGTCAATTACCATCGGTCTGCGGTACTGGATGATGCTTTATCCGTCACACTTGATGTGGCAAGGATCAGGGGGGCGTCGGTGGAATTTGAACAGAAAGTCATCCGGGATACGGATGGGGCACTCTGTTCATCCTGCCGGGTTACCATTGTCTGTGTGGATGGCAGGAAGATGAAGCCGACAGCGTTCCCGGAAGATATTCTTGCCAGATTCCAGGCAGCTTCGGGAACCCGGAAATCCTGATAGGATAAGAGAAAAGGATAAGGAAACAGGCAGAGACTATGCAGACAGCACATAATCTTTCTTTTGTTGCATTGATTTCCAATGCTTCGTTGATTGTCCAAATCATCATGGTGATCCTTCTGATCATTTCCTTGTTGAGCTGGGCTTATATTTTTCAGAAATTTGCGACATTGCGGAAAGCAAGGCGGCAGACTATTGCCTTTGAGGAGCGTTTCTGGTCAGGCGGTACCTTGCTGGGCATTTATAAGGATGTCAGCAGCGGCACATTGGACGGGCCGCTGGCACGCATCTTCCATGCAGGGATGGGGGAATATCTGAAAGCCCGCAGTGCGGAAGCAACCCATAATGTCTCTTTCCTGCTTGACAGTTCCCGCCGTGCGATGCGCGCAGCCTATCAGCGGGAGATGGATGCATTGGAATCCCACCTTTCGTTCCTGGCATCAGCTGGCTCCGTTTCTCCGTATGTCGGGTTGTTTGGTACCGTCTGGGGCATCATGAATGCTTTCCGTGGGTTGGCGGATGTCCAGCAGGCGACATTGGCGACTGTTGCTCCAGGTATTGCGGAAGCATTGATAGCAACGGCTATCGGGCTGTTTGCCGCAATTCCCGCAGTGGTTGCCTATAACCGTTTTTCTAATGACACGGACCGGTTGGCAGTACGCTTTGAGAATTTCATCGAAGAATTTTCCAATATCCTGCAAAGACAGTCATGAGGAGCCTGTATGTCTGAACCTATTTTCAGCGGTATGCGTGGCGGACGGCGCAGACGTTTGCGTTCGGAAATCAATGTGGTGCCCTATATTGATGTCATGCTGGTGCTGTTGGTGATTTTCATGGTCTGCGCACCGATAGCCAATATGGGAACAGTGGATGTCCCAACAGCAGAAAAGACCGCAGCACCACCAGACAGTTTCATTCAGGTTTCACTGAGGCCGGATGTTTCAGCGGAAATCGGAGTACACCGTCCAGATCGACCGGATGCCGGGTTCCAGAATGTGTCGGACCATGATGCATTGATGCGCCAGATGCAGGTTCTTCATACGGAACATCCGGATCTGCCAGTGTTGATTGCCGCAGACAAGAACATCATTTACAACGAAGTCATCCAAGTGATATCCAATGCCAAGAAAATGGGCATACGCAGGGTTGGGCTGGCAACGCAGTAAAGGTGGCGATATGCAGCACGGCATCCTGATTCCCAAAGTCCCGAAACTCTCGACAGGATCGCTTGTCCTAGCAGTGGTTATCCATTGCCTGTTGATCGGGGGGCTTTGGTTTGGGGTCAGCTGGCAGCCTAAGCCGGAGCAGATAGTTTCGGCAGAAGTCTGGGATGTTAAAGTTCGTGAAGCTGCCCCATTGGCGGCTGGTGAAATGGCTGTGGAATCCGGGGCCCCTGATGCTGGAGAACAGACGGAAAATATCAAGGCCCAGAATTCGCCGGAAACCGGGACGGAACCGATTGAGGCAAAACCAACACTTGCCGCAGCACCTTCCCGTGAACCCGCTTCGCAAGGCAGACCTGATATTGCTTTGGCGCAGGAACGGAAGCGCGCAGAGCAGCAGGTAGCAGAAAATGCCCGCCGCGAGGCGGCCTTGCGCCAGCAGCTGGCACAGGCTGCGGCAGATTCCAAACGTCAGGCAGAGGCGAAAAGGCTGCGGGCTTTGCTGTCGGCTGAGGCAGGGCGTGTCGCTGGTGGCAAGGGGTATGGCGGTGGACGTGGTGCAGGACTTGGGGGCGGCAGTGCCGCAGGCACCGGCGGTGGCGGTAGTGCTTATGGCAGAACAGGGACTGGCGGTACAGGAACAAATGCTTATGCCACAGCACCTGGTCGGGCAGACGGAGCATATGTCCGGCGAGTTGCTGCTAAAATCAAGTCTAATACCATATACAATGTATCAACCATATCTGGAAATCCAGCTGTGGTTTATGATGTGGAGCTGTTTCCGGATGGCAGTGTCCGCAGTGTCCGGAAACGCAGTTCATCTGGTGTTGCAGGCTTTGACGAGGCAGTCCGTCAGGCCGTTTACCGTTCCGTGCCTTATCCACGGGATTCATCCGGCAGGGTTCCTTCATCATTTGTCCTGACACATAGACCGAAAGGTTGAAAAATATGATCCGAATAACCATCAGACAGCTGAAACAGTATCTGCTTATTCTGGCAGGATTGGTTGTTGTGGGCAGTGCCATGGCACAGGAAACACTGAATATTGAAGTTTCTGGTGTCGGTTCTTCCGCAACACCCGTCATGGTTGCAGGGTTTACCGGGGAGAATGCCAGCAATGTGACAGCCATGATTCGGGCAGACCTGGCACGTACTGGGACTTTCATTTTGACCGGTGAAGGTGTTACTCTGTCTGAAGCGACTTCTTATGATGGCGCAAAACAGCAGGCCGCCGGGGCGTACGCTGTTGCTGTCGGTTCTGTGAACAGCCTGTCTGGCGGACAGGTCGAAATCCGTTACCGTCTGTATGATCTTCGTAAATCCCAGCAGGTTTCTTATCTGTCGTTGGTATCACCAGCAGAAAAAGTCCGTTACACCGCCCACCGCATTGCCGATGACATTTACCAGAAACTGACTGGTATTCGCGGCATTGCAGGAACCCGCCTGGCATATGTCGCCAAGGCAGGCAAGGAGTACCGGCTTGAGGTTTCAGATGCCGATGGCGGCGGCAGGCAAGTCGCCTTGCGTTCCAAGGAACCGATCATTTCCCCGTCCTGGTCACCGGATGGCAGCAAGGTGGCTTATGTCTCTTTTGAAGCCAAGAAACCGGTTGTTTATATTCAGAACCTGCGTACAGGAGAACGTCATGTAGTTGCCAATTACAAAGGCAACAATTCAGCACCATCCTGGTTCCCGGATGGTTCCCGTATTGCAGTGGCATTGTCTAGGAGCGGCTATACCCAGGTCTATACCGTTAGTGCCAATGGAGGCGATCTGAAACAAGTCACTCATACGAACAGCATCTGCACTGAACCGCAGGTGACCCCTGACGGACAGTGGATTTATTTCACCAGTGACCAGAGTGGTGGACCGCAGATTTACAAGGTCAGTGCTGCCGGAGGGACGCCGCAGCGCGTCACGTTCACTGGAAGCTACAACATCAGCCCAAGGGTTTCCCCGGATGGCCGCCATTTGGCATTCATCTCGAACAGGTCAGGGGGATTCCAGCTTTATATCAAGGATCTTGGCAATGGACAGGAAATGCGGTTGTCCAACACTTACCGTGATGAATCGCCAAGTTTCTCACCGAACGGTCAATACATTATGTATTCGACCGATTCAGGGCGCAGTGGCACACTCTCAGTCGTTTCGATTGATGGTTCGTTCCGACAGAAAATCTCGATGAAAGCCACTGATGTTCGTGAACCCTCATGGAGCCCATTTTCGAAATAACCGATACGAAAGGAGAAATCATGACCGATCTCAAAAAACTCGTTGTCATTCTTTCCAGCGTTCTTATACTGACTGCCTGTGGATCGACCGTCAAACTGGATGAAGATGGTTCAGGCAATGGTTCTGCATCCATCTATGGTGTTGATGGTAATGGTGCATACGGTGATGATGCTGAATTGAACAATCCGAACAGCCCATTATCGCAACGCAGTGTTTATTTCGACTTTGACAAATACGTTGTCAAGGAGGCTTACCGTCCGCTTGTCTCTGCCCATTCCAACTACCTGAATACCCATAAGGCAAGAAGAATTGTCATCCAGGGCAATACCGATGAATGCGGCGGACGCGAATACAATCTGGCGCTGGGACAAAAACGTGCGGAGGCTGTCCGCCGTTCCATGGCGTTGCAAGGGGTCTCCGACAACCAGATGGAAGCCGTTTCTTTCGGGAAAGAAAAACCCCGGGCGGAAGGACATAACGAAGCCGCCTGGTCACAGAACCGCCGTGCTGACATTGTTTATCAATAAACCATGAGAAACAATATCACGAAGATTGCGGCAGTGCTGCTTGCGTGTTCTGCATGGTTTTCCATGCAGAACGCTCATGCCTTTTTTGAGGATGATGAGGCACGTCGTCATATCCTTGACCTGCGTGAGAAAAAAGCGGATAAAACCAGTCTGGTTGAACTGGAAAGCCAGAATGATGCCTTGAGGCAGGAAATTGCCGACCTGCGGGGGCAAATTGAAGTGCTTTCCCAGAAAGTCTCTGAAATGGAATCCCGCCAGAAAGACTTTTATGTCGATTTGGATGACCGGCTGAGGCGGTTGGAAGGAAAACCACCGGCAGCAAGGCCGAAATCTGAAGAAGGGCAAGAAGCCGGAGAGGAAAAGGAAGAACAGGGAGAAAAGGATGCGCAGGGAGCAGATAAACCGGCCGACCTGTCTGTCAATACGGAAGAAGCGGATTTCAACGTTGCTGAGGAAAGATTCAAAGCGGGCAATTACAAAGGCGCTATTGCCGTTTATAGCCGGTTCATCCAGAAGTACCCGGAATCCCATAAACTGGCGCATGCGTATTATCAGCTCGGCAATGCCTACTATCTGCAGAAAGATTACAAGAACGCCTACCGCAACCAGAATACTGTCATCAAGCGTTTCCCTCGCAATCCAATAGCACCGGATGCCATGCTGAATATGGCATCCTGCCAGATTGGGATGAACAATGTAGCAGGTGCCAAGAAGACATTGACCGATCTGACGAAAAATTATCCCGCATCCAACGCGGCGAAGCGGGCGAAAAGCATTTTGGGACAGCTATAGTTTTTCTTGGTGACCATAAAAATCCCATTAGGTGCTGATTGTCCTAATGGGATTTTCGATCTATAGCGATGAGCTGATACTCAATCAGGTCATCATTGAACGACCAGTTGCCGTTATCATCATTTTCCGAAGACACCTTCCCCTTAATCAAAGTAATCTTTACGCTTAATTGATAATTTTTCTGCTTTATTTTTAGTACGTAGCAGAATATACCATTTCAATACAAAAATGGCCAGTTCTTTAGCCTAAGACATTTTTTTCTAATATTTTCATCAGATAATTCGTAGTTGAATGCTATTATAATATTGATAGCGTCTTTAAGTTTTCCCCTAATTATATCTGATAGGTTTATTATAATAAATATCGTCTCTTATTTCTTCATATAATGAATTAACAAGCTTTCCATATATTAGCGATTGTGCAACCGAACTGAGACGGCCGTGTTTTTCTGTTGTCTGAAAAAAGCGTTTATAAATGCTGACACTTTGCGACATTTTGCATGATTTTGTTAAAGACGAATTTCTTAGACGGTACTGATAATATGTTGTAGGTACGGTGACACAAGATCTGATAGATGGCATGATATTAATGAAATATTCTATATCTTCTCCAATTTTAAGATCTTCGCCAAAATATATTTCAAAAATACGTTCAAGAATGAAAAGCTTGTTCATCAAGATTGAACCGTATTTAGAACTTCTTTTATAAGCAGCAAGATAAGTACTTGCAATCTTGTCTGTATTCAATACTGTTCGTGCTGAAGATTGTGCGTCATCTATGCATCCGTTTTTGTCAAATCGAATCCATGGACACATTGCCATGTCTGTACT
>CAVERB010000059.1:0-14076 GCA_963618105.1 Oxalobacter sp. | reverse complement strand
ATAGTCCCTTGCAGCTGTGGAAGAAGGGCATCCCTTGTTGCAGGCGGCGAAGACAGCACGTTTCAGGGATTCAGTTGAACGATTCCAGGGGAGGACACCGGCAATCCTGGTATTGAAATACCGTCGACATTGCAAGCATAAGAACTTATGGCAGCGTACCTTCAGGAGAGAAGGTCTGTCGTGAATCCTGCCATTCCTGATATATCGCCAGAAAGAATCCTTAATCCTCAGTGATGGGCAACTACAGTGAGGGCACTGTCTCCTGTCATTCCATGATGCTTCAAGGATAAGAGGTTTATCAGAAACCAGTCTGGTAATGCGCAGTTCGGGTAGACCCGATAGAATAGTATGCATGGGAAAGCTCCTTTTCTTTGGTCGGAATTGGTTTCCCATAGGCATAGCATGTTTCGTCATGCTATGCCGCTTTTCTTTTAGCTCTGCCCCTTTCTTTGATGGAGAGCCTGCACGGTTCCTCCCAGCATTTAAGGAAATCCTTTCCTTCATTGACAGAGCCAGCAGGACAAAGCGGTTATTCCTTGGAAAGCCTGTATGCGATTTGACCGCATTACCATAAAATATGGTACAAAAGTGCTTTGAAGAGTAATGAAAACGGCTTTCGTCTTCGCGAGCCTGAAACAGCAGGGCAGAAAGATAAGCATTTTTAGCTATTCATGCTTATTGGTACACCCGTTCTATGGTTGGACAGAAGTATTCGTTGTTTTCAAGTAATTGGAAGATAACTTCTCCTTCGATAAACAGGAAATGAAAGATTACAAAAAACACAATGCCTGGGTAAGGTTGAACGATCAGCTGGATTGGTACGACACCAACAGCCATTACAGTCAGCGGCGCTATAAATTCTGGAAGATTGTGCAGATCATCGTTTCTGCTTCCATCCCAGTCATCAGTATTTTTCTGTTATGCCCGTTATGGGTCAAAGTCGTTGTTGCCGCACTGGGTGCCATTGTGACGGTCATCGAATCCATCCAGCAGCTTTGCCAGTATGCTTCACTATGAATGTTCTACCATGCCACCGCAGAAAGACTGAAGCACGAAAAACATTTGTTTCTCTCTGGTGCCGGTCAGTACAAGGACCTGGATGAAACAGAAAAACTGACCCTGCTGGCAGAACGGGTGGAAGAACATGTTTCCATAGAACATGCCAACTGGTTTGATGAAAACAGGAAAAAAACCAAGAAATAGCCGCATTCAGGCAAACATCCTCATTTTATCTGGAAGCGTTGATTTCGGCTTTTCCGCCTGAAGGTATGCTCCTCTCCTCAGAAAGAGCAGAATGCCACAGCTTATATTGGTATTCCCGAAACTGATGGGATGCTAAACAGAACCCCGGGAAATTGTATATACTTCACTTTATCGACACCACACCGATCATGGAAAGAAACAGGGTTATGTCTGACCATAAACTGAAGATTTTTTCTGGCAACGCCAATCCCACCCTTGCATCCCGGGTAGCCAGCAGACTGGGAATTCCTTTTGGTAAATCGCTTGTCACCAAATTTTCTGACGGCGAGGTTCGTGTTGAGCTGAACGAGAATGTCCGAGGTAAGGATGTGTTCATCATCCAGCCAACTTGTGCACCGACCAATGACAACCTGATGGAAATCCTGCTGATGGTCGATGCCCTGAAACGGGCATCTGCCGGAAGCATCACCGCCTGTATCCCTTACTTTGGCTATGCCCGTCAGGACCGCCGTCCACGTTCCACCCGTGTTGCGATTTCTGCCCGTGTGGTGGCGAATATGCTGGAACGCATTGGTGTCAACCGCGTCATCATCATTGATGTCCACGCAGACCAGATACAGGGGTTCTTTGATATTCCGGTTGATAACATCTATGCGTCTCCTGTCCTGTTGAGGGATCTGAAGAGGAAAAGTTATAAGGATCTGGTTGTGGTTTCCCCTGACGTTGGCGGGGTTGTTCGTGCCCGTGCATTGGCAGAACGTCTGGGGTGTGAGTTGTCCATTATTGACAAGCGCCGTCCAAAGCCCAATGAGTCAGAGGTTATGAACCTGATTGGCAATGTCGAGGGCAGGAACTGTGTCATCATGGATGATATGGTGGATACGGCTGGTACCTTGACCAAGGCGGCTGATTCGCTGAAAGAGCGGGGGGCAAAGATGGTTGTGGCTTACTGCACCCATCCGGTACTCTCTGGACCAGCGGTGGAACGCATTGCCGCTTCGTCATTGGATGAACTGGTTGTCACGGATACGATTCCACTTTCTGACCTTGCCAAGAAATGCAGCAAGATCCGTCAGGTCTCGTGTGATGAGCTGCTGGCGGAAACTATCCGCAGGGTCAATTCCGGCGAATCCGTCATGCAGTTCCTGCTGGATATGATCAACAACAGCTGATGCTTCATCCCCTTTTTCAAGAGCGCCGTCCTTTAGGGCGGCGTTTTGTCTTCGAGGAACCGTCAGTTTGCGGTATGCAGTTCCATCATCGCCTTTTCCGTCTGGTTGCCACAGACGTCTGGCATCAGGGGGATAGCACGGTTGATGGCATCCACGATTTTGTCCATATCTTCATTGCGGGGGTGCTGCAGCACATAGTCAATCACCGGGATATGTGCGTTGATGTTGCGTGGATGGCCAATGCCGAGCCGCAAACGCCAGAAGTTCTGGGAGCCCAAGGCATTTACAATGTCCTTAAGGCCATTATGCCCGCCGGTTGAGCCGGAGCGTTTGAGTTTTGCCTGTCCAGGCTGGATATCCAGTTCATCGTGTACCACCAGGATTTCTTCTGGCTTGATTTTGAAAAAACGCGCAATGGCACCAACAGCCAGACCGGAGCGGTTCATGTAGGTCTGGGGCTTTACCAGCAAGACATCTTCATCACCGATTTTCATTCTGGCTATCTGGGCGGAAAATTTGGCTTCCTTGTTCCAGCGGCCGCTACTGTTGAGGTTGTCAACAAACCAGAAACCGGCATTGTGACGCGTCAGTTCGTATTCAGGTCCGGGGTTTCCAAGACCGACAATCATTCGGATGGTCATAATGGTGTTGATGGATATCAGCTCCTGCGGTGCTGGACAAGGATCCAAGGCTTGACGACAACCGCCCATAGGGTTGGGTTGGTTTCAGCCCAGATTTTTGCCTGTTCATCAGTAAGCCGTTCGATTTCCCGTTTTTCTATCATTGTCTGGATGGCATTCACATCATCCGCTTCCATCAGCTGGGCAACCTTGATCATGTCAACACTGTCGATGACGGAAATCAGCTTGCCGCCTGCAAAGAATCTTTCCAGTTCTTTCCAACTGATCTTGGCCGTTTCCATGTTGATGCGGGCATACTGCAGTTTTTCCTGTTCCGCTTTCAGGTCTTTCGGTTTTTCAGAAGGCATCATGATCTTTTTATCAATAGTGGGGAGGCCGTTCATTCGATGGACGGTTGCTTTCGATATCGACAATCCTGACAGCCAGTTCCTTGAGGATGGTTTCAAGGTCACTGATTTTCACCTGCTGGCGGTAAATCACCTTGTTCAGTTCATCAATCATGTCTTCCTGATGAGTGATCCGGATTTCAAGGTCTGTCAACCGTTCGTCTATGTTCATAACAATCTGCGATTTTAAGGTTAAAAAGGAAAATCCGTTTGGTATCCTAGGCTTTTTTTGCATTGAGCAACGCCTTGAGGTGGGCAATCCGTTGTTTCGGTGTCAGGACTTCTTCGGATTTCGGTATGGCATCTCCTTCGCCCAGTTTCATTTCTCCGATGAATCGGGAGGGTTCCCGTTCAACAATCTCACGGGCCTGATGACGTTTTTTGCACCAGGAAACCTGCAGGGAACGTTGTGCGCGGGTGATGCCGACATACATCAGGCGACGCTCTTCCTGGATCCGCTGTGCCAGTTGTTCAGGAGGCATGTCATCCATGCCTTTGGCGATGTGCGGCAACAATCCTTCTTCTGCACCAACCAGGAAAACATGCGGAAATTCCAATCCTTTTGCCGCATGCAGTGTGGAAAGATGGACAGCATCCTGCTGCTCGTCTTTGCCTTCAAGCATAGTCATCAAGGCAACCATTTGGGTGACTTCCAGCAGGGTGCGTTCAGGTTCATCCATCTGGTTGTTGCCACAACATTTGTTTTTCAACCAACCGGTAAACTCCAGCACATTCTGCCATTTTGTCTTGGCAGTCCGTTCATCAAAGGTATCGTAGAGATACTGTTCATAGCCGATTGCCTGCACCAATTCATCCAGCAGTCCTGCTGCTGATTCTCCTTTGGCGGAAGGTCTTGCTGCAAGTTCTTCAATATGGTTGATAAAGTCGCAGAATTCCCGTAACGGGCGGCGCTGGCGAGCGGGCAATTCCGTTTCAATACTGCCTTTATAAACGGCTTCAAACAGCGAACATTGCCATCGTCCGGCAAAAGTGCCCAATGCACTGAGCGTACCCTCCCCAATACCTCTTCGAGGTGTTGTGATAGCGCGGATGAATGCAGGATCATCGTCCAGATTGGCAATCAGGCGCAAGTATGCGATAAGGTCACGGATTTCTGCACGAGCGAAGAAACTCTGTCCGCCAGAGATGGTGTAAGGGATGTTTTCCCGTCTGAGCGCTGTCTCGAATACCCGGGCTTGATAGTTGCTCCGGTAAAGGATGGCGAAATCGGCATATTTCGCCCGCCGTTCAAAGCGTTTGTTGGACAGCTGCATGATGACCTGTTCGGCTTCCTGCTCCTCATCAGGCATCATCCTGGCGCAAACGGGATCGCCCAGCCCATGTTCCGACCAGAGTTTTTTCTCGAAAAGTTTTGGATTGTTGCCAATCACCGAATTGGCTGCTTGCAGGATACGCATCGAAGAACGGTAATTCTGTTCAAGCCGTATGATCCTGATGTCAGGAAAATCCCGTTGCAGGGCTTTCAGGTTCTCAATAGTCGCACCGCGCCAGGCATAGATTGCCTGGTCATCATCACCGACAGCGGTAAACATTGGTTTTTTCCCTGGACCAGTCACCAGCAATTTCACCAGTTCATACTGGCAGGCATTGGTATCCTGGTATTCATCAACGAGCAGGTAGCGCAACCGCCGCTGCCATCGGTCACGGATATCAGGATGCTGTCTGAAAAGTTCGACTGGCAGGCGGATCAGATCATCGAAATCCACAGCCTGATAGGCAGAAAGGGTAGCCATATAATTCCGGTAAACCCGGGCAATATAGGCATCCTGTTCACTTGAAGCATCGCTTATCGCCATGTCGGGTGATACCATAGCGTTTTTCCAGAGTGAGATGCCCATTTGGACATCACGGATAATCTTGCGGTCGGTTGTCTTGGAAAGGTCCTGGATCAAGGCAAAGCTGTCATCGCTGTCAAGGATGGAAAAACGGGGCTTCATGCCGAGAGACGCATATTCCTGTCTCAGGATTTGGACTCCCAACGAATGGAATGTTGAAATGGTCAGCAAAGAGGCCGAACTGCTGTCTGAAAGCATCTTGCTGATGCGTTCCCGCATTTCCGCAGCGGCTTTGTTGGTGAATGTCAGGGCAGCGATATGCTGGGCTTCGTATTTCCCGGTTTCAATCATATGAACGATTTTCTGGGTGATAACCCGGGTTTTGCCGGAACCGGCGCCTGCCAGTACCAGGCAAGGACCGTCCATATAGTCCACGGCTTCCCGCTGCTGGAGATTCAGTCCGTTGAAAACCGTTGATGACATGCTGCCTGATTGATTCCTGTTGATCAAGGTCAGCATTATAGCAGTCTAGGAACAGGCTATCAGCGTGCAATCAGGGTAAACTATCCCTTTCAAAGGGATCCCTCTTGAAATCCGGAGAGGATGCCCCCATTACGATAGCATCGCATCACCGTATCAATATCAGAAAGACTTATGGAACAGTTTCACGGAACAACCATCGTTTCTGTCCGTCGGGGCAATACCGTTGCCTTGGGAGGAGATGGTCAGGTCACATTGGGCAATATTGTGATTAAAGGGACAGCCCGCAAGGTACGCAAACTTTTTGGCGGCCGAGTCCTGGCAGGTTTTGCTGGCGGCACTGCGGATGCGTTCACCTTGATAGAACGGTTCGAGGCAAAACTGGAAAAACACCAGGGCAATCTATTGCGGGCTTCCGTGGAACTGGCAAAAGACTGGCGCACCGACCGTATGCTACGCCGTCTTGAGGCAATGCTGTTGGTTGCTGACAAAACATCAACCCTGTGCATTACTGGCAATGGGGATGTTTTGGAACCGGAGGAAGGAGTCGGCGCCATCGGTTCAGGTGGAGCCTATGCCCAGTCCGCTGCATTGGCGCTGGTCCGCAATACCGACCTGAACCCTGAAGAAATCGTCAAGAAATCGCTGGAAATTGCCGGTGACATCTGCATCTATACCAACCGATCCCATATTATTGAAACACTGGACTGATGAAGTCCTGATCCGTAAAAAACAGAGACAATTATGAACCTGACTCCCAAAGAGATTGTCACCGAACTGGACAAGCATGTTGTTGGTCAATCCAAAGCCAAACGTGCTGTTGCCGTGGCATTACGTAACCGCTGGCGCCGTCAGCAGGTTGAAGAACCGTTGAGGCATGAGATCACGCCTAAGAACATTTTGATGATTGGACCTACCGGTGTTGGCAAGACCGAGATTGCCCGCCGTCTGGCCCGTTTGGCAGAGGCACCGTTCATCAAGATAGAAGCGACCAAGTTCACGGAAGTCGGTTATGTCGGGCGGGACGTAGATACCATCATCCGGGATCTGATTGATATTGGCGTCAAGCAGACCCGTGAGGCGGAAATGAGAAAAGTCCGTTCCAAGGCTGCGGATGCTGCCGAAGACCGCGTGCTGGATATCCTGATTCCGCCGACCCCAGATTTTGGTTTCGACAAGGAGAAAACGGCGGTAGCTTCCAATGAAAACACCCGCCAGCGTTTCCGCAAACAGCTGCGTGAAGGCATCTTGGACGAAAAAGAAATCGAGATTGAAGTAGCGGAACAGACACCGCATATGGAGATCATGGCACCTCCCGGCATGGAAGAAATGACGGAACAAATCAAGACCATGTTTTCCGGCATGAACAGCGGCAGAAAAAAAAGCCGCAAGGTCAAGGTAAGCGAGGCATTGCGGTTGATGCTGGAAGAAGAAGCTTCCAAGCTGCTCAATGAGGAAGACATCAAACAGAAAGCCATCAACAATGTTGAACAAAACGGCATTGTTTTCCTGGATGAAGTTGACAAAATCGCTTCCCGTTCAGAAACCACTGGCGGGGCGGATGTTTCCCGTGCCGGGGTACAGCGTGACCTGCTGCCATTGGTTGAGGGAACGACGGTCAATACCAAATATGGCATGATCAAGACCGACCATATCCTGTTCATTGCGTCAGGCGCATTCCAGCTGGCAAAGCCTTCCGACCTGATTCCTGAACTTCAGGGGCGTTTCCCGATTCGGGTTGAACTGGAATCACTGTCGATTGCCGATTTTGAAAAAATTCTCACCAGTACGGAAGCCAGCTTGATTTCCCAGTACAAGGCATTGCTGGCAACCGAAGGACTGAACCTGGAATTTGACAAGGAAGCCATCCACCGACTGGCAGAAATTTCCTATACCGTCAACGAACGTACGGAAAACATCGGCGCCCGCCGGTTATATACCGTCATGGAACGGTTGTTGGAAGAAATCTCCTTTACGGCGGTCAGCTGTGGCGGCAGTATCCTGACCATCACCAAAGACTATGTGAATGAGCGGCTGGATGAACTGTCAGAAAATGAAGACCTGACCCGCTACGTCCTTTGACCGTTCTTCTGAAAGCATAAAGCCCGCTCCCAATAGTCAGGGAAGCGGGCTTTAGCTGTCCGGAACCTATCGGATTATTTCGCTGCCATCATGGCTTCAGCGTTGTCCAGCATTCGGCAGGAGAAGCCCCATTCATTGTCGTACCAAGACAGGATTTTCACGAGGTTGCCGCCAACGATACGGGTCTGGGTAGCATCGAAGATACTGGAATGCGGATCATGATTGAAATCTGTAGAAACCAGCGGTTCCACATTGTAGCCCAGAATGCCCTTGAGCTTGCCTTCAGAGGCCTCTTTGACGATGGCGTTGACTTCTTCGACGGTAGTGCCACGTGCTGCGGTGAAGGTCAGGTCAACCACTGAAACATTTGCGGTTGGCACACGCATCGCAAACCCATCGAATTTGCCGACCAGTTCAGGTAAAACCAATCCTACAGCAGCAGCGGCACCGGTACGAGTCGGAATGATGTTCAGGGCAGCGGCACGGGCACGGCGTGGATCGCGATGAGCGACATCTGTCAGGCGCTGGTCATTGGTGTAGGAGTGGACGGTTGTCATCAATCCTTTGACAATGCCCAGTTTTTCATTCAATGCCCAGGCAACAGGCGCCAGACAGTTTGTCGTGCAAGACGCATTGGAGACAACGGTATCGGAAGCTTTCAGCACATGCTGGTTGACACCATAGACAACGGTTGCATCAACATCCTTGCCGCCAGGTGCGGAAATCAGGACCTTCCTGGCACCCGCTTTCAGATGGGCAGAGGCAGCCGCTTTGGATGTGAAAATGCCGGTGCATTCCATGACAACATCAATATTCAGGGCTTTCCAAGGCAGTTCTTCAGGATTACGGATACTGGTTACCTGGATACGATCACCATTAACAACCAGTGCATCACTATCAATAGCGACTTCAGCAGGGAATCTGCCATGGACAGTGTCATACTTCGTCAGATGCGCCAGAATATCCAAAGAACCCAGATCGTTGATAGCGACGATTTCAATATCGTTTTTCTTGCCATATTCATAATGGGCGCGGAGGACATTACGGCCGATGCGGCCGAAACCATTGATTGCTACACGGATTGTCATAGGGTTTTCTCCAGTTGTTCTAAAAATGTCAATCAGTTGTTGTCAAGATGGATTTCTTTATGCTGAACATTGTTTCAATATCGACTCCGCTTTGGCGACAACATTGTCTACGGTAAAGCCGAAGTGCGGGAACAGCTTGCCCGCCGGAGCAGACTCACCGAAAGCTGTCATGCCAATGACGGCTCCATCCAGACCGACATACTTGTACCAGTAATCCGCGGCACCTGCCTCAATGGCGACACGCGGCAGTCCTTTCGGCAAGACACTTTCACGATAGGCAGCATCTTGACGATCAAAGAGGCTGGTGGAAGGCATGGAAACAACACGTGCGGCAATGCCTTTGTCTGCCAGGACTTCTGCGGCCTGCATTGCCAGGGCAACCTCAGAACCGGTTGCAATCAGGATAAACTTAGCATCCGCAGCATCTTTCAGCACATAACCCCCCTTGCTGATACCAGCAACCTGTTCAGGGGAACGATCAAAGCAAGGCAGTCCCTGACGGGTCAAGGCCAGCACACTCGGTGCTTTTCGGGCTTTTACCGCTTCTCCCCATGCAACAGCCGTTTCGACTGTATCGCATGGCCGCCAGACAGTCACCCCTGGAATCAAGCGCAAACTGGAAACGTGTTCGACCGGCTGATGGGTCGGACCATCTTCACCAACCCCGATAGAATCGTGGGTAAAGACATAAATGACACCTGTTTGCATCAAGGAAGACATCCGGATGGCATTGCGGCAGTAATCGGAGAAAGTCAGGAATGTTCCGCCAAAAGGCAGGTGACCACCATGCAAGGCAATCCCGTTCATAATGGCCGCCATGCCAAATTCGCGGACACCGTAGCTGATATAGTTGCCCAGTTTGCCTTCACGGACAGGAATACAGCCTTGCCAGTTAGTCAGGTTGGAACCGGTCAGGTCAGCGGAACCGCCCAAAAATTCCGGCAGGACAGGTGCCAATACCTGAATGGCATTCTGACTGGCTTTCCGTGTGGCAATGGTTTCTTTCTTTGCCAAACAGTCTGCGATATAGGCGTTAAGCGTATCATTCAGTTTTTCAGGCAGGATGCCTGCAATACGACGGGAAAATTCTGCTGCTTCAGCAGGATATTGGCTGGCATAGCCAGCCAACAAAGCTTTCCAGGCATTTTCTCTTTCTGCACCGATTGTCTTTGCATCCCATGCCGCATAGACATCCTGTGGGATAACAAAAGGCGCTGCATCCCAACCAATCGCTTTTCGGGTTGCCGCAATTTCTTCATCCCCTAATGGTGCGCCATGAACCTTGTTTTGTCCGGCTTTGTTGGGAGATCCCTTGCCGATGATGGTCTTGCAGATAATCAGGGTCGGTTTGTCAGACTGCTTTGCAAGGGTGATTGCATTGTCCACCGCAACAACATCATGTCCATCAACAGCAGGAATGACATGCCAGCCGTAAGATTCAAAACGTTTTTGAGTATCATCGGTCAGCCAGCCAGTGACATCACCGTCAATGGAAATCCCGTTGTCATCGTACAGGGCGATGAGCTTGTTCAGCTTCCAGGTACCAGCCAGTGAGCAGGCTTCATGAGAAATACCTTCCATCATGCAGCCATCGCCCATGAAGACATAAGTATAATGGTCAACTAGGTCAAAGCCTGGGCGGTTGAATTCCTGCGCCAGCAGTTTCTCGGCAAGCGCCATGCCGACAGCATTGGAAATACCCTGGCCAAGAGGTCCTGTCGTTGTATCAATACCTGGGGTCAGATGGACTTCAGGATGCCCAGGTGTCTTGGAACCAAACTGGCGGAACTGTTTCAGATCCTCAATGGAAACATCATATCCTGTTAAATGAAGCAGCGCATAATGCAGCATGGAACCATGACCATTGGACAAAACAAAGCGGTCACGGTTGAACCACAGGGGATTGGCAGGATTGTGCCGGTAATGACCTGCCCAAAGTGCGACAGCGATATCCGCCATGCCCATCGGCATACCCGGATGTCCGGAATTGGCTTTTTGAATTGCGTCCATTGCCAGCGCACGGACGGCGCCAGCCATTTTAGTTACAGGTAACGTATTGTTCATGACTGCCATAGAAAAAATGGTTTGAATTACGCCAGAGAGGATTTCGCCTGATATTCTACCAGAGAGCACCTGCCAGCGATATTGAACGGCTTGTTCTGGTGACCTGAATCAAGATGGGATAGGACTTTTATGCCACGCTTTTTCTGTGATATTGACCTTGTTGTCGGAATGGAAACCGACCTGACCAAAGAAACCGTCAGACATCTGATGGTGCTCCGGTTGCCTGTTGGCAGCAGGATAACCCTGTTCAATGGCAAAGGCGGAGAATATGAAGCAAAACTGCTGAAGGTGGGCAGGAATGAGGCTTCTGCAAGAATAATTGCCCATCATCCGGTCGAACGGGAACTGCCCTACCGCATCACCTTGGCACAAGGCCTGCCCGAAGCAGGCAAGATGGACTGGATTGTAGAAAAAGCCGTTGAGCTGGGCGTGACTGCCATTCAGCCAATCATGGCAGAACGGTCTGTGATGCGATTGCAGGGAGACAGGATTGAAAAACGGCTTGACCGCTGGCGGTCAATTGCCATTGCCGCTGCCCAGCAATGCAGCCGCAATACCTTGCCTGACATCCTGTCGCCGCAGCCGTTGGAACAGGTCATTGAAAAGCATAAAGATTCCGCCTGCATCCTATTCACTCCACGGGCAACCTCAACCCTGTCAGCTTGGGCAAGGCAGCAGGAGCCTCAAGACATCACCATCCTGATTGGTCCAGAAGGCGGGTTCTCGCCATCAGAAGAAACGCAGGCCATGGCATCTGGCATCCTCTTCCTGTCCATGGGAAATCGCATCTTAAGAACAGAAACTGCTGGCCTGGCGGCTGTCTCAGCCATCAATGGTATCTGGGAAACCTGATTTTCCTGTAATGGAAAAGCGGCCCTATTTCCAAGAGACCGCTTTGCTGGCTGAGACAATGCCCCTTTTCATTCATTGAGATGGGCGGCGTGTTCACGGGTTGCAAAGAACTGAATATCCGGCCAACGTTCCTGCGTCAGGCGCAGGTTCACATTGGAGGAAGCCAGATACGTCATATTGCCTGCTGCATCATAGGCGACATGATGAGCAAGTGCCTTTTCAAACTCGTTGAGTTTCTTCTGGTCGTCAGCAGCCACCCAGCGGGCAGTGCTGATGGAAGTTCCCTCAAAAACAGCATCCACGCCATATTCATTCATCAGGCGACTGGCAACCACCTCAAACTGAAGCATACCGACAGCCCCCAGGATCAAGTCACTGCCCAATACCGGCTTGAACACCTGGACAGCTCCTTCTTCGCCCAGTTGCTGTAACCCTTTATGCAGCTGTTTCACTTTCAGGGGATTGCGGATACGGACACTGCGGAAGATTTCCGGTGCAAAGTATGGAATACCGGTGAATTGCAAAAGCTCCCCTTCAGAAAAACTGTCACCAATCTGCATATTGCCATGATTCGGCAAACCAATAATGTCGCCTGCATAAGCCTCTTCCACCTGTTCACGGTTGGAAGCCATGAAAGTCACCACGCTGGAAACCTTCACATCGCGGTTCAGGCGCAGGTGTTTCAGCTTCATGCCACGTTCAAAACGGCCGGAACAGACTCGCAAGAAAGCGATACGGTCACGGTGGGCTGGGTCCATATTCGCCTGGATCTTGAAGACGAAGCCTGAGAATACCTTTTCATCCGGTTTTACTTCGCGCACCGTTGCATCACGGCCCAGTGGAGGCTGTGCCCAGTCGAGCAATGCGTTCAGGATTTCACGAACCCCGAAGTTGTTGATTGCGGAACCGAAGAAAACCGGAGTCAGCCCACCAGCGAGGAATTCATCCTGATTCCAAGGGTTCGAAGCCCCTTTCACCAGTTCAACTTCCATCTGTAACTGTTCCATTTCAAGCGGGAACATTTCCATCAGACGTGGATTGTCGATACCTTTAATGACTTCAAATGTCTGGTCTGCTTTTTCATTACCTGCTGCGAAAAGCATGACTTCGTCGTTTAAAAGATGATAAACGCCGCGGAAATTCTTGCCCATACCGATTGGCCAGGTGATTGGCGCACAGCGAATTTTCAGCACGGTCTCCACTTCATCCAGCAGTTCGAGCGGGTCTTTCGTCTCACGGTCCAGCTTGTTCATGAACGTCAGAATCGGTGTATTCCGCATCCGGCAGACTTCCAGCAGTTTGATGGTCTGTGCTTCTACACCGTTGGCGGCATCAATCACCATCAATGCGGTATCCACTGCCGTCAATACCCGGTAGGTATCTTCGGAAAAGTCCTGGTGTCCTGGCGTATCCAACAAATTGATGACATGGTCACGGTATTCAAACTGCATGACTGAACTGGCGACCGAAATACCACGCTGTTTCTCAATATCCATCCAATCCGAAGTGGCATGACGACTGCTCTTCCTGGCTTTCACCGTACCTGCCAGTTGGATGGCACCGGAGAACAGCAGCAGTTTTTCCGTCAAGGTGGTTTTACCGGCATCAGGATGAGAAATGATACCGAAAGTCCGGCGGCGGGCAACTTCACGGGCAATCCGTTTAGTCAAGTTGTCCTGGGATTCCGTTGCGGTATTATCATCAGAAGAAGAATCAGTCATGGTTTCAATATAGGGAACAATGTTGCCAACCCGCCAAAAAAGCCACGATTTTCAAAGAAAAAAGGCTGACAGGTACTTGAAAAGGTCAATAAAGCCTATAATTATAAATTGCTTCAAGATTTCTGTTCATCTTAAATCACCAATGGGGGCGATTCTGGATTCGACAGGGGTTACAAAGCAGAACAGGGCATACCGAGGACTGGTTTCCCTCGTAAATCCATCCAGAAAAAAATAACTGCTAACGACAAACGTTACGCACTGGCCGCCTGATCGGCCAGCCCTGCACTGATTTGTTCCTGGATCAGGCCGCAAGGCACGTAGGGTCATATCACAGGAAACCGCTTTCAGTTACGCTGCCGGACTGAAAGTTAAATTGAGGCAGACCGCCTGCACGGGGCGTGTCCGTCCGCACTGTTCAGGTTAAATCAAAAGGCGAGGCTAAGTATGTAGAACTGTCTGTCGAGGGTCTCTGGACGCGGGTTCGAACCCCGCCGCCTCCACCAATTAAACACCAAATACCGCCAAAAGAGCGGTATTTTTTGTTTAAAATCAAACACTTCTCTATGTAGATGCCCCAATACCGCCAAATTT
>CAVERB010000058.1:25609-41599 GCA_963618105.1 Oxalobacter sp. | reverse complement strand
TGGACACAATCAGAAAATCCTGCCTGAAACTTGTCTCATCGCTGGTGTGACCGGACACCAGCTATTCCTATCGTATGGGTCAGCATCTGTCTGTTAGACCTGTACACCGGTCAGTGTCGTTGCATTGTCCCCTATGAATCAGGACGCATAGACAATCTTATCTAATCTAATGGGGTGATTGCCAGGTTTCCTGATAAGCCTGGCAATCAAGAATTTCATCTCGACAAGACACTGGCATCATTCTCCGAAGATTAAAGGAACTCTGCCTTGCGGATGCACCATCGGCGAAAACAGGCGTTCCGCTTTGGGACTTGTCAGGTGCTTTTTCCATTTCTTGCTGATATATTGGCGTGGTTGATGTATATTAGTGCTGTCGGATTTTAATTTTTTCCAGCGGATTCCATAGTGGTCGTCGGAACCTTATTTGAACGAGGACATATCATGAAGATTGAAGGCAGTATTGTGGCGATGGTCACGCCAATGAACGAGGATGGCAGTGTTGATTTTGAGGGCACCAGAAAATTCGTTGATTGGCTGATTGCTGAAGGCACTGATGCGTTGTCTGTTGTTGGTACCACAGGAGAATCCCCTACCTTGAATGTCGATGAACATGCGGAAATGATCCGTGTAACCTGTGAGCAGGCTGCGAAACGGGTGCCGGTCATTGCAGGCGCCGGGGCAAATTCCACTGCCGAGGCGATTGAATTGTCCAATCATGCCAAACGTTATGGCGCAGATGCCACCTTGCAGGTTGTCCCTTATTACAATAAGCCGACCCAAGAAGGGATGTATCAGCATTTCAAGACAATTGCAGAAGCGGTAGATATTCCGATCGTGCTTTACAACGTTCCTGGAAGGACTGTTGCGGATATGTCCAATGAGACGATTCTGCGGTTGGCGGAAATTCCTAACATCATTGGTGTAAAGGATGCGACAGGTAACATTGCTCGTGGGTTGGACCTGCTAAGCCGTGTTCCGGAAGGGTTTCAAGTGTTTTCCGGGGATGACCCGACAGCCGTTTCCCTGATTCTGGCAGGAGCGAGCGGTAATATCACCGTTGTCGGTAATGTTGTTCCCAAGAAGATGCATTTGATGTGTCAGGCTGCACTGAAAGGCGATGTTACAACAGCGATACGCTTGAGCCGTGAACTGTTGCCATTGAGCCAGAAACTGTTTATTGAAGCCAATCCGATTCCTGTTAAATGGGCATTAAGCCAGATGGGCGTAGTCCCTGGCGGTATCCGTTTGCCGCTTGTTCCGCTTTCTGACAGCTGCAAGGATGCTGTCAAGGAGGCAATGCGTGCTGGCGGTCTCCAGATTTGACAGGAGCGGTATTTCTTGGCCTGCTGGTTTGAAACAGATAAATATGTTGATTAATAAGAAAATCGGTACTGTCTTTATCGGTACCGCTATTGCCTTGTCTTTGACTTCCTGCAGTTCATTTGAAGAACTGCTTGATTCTGACCGTATTGATTATAAGAGTGAGACAGATGCGCAGAAACCGGGCAGAAGGTTGGAGATTCCGCCAGACTTGACCCAGCTTCAACGTGATAACCGCTTTATGATTCCTGATAACGGCGGCGTTATTACGGCTTCAGATTACAATCAGCAGCGTCAGGAACTGGAAGGCGGGTTGTCAGCATCTGCCGATGCAGCTGCCCTTGGTTCTGTTGCACCGAACAGGGCAAAGGATATCCATATCGAGCGCTTGGGCAACCAGCGGTGGCTGGTAGTCAACCGGTCTCCTGAAGCATTGTGGAATCAAATTCGTGATTTCTGGCAGGATAACGGCTTCCTGATCAATATTGATTCTCCGGAAACAGGGATTATGGAGACTGATTGGGCGGAAAACCGTGCCAAGATTCCTCAGGACTTTGTCCGCAGGACTTTGGGGAAACTGTTTGATTCCCTGTATTCCACTGGTGAACGGGACAAATTCAGGACCCGTCTGGAGCGGGGTACTGACGGCTCGACTGAAATCTATATCAGTCATCGTGGTGCAGAAGAAGAATTACAGGGTAGTGATAAGGAGAGTACCGTTTGGACTTCCCGACCATCTGATCCTGAATTGGAGGCAGAATTTCTTTCCCGCCTGCTGGTTCATCTGAGTGATATGGACCGTAAGGAAGAAAAACGGGCACGGGCTATTGCAGAGAAAAAGACGGTACAGGTTGTTTCCAAGGCAACGATGGTGACGGAAGAAGGGGTTTCCAAGGTTGTTGTTGTTGAAACATTCGACAGAGCCTGGCGTCGTGTTGGTCTGGCACTTGACCGCGTTGGTTTTACGGTTGAAGACCGTGATCGTTCTGCAGGTCTGTATTATGTCCGTTATGTTGATCAGGATTCGGAGGCCAAAGATACGCCAGAGGATCAGAAAGGGTGGTTCAGCGGTTGGTTCTCTTCTTCCAAGAAAGACAAGCATATTGATAAATACCAGATTTCAGTCAGGGAAATTGCTGGTCGGTCCGAGATTGTTGTCTTGGATGACAAGGGACAGCTGGAAACCTCTTCCATTGCCAAGAAAATTGTCACCTTGCTGTACGGTCAGCTGAAATAAGTGGTGTTGAAGCTAGCGAGTCTGGGCAGTGGCAGTAAAGGCAATGCACTGCTCATCACTTCTGTTGATAAGACGCATAAAACCACAGTCATGTTTGACTGTGGTTTTGGCGTCCGTGATATTCGTCAGCGCCTTGGGCGGGCAGGTTGTCATCCTGATGAACTGACCGCTGTCTTTGTGACCCATGAACATGGCGATCATGCCAACGGTATCCTGCCATTGGCAAAGCGTTATGGCATTCCTGTTTGGATGAGCAATGGAACATTTCAGGGAATGGGAAAAGATTTCGAGGATGTTGATCTGAATTTCTGCAGGGATGGAGATTGTATTGAAATCGGCAGTCTGAAGATCACGGCTTTCACGATTTCCCATGATGCCCGGGAACCGTTACAGTTCCATCTGACAGACGGTATATCTAAAATTGGCATGTTGACGGATACAGGTCGCGTGACACCGCATATCCAACGGGAACTGTCTGCCTGTCACCTGTTGTTCCTGGAATGCAATTATGATGAGGAAATGTTGGAAGCTTCTGCCTATCCAGAACATCTGAAACGGCGGATTAAAAGCATTTACGGGCATCTTTCCAATAATGATGCTGCCAGTTTCCTGAAGGAAATTGACCGTTCTTGCCTTCGGACGGTTGTTGCTTCTCATTTGAGCCAGAAAAACAATCTGGCGGAATATGCTAGGAAAGCCGTTGAGTGTGTTGTTTCTTCGTATGGAATACAGGTTATGGTGGCGGACCAGGAAAACGGGATCGGCTGGATTGATGTCTGACGGGTTTTGTCTGTTGGCGAGGAAAGGGCGGCAATGGGCTGACGCGTTTCCCGCCTGTTTTTTTATTTTTTCTCTGTAGTCATCTGTGTGCCGGTCTTAGGGTCGATGGGCGGTGTCCGTTCATCTGTAGCGATAGGGGCTGCTGCCTTGGGATCCATTGGTGCGGCTTTGCCATTGTCCTGGATAGTTGGGGTATCAGGTTTCTTCCCGGCAGGGGAAGCGGGTTCTTTGCTGCAGGCGGTCAGAACCAATGTCAGCAGGCCTGTGAGGAACAATGTCTTTTTCATCATATTGTTTTTGTCATGATCTTCGGTTTTCTGCCGGAACCATTGGACAGATCATGAAAAAGCCAACCCAAACGGTTGGCTTTTTCCCCGATGGAAACCGATTTATTTTGCAGGCGCAGAAGCGGCTGCAGAGCCAGCAGGAGCAGAAGCAGCTGCAGAACCAGCTGGTGCGGAAGCTGCAGGAGCAGAAGCGGCTGCGGAAGCTGCAGGAGCGGAAGCTACAGGAACGGAGCCGGAAGCAGCAGCAGAACCTGCGTCTTTCTTAGGAGCTTCACCGATTTTACATGCAGTCAGAGCAAGAGCCATCAGGCCAGCGATCAATAAAGATTTTTTCATTTTGTCATCCTTAAAAAAGATCAGATAAATGTATCTGTAATAATTACTGGGTTTTTAGAAAACTGCCAATCCCATGTTGCAAAGACCATGACCTTGACGGCTCTCTAGTAAGAATGATTATAGCGAGTTTTTTTCGATTGTCTTTGAAGTTTTTGTTGAGAATTTCATAAATTTTGTAATATTGCGACAATTACTTGATTTTTATTTAGGTTATGAATCTATGACTGCAAATAAATGCTTTGGATGTCCTTTGATATTTGTAAAAAGTCAGATCGCGGCTTAAAGCGTTGTTGTTTTTTCGAAAAGGCAAGATGCTTGCCAGCACAGATGTCAAGGAAGAAGGAAGCGGTTTGGGGAAGTCAGGGATAAAAAAAGCCGACCTTCTGAAGGTCAGCTTTTTTCCAGTAAGGAATAAGATTATTTCTTGGCTGGTTCTGCAGGAGCAGGTGCTGCAGGAGCAGAGCCTGCAGGAGCGGAAGCAGCAGCAGAAGCGGCTGGTGCAGAAGCAGCAGCAGAGCCTGCAGGAGCGGAAGCAGCTGGAGCAGAAGCAGCAGCGGAGCCAGCAGGAGCAGAACCAGAAGCAGCTGGAGCTGGTTTTTTACCGCAAGCAGTCAGAGCAAGAGCCATCAGACCAGCGATCAATAAAGTCTTTTTCATTTGTAATCCTTTTTTGAATTAATCAAGTTAGTTGTCAGCAACATTGCCATAGAAATCATTTCAACAATCCTTTCCAGGACTACCAAAAATGGATTCCTACTGGGAATGATTATAATGATTTTTACTGTCTTGTCTGCGGAGAGATGAACATGGCGGATGGATATTTGTAAAACAGCAACACCTGTAAACTGATTTCAGTACAGTCCCATGGATGTACAGGGAAGCAGTTATCGGGTTTCCCAAGAAAAGCTATCGGTTATGGATCAGGGAAGTGACTGGAAAAATGGCATGACAATAAAAAAGCCAACCCCCGAGGATTGGCTTTCTGTCATCAAGGAATAAGGAATTATTTCTTGACAGCGTCTTTAGCAGCGCCAGCAGCGTCTTTGACAGCAGCAGCGGAGCCAGCAGCAGCGGCAGCGTCCTTAGAGCCAGCAGCCTGAGCAGCAGAACCAACAGCAGAGCCAGCAGCCTGAGCAGCAGAACCAGTAGCATCAGCGGCGGAGCCAGCAGCAGAAGCAGCAGCGGCGGCAGAACCAGCAGGAGCTGGTTTTTTACCGCAAGCGGTCAGGGCCAGAGCCAGCAGACCAGCGATCAATAAAGATTTTTTCATGTTGTAATCCTTAGTTAGAATAATCAGGTTAATTACCGGTAATAATGATTGTCTTATAGAAAACCGCCAATAATCTTCCTGGAAAGGAAATGACTGGTAGCCATCTGAGGAGCAGATTATAGCGTTTTTCCCCGGCGCTACTCTACCGCCATGTCATGATTTTTACTGAATTTTGCAAGATAGCAACAGATTCCGGTTATTCTAAGAAAAGATTATTGGGGATGAGCAAAGAATAGCCTTCAGCTGTAAGGAGTGTCGATTGAAAGTCTGCTGCTGGAAGAAACCAGCCGTCAAAAATAGAGAATAGGGATATAAAATTGTCCTGCCGATAACATGCCATGCTGCAATGCCTGGGTATGGGTATAATCCCGTCTAGCCTGACTATGAAAGGATTGCTGAAATGAAGATTGCCAAGAATATGGTGGTGACTGTGGCATACAGTCTGACGGATGCCGAAAATAACCTGATTGATGAAGGGCTGGATCCCATTATCTATCTGCATGGTGGTTATGATGATATCCTGCCAGCTTTGGAAAAAGCGCTGGATGGTCAGGAAATCGGTTTCAAGACACGCATCCAGGTAGCGCCGGAAGATGCCTTCGGGGAATATGATGCGATGTTGGTCCGTGTTGAAGATCGTGAACTGTTTCCAGAGCCGCTGGAAGTGGGTATGCAGTTTGAAGGAATTCCGGAAGACGATGCTTCTACTGAAGATGCTGTGATCTATCGGGTGGAATCCATTGCGGATGGCAAGGTGGTTCTGGATGGCAATCATCCGCTGGCAGGCATGGCGCTGCGTTTTGAACTGTCTGTGACAGATATTCGGCAGGCAACCGATCAGGAAATCCAACAGGGAGGCATCAATAACCCGGATACATTGGCAGTTGAAGGGGATGATGAATTGGAAAATGGCGGACAATACCGGAGCCTTATCCTTCAGTAAAGGGTTGATTGATGGTGTTTTTATTGACTGGATTAAAAAAGGCAGGATAGAATTAAAGATTGCATAGTTTCAGGTAAAAGCACGATGCGAAAACTGATAGTCGGAAACTGGAAAATGAATGGCAGTCTGGCGATGAATGCAGAATTGCTGGACGGTGTCTGTTCGGGGCTTTCCGGTATCAGTTGTGACTTGGTTGTTTGTGTTCCATTTCCGTATCTGGGGCAGTGTCAGTCGTTGTTGGGTGAAACGGCAGTTGTCTTGGGGGCACAGGATGTTTCCTCGCATGCAGTTGGTGCCTATACAGGACAAGTGTCCACACGAATGCTGCTGGATTTTGGGTGCCGTTATGCCATTGTTGGACATTCGGAACGCCGTGAATTCTGTGGTGAGACTGATGATGTGGTAGCAGACAAGGTCCAGCGTGCATTAGCAGGCGGTCTGACTCCGATTCTCTGTGTTGGTGAGTCATTGGAAGAAAAGGAAGATGGCCGGACACAGGAAATCGTTGGGCGACAGATCAATGCTGTTCTGAAAGTATTGGAAGACCGAGAGATCAGTGGCATCGTTGTCGCTTATGAACCGATTTGGGCGATCGGTACAGGAAAGACGCCGACACCGGAAATGGCGGAAGAAGTCCATGCCCTGATTCGTGGCCTGCTGGTCAGCCGGAATCCTGATGCAGGTAGTCGTGTCAGGATCCTGTATGGCGGCAGCATGAAGCCATCCAATGCGGAAGGTTTCTTGAAAATGCCTGATATTGATGGCGGTTTAATTGGCGGAGCCGCTTTGAAAGCGGCAGATTTCCTGGCGATTGCAAAGTTGGCATCCGCTCAGGACAGTGCAGATTTTTGAGGATTAATTGGAATAACGCGGGAAAAACATGCTGTATAGACTCATTCTTATTGTGCAGGTTATCTCCGCACTGGCGATTATTGTCTTGGTTCTGCTGCAGCAGGGCAAAGGGGCAGATGCCGGTGCGGCATTTGGTTCAAGCAGTGCTGGTGCTTCCTCCGGGGTTTTCGGTGCATCAGGTTCGGGCAATTTCCTCGCAAAGATTACGGCTGCGGTTGCGGCAGTTTTTTTTCTGGCGACGTTGGCAATGGCTTATTTCGGTCCATACCGTGCACCATCCCAGAACAGCGTGATGGAAAAATTGCAGTCCTCCAAGACACCGGCAAAAGATCAGAATCCTGAAGCCCCTGCACAGAAAGATATGACGGGTACAAGCGCTGTTCCTGGTGCAGCAGCTGTTCCAGGTGCGGTTCCCGGTGCTTCCCAGACTGATGGAAAAGGCGCTTTAGGGACTGTTCCAGCGAAGAAATAATCCCATTATCTTTTTAAGGGTTGCTGAAAAAGACAGTTGTTGCGATAATCTCATACTTGATGCGGACGTGGTGGAATTGGTAGACACGCTATCTTGAGGGGGTAGTGGCGCAAGCCGTGCGAGTTCAAGTCTCGCCGCCCGCACCAGACAGGAACTGCGAGCCTGACGGCTCTGAAAGTTGCCCCGTTAAGCGGACTGCTGCTTAACGGGGTTTTTAATAGGAAATAGCCAACGGGGCTTTTCCTGTCATTTGATTGTCTATTGGTGACTATTTTTTTTCTGCAAGGCATTTAACCTGACTGGAATCATTCAGATCATGGCGTTCCGATTTTCAAATCCGTTCAAGAAACCTGGGAAAGGGAAAAAAGGATTGGACTGGAAAAATTGGCGCTTCTTCTGGGATTGGTTCCGACAATGCTGGAATATCCCGACAGTCCTGTTGCTGGTGGTTCTTGCTGCCTCCATCTGGATATTCAGGAACTATGGTCTTGAGCATCCGCTTGAAAAAGTCCCTTTCATGGAGGAATGGTGGCTTGAGGAATGGGTTGTTCTGGATGCCATCCTTTTTTTCCTGATATTGCGGCTCGGCGGATGGCTACGGTTTCCTGCTTTGGTTTTGGTGTCGTTTTGGGGGACTCTTCATCTCACCAGTGCCAAGATCTATGGCGATCTCCTGCATTATGGTCAGATTGCTTCTGCGATGGAAACAACAGATAGCGAAGCGGCAGGTTATCTCCAGTTTGTTGGTTTTTTTCCGCTCTTTGTCTTTATGGGATTAGTCCTGCTTTTTGGGGCATTGACCTGGAAGTCTTCGCGTACCGGATGGTTTGGTGCCGTTGTATTGGTTTGTCTGTCATTTGTTCCGGTTGTTGAAGTGGCGGTTCCTGCCATACTGGGGGAAAAGTATAGCCAATCTTATGAATTTGTACGGTTTCCGGCAGAAAAGATCAAAGACCGTTATATCAATTCATTGGTTTATCGTTATCCGACCATGTTGGGACAGTATTTCTCCATCCGGAACCGGATGATGGAGGCCGGGAACAAGGCAAGGACTCTGCCGGAAGGGGTTTCCCTGCCAGCCAGCACATCAGACAGCAGTATCCCCCGCAGAATTGTTATCGTCTTGGGTGAAAGCGACTGGCGGGCACATCATGGGACTTATGGTTATCCTTTGGGGACTGACCGTTTCATGATGGCGCGGCAGAAGGATTCTGCGCATACCGCCTTTGTTACCGCGCTTTCTCCATCTGCTGTCACCCGGGAGGCCGTTACCCGCGTGATGACCTTTGCGACTCCCCGTGATGTCAGTCCTTTTACTGAGAACATGGGCGTTGTTGATATGGCAAAACATGCAGGGTACCAGACAGGGTGGTTTTCACGCCAGAACATGAACGGTATTCATGACACTTTGATCAAGATTGTCGCTCAGCAGGCGGATAAGACGGTTTATTTCGATGAGGGGCGTGATGAAGTGCTTGTCCCGCCAGTAGTTGCTGGATTCAATGACAGGAAACAGCTGTTTGTCATGCATATCTGGGGGGGACATATGTGGTATGAAGACAGGCATGATGATATAGACTATCAACGGGCATCCCGCTCATCCGAAGAATTCCGCCATTATGATGCTGCTATTGGGCATATTGACAGAATGCTGGAACAACTGACAGGACATGGGGATAACCATACCCTGTTTATTTATATCCCGGATCATGGTGAAATCGTGAACCTGGGGCACGGGACAGCCGATATGGCGGTTGCCCAGTTTGAGATACCGTTCTACGCCTGGTCATCCAATCCTGCCTATATTGCGCGTTTTCGTAAAACTGTCAGCCGGTATGCCATCAACGGCGGCAAGCTGTTCAATACCAGTGCTTTCCCGTTCGTCATGGCTGAAATCATGGGATATCATGTCACCGATGAGGCAAGGGCAAAGTCCCTGGAAGATTCGAACTATGTTTTCAATGTGGATGGCTATGCCTATCCCCTCAGTGACATCAAATGGCAATGATTGATCGGTATCCTATATGTTAGGGGAAAACCAGCAGAGGATGTTATCATAGTATCTTAATGTGAAAGCCTTGATTCCCAGCCACCATGACTAGGATGGCATCAAAGAGGGCTGGGTTTTCTCATCAGTCAACCATTTTGATTTCCAGGTGCTGAATATGATTCCAGGTCATTACCTGCCCGTATTTCTCTTCCTGCTGGCGGCGCTGACATTTGGCGTTCTTTCTCTTGTATTGGGGCGCGTTCTTGCGCCTCATCATCCCGATGTTGAAAAGAATTCCATTTATGAATGTGGTTTTGCGCCTTTCGAAAAAGTTCACGCAAAATTCGATGTGCGCTTCTACCTGATAGCAATCCTGTTCCTCCTGTTTGATGTGGAGACCGCTTTTCTGTTCCCATGGGCGACCTCAATACGTGAATTGGGATGGCAGGCGTTTGCAACAGTTATGGTTTTCTTGGCGGAATTGCTGGTAGGGTTTATCTATATCTGGAAAAAGGGCGCATTGGATTGGGAGTGATCTGTGGCGGCTGAAGGTCTGCAAAACAGGGGGTTTGTCATAACGACACTCGACAGTGCCATCAACTGGCTGCGGACAGGGTCGTTGTGGCCAGTTTCTTTCGGACTGGCATGTTGTGCGATGGAAATGATGCACAGCAGTGCCGCCCGCTACGACATGGATCGGTTTGGCACTTTTTTCCGGGCTTCGCCACGGCAATCCGACTTGATGATTGTCGCAGGTACCCTCTGCAACAAGATGGCACCGGCATTGCGCAAGGTCTATGACCAGATGGCAGAGCCCCGTTGGGTTGTTTCCATGGGATCTTGTGCCAATGGCGGCGGTTATTACCATGATGCCTATTCTGTCGTCAGGGGGTGTGACCGCATTGTTCCGGTTGATATTTATGTTCCGGGATGTCCGCCGACAGCTGAGGCCTTGCTCTATGCACTGATGCAGCTGAGAGGGAAAATCAAACGAACTTCAACCATCGCCCGTCAGTAACAGGAGATTTTTGATGCAGAGACATCCGGAAGCGCTGGCAGCAAAACTTCAGGACCAATTTGCTGGCGAGGGGGTTAGGATTGAACGGACATTTGGTGAAGTGACCATGATAGTGCCTGTTGCTGCTTATCCCGGGATGATGCTGGTACTGCGGGATAATCCGGATTATCGTTTTGAAGAATTGATTGATCTGTGCGGCGTGGATTATCTGGGGTATGGAGAGGAAGAAACTTTATCGCATCCCCGTTTTGCTATTGTCATCCATCTGTTGTCATTGACACATAACAGCCGTCTGCGAGTCCGTGTCTTTGTTGAGGATGACCAGAAACCACAGGTGCCATCCATCACAGCGGTCTGGCCTGCTGCCAACTGGTTTGAGCGCGAGGCGTTTGACCTTTATGGCATTCTCTTCGAGGGACATCCTGACTTGCGACGAATCCTGACGGATTATGGGTTTACCGGTCATCCTTTCCGAAAGGATTTTCCAGTACAGGGTTATGTTGAGATGCGTTACGATGAAGAGCAGAAACGCATTGTCTATCAACCGGTTTCCATTTCTCCACGAGAAATCACACCTCGCATCATCCGTGACAAAGGGGACAATCATGGCTGAGATCCGCAATTACACTATCAATTTCGGTCCACAGCATCCGTCAACGCATGGTGTGCTTCGGTTGATTCTTGAACTTGATGGAGAGACGGTTGTCCGCGCTGATCCGCATATCGGCATGCTGCATCGGGCAACGGAAAAACTGGCGGAAAAACGGACCTATCTGCAGGCATTGCCTTATATGGATCGTCTGGACTATGTCTCCATGATGTGCAATGAACATGCCTATGTCATGGCGATTGAAAAGATGCTGGGAATCCAGGTGCCGGTTCGTGCCCAGTATATCCGGGTGATGTTTGATGAAATCACCCGCATCATGAGCCATCTGTTATGGATTGGTTCCCAGGCATTGGATATGGGAGCAATGGCGGTCTTCCTGTATGCCTTCCGTGAACGCGAAAGCCTGATGGACTGCTATGAAGCTGCCAGCGGCGCCCGGATGCATGCAGCGTATTACCGTCCCGGAGGGGTCAATCGTGATTTGCCGGAAGAGATGCCCAAGTACCGGAAAACCCGTTTCCAGAGTGAAGAACGGGTTGCATACCTTAATGCTGACAGGGAAGGCTCACTGTTGGATTTCATTGCGCGTTTCACGGAACGTTTTCCGAAATGTGTGGATGAATATGAAACCCTGTTGACAGACAACCGTGTCTGGAAGCAGCGTTTGGTTGGTGTTGGTGTTATTTCACCGGAAGAGGCGGTGGCGAATGGGTTCACGGGACCGATGCTGCGCGGTTCAGGCGTGGCATGGGACCTGCGCAAGAAACAGCCGTATGAAGTTTATGACAAGGTGGATTTTGACATTCCAGTCGGCAAGGAAGGCGACTGCTATGACCGTTATTTGGTCCGTGTTGCCGAACTGCGTGAGTCTAACCGTATCATCCGGCAATGTGTGGATTGGTTGAGGCGGCATCCAGGTCCCATCAAGGTTGATGATTACCGGTTTTCGCCGCCCCCTCGACAGAAGATGCAGTCAGGCATGGAAGAACTGATCCATCATTTCAAGTATTTCTCGGAAGGGTTCCATCTGCCCTGCGGTGAAGCCTATGCGGCGGTGGAGGCACCAAAAGGGGAGTTTGGGATCTATATTGTCTCGGATGGTGCCAACAAGCCTTTCAGGATGAAAATCCGTGCGCCGTCGTTTGTGCATTTGCAGGGGTTGGAGAAGCTGGTCAAGGGACATTTGATTCCTGACCTGGTGGCTGCAATAGGCAGTATTGATATTGTGTTTGGGGAAGTTGACCGTTAGGGATGGAGAAGGACAGGTTATGCTGTTGAGTGAAAATGCTTACCGGAAAATCGAAAAGGAACTGGCGAAATTCCCACCGGCAAAGAAACTGTCTGCGGCGATTGCAGCATTGACTATTGCACAGGAAGAAAAAGGATGGCTTTCTCCGGAAGTCTTGCTGGAAGTTGCGGCGTACCTGCAAGTGCCGGCAGCTGCGCTCAAGGAGGTTGCCAGTTTTTACAGCATGTTCAACACGCATCCAGTCGGTAAATACAAGCTTGCCATTTGTGGCAATCTGCCTTGTGAGATGAATGGCAGTGACCGTCTGGCAGATTACCTGAAGGAAAAATTGGGCATCGGTTTCGGAGAAACAACACCGGATGGACTGTTCACATTGGTCGAGAGCGAATGTATGGGTGCCTGTGGTGACGGTCCTGTCATTCTGGTCAACAACCATGTGATGCATATGCAGATGTCCAGGGCGAAAGTTGACCGTTTGCTGGAGGAACTGCGCAAATGACCTGCCTTCATGACCGTCATCCCTCACCATTGCTGTTGGCGGGACTGACAGGAGAGAACTGGGCATTGGACGCTTACGTCGATCGGGGAGGTTACGCCCAGCTCAGGCGGCTATTGACGGAAAAAACATCGCCGGAAGCTGTCTTGACGGAAATCAAAGATGCTGGACTACGAGGACGCGGCGGTGCAGGATTCCCGACAGCTATCAAATGGGGGTTTATGTCCAAAGATTACCTGGGACAAAAATATCTGGTCTGCAATGCGGATGAGAGTGAGCCTGGTACTTTCAAGGACAGGGATATTCTCCGCTATAACCCTCATGCCGTGATTGAAGGTATGGCAATCGCCGCTTACGTGATAGGGACCACTATCGGGTATATCTATATCCATGGTGAGATTATGGAAACCTATCACCGTTTTGAAGAGGCCATCGGGCAAGCGTATGAAGCAGGGTACCTTGGCAGGAATATCCTGGGGTCAGGCATGGATTTTGAACTGTATGCAGTGCATGGCTATGGTGCTTATGTTTGCGGGGAAGAGACAGCCTTGCTTGAATCCCTGGAAGGCAAAAGGGGGGAACCCCGTTTCAAACCGCCTTTCCCTGCACAGCGGGGCTTGTATGGACAGCCAACCACCATCAATAATGTTGAGACACTGGCTTATCTGCCATTTATCATGGCGATGGGTGGACGAGCTTATGCGGCATTGGGCAGGAATGGCGGACAAGGTGTCAAGGTTTTTCCCATTTCAGGAGATGTGAAATATCCCGGATGCTATGAATTGCCGATAGGTACGCCTTTCAGTGAACTGCTTGCGCTGGCTGGCGGCATGAAAGGCGGCAGGAAACTCAAGGCAGTCATTCCTGGTGGTGTTTCGACGCCAGTGTTGCCCGGGAATGTTATGATGGGACTGAATCTGGATTATGAGGCTATCTCCAAAGCGGGTTCCATGATGGGGACTGGCGGTGTCATTGTTTTGGATGAGACACGCTGCATGGTGCATACGCTGCTGAACATCGCCCGCTTTTACCGGAACGAATCCTGTGGACAGTGTACGCCCTGCCGTGAAGGGACAGCTTGGATGGTCAGGCTGATTGAGAAAATCCGGCAAGGGAAGGCGACGGTCAGGGACATGGACCTGCTGGATTCAGTTGCCGCCAATATCCAGGGGCGTACGGTCTGCGCACTGGGTGATGCGGCAGCATTGCCTGTCAGGTCATTCCTGAAACATTTCCGCCACGAATTTTCAGCATATATTAAACAGGGAGAAAGCCCAATGGCATGAGCTGCGGGCGGACGATAAGATGGAAATCGAGATTGATGGCAGGAAAGTACAGGCGGAACCAGGCAGTTCCGTGCTGCAGGTTGCACTGGATGCTGGTGTAGCGGTACCGCATTTCTGCTATCACAAGAAGCTTTCTGTCACAGCTGGCTGCCGGATGTGCATGGTGGATGTGCATAGTATGCCACGGCCGCTTCCGGCATGTGCGATGCCGGTTTCTGAAGGCATGGTCATCCATACCGATACCGACCGTGTCAGGAAAGCCCGTCAAGTTGTCATGGAATTTCTACTCATCAACCATCCGTTAGACTGTCCGGTTTGCGATCAAGGCGGGGAGTGTCGTCTTCAGGATTATTCAGTGGCATACGGTGCAGACAGGTCCCGTTATCAGGAATCCAAACGGGTTTTCCTGGTCAGGGATATCGGACCATTGGTTTCCATGCAGGAAATGAGCCGCTGCATCCAATGTACTCGCTGTATCCGTTTTGGCCAGGAAATTGCAGGTCTGATGGAACTGGGTCTGATGGACCGCGGAGAAAAGGTTGAGGTTGCTCCGTTTCTCAAGACATGGGTTAATTCCGAACTGTCCGGTAATCTGATTGATGTTTGTCCAGTCGGTGCATTGACTTCCAGACCTTTCCGTTTCAGTGCCCGCAGTTGGGAACTCTCCTCGCACAAAGCAGTTAGTCCCCATGACAGTTTGGGATCCAATCTGATTGTTCAGACATGGCAGGGACAGGTCAAGCGGATATTGCCGGCGGAGAATGAGGCCATCAACGAATGCTGGCTTTCCGACAGGGACCGTTTTTCTTATGAGGCACTGAACGGCAAAGACCGCTTGACCAAGCCTATGGTCAAACAAGGCGGCGAATGGATTGAGACAGATTGGCAGACCGCATTGAGTTATGTCACTCATGGTCTGGTGCATATCGCTGAAGACCATGGCAGCCAGGCGTTGACAGCATTGGCATCGCCACAGGCAACCTTGGAAGAACTTTTTCTGTTGCAGAAGCTGATGCGTTCATTGGGCAGTGAGAACATTGAACACCGTCTCCGTCATCAGGACAATGCGCTGGATGGCAGGGTAGTTCCATGGCTGGGTATGCCGGTGGCTGATATTGAGGGACTTGACCGAATATTGGTAATTGGTACCTGCCTGCGTCAGGAAGCACCGCTGATGGCAGTCCGTTTCCGGAAAGCGGTCAGACAGGGTGCTGAAACGAGCCGTATCCATGCGATGGATGAAGATTGGCTGATGCCGCTTGCGCACCAATGGATTGATGCGCCGCCGTATTGGTTGGGAATGCTGGCGGAGATAGCTTGTGCAGTGGCAGGGAAGACAGGCATCCCGGTTCCAGACGAATTGGAAGCTGTTCCTCCCTCTATACAGGCAGAAGCCATTGCATCATCGTTATTATCCGGAAATCGGAAAGCGGTTTTCCTCGGAGCGCTTGCGCTTCAGCACTGCCAGGCATCAGAGATTCTGAGACTGGCAGAATGGATTGCCAGTAATACTGGAGCGGTCTTGGGATGCCTACCTGTCGGCGCAAATGGTGTTGGCGGGATGATCGCCAAGGCTTATCCTGCTCCATCATCCGGGGTTTCTCTCAACACGATGGCATCAGAGGCTTCCAAGGCATTTCTGCTTCTGCACACCGAGCCTGAGCTGGAAGCCTTCAACCAGCCTGCAATGGCAGCCTCATTGAAACAGGCAGAAATGGTGGTTGTCATGTCCCCGTTCCGGCAGGGACTGGATTATGCTGATGTCTTGCTGCCGGTTGCTCCGTTTACAGAGACATCCGGTACTTATATCAACGCTGCCGGGGATTGCCAGTCATTCAAGGCAT
>CAVERB010000058.1:17433-25563 GCA_963618105.1 Oxalobacter sp. | reverse complement strand
GCATCCGTGTCTCCATTGGCAGAAACACGCCCTGCCTGGAAAGTCTTGCGGGTATTGGGCAATTTCTTGGGATATGACGGCTTTGATTTTGAAACTTCCGAAGAAGTCCGTGATGAGTGTCTGTCATCCATTGACCTGGCAGCAGTCTTGAACAACCTCAGTGGACTATCGCCGGAATACCATGTCGGGGAAGTGCCTGAACTGTTCCGTATCGGTGATCTGCCTGCCATGTTCTCTGACAGTATTGTCCGGCGGGCACCTTCACTCCAGAAAACATTGTGGGCATCTGCGCCGGTTGTTCATCTGCCTGCGGGATTGTTCGGAAAACTGGGCTTGGAAGAAGGCGGAAAAGTTAGGGTGACACAGGAAAACGGGCAGCAGGCTTTTCCAGCAGTGGCAGACAGAACATTGCCGGACAACTGTATCAGACTGTCAGCAGGACATCCTGACACCGCCATGCTGGGACCTGTCGATGGCTGGGTAAAGGTGGAACGTCTATGATGGCACAGCTGCTCAACCTGACCCACCATTATGGCCGGATGCTGTTCGGCCCGTTCTGGCATGCTGTCTGGATCATGATCTGCATCGGCATCATCCTTGCAGTGATATTGGGGTTGATGACTTTCCTGACACTTTGGGAACGCAAGGTCATCGGTTGGATGCATGCCCGTCTGGGCCCTAACCGTGTCGGTCCGTTGGGATTGATACAGCCGATTGCCGATGCCTTCAAGCTGCTGTTGAAAGAAATTGTTGTGCCGGACAAGGCGGACAAGGCGGTTTTCTGGCTGGCGCCTGTCCTGGTGGTGATTCCCGCATTGACTGTCTGGGCCGTCATGCCATTCGATGCCGGAATGGTCTTGGCAGATGTCAATGCTGGACTGCTGTTTGTCATGACCATCACCTCAGTCGGCATCTATGGGGTGATGCTGGCAGGATGGGCCTCCAACTCCCGGTTTGCGTTGCTGGGAGCAGTCCGTGCCGCAGCGCAGATGGTATCATTCGGCATTCCATTGGGATTTGTTCTGGTTACAGTCCTGATGGTTTCTGGCAGTCTGAACTTGTCTGATATTGTCATTGGCCAGAGTCAAGGCTTTTTTGCTGCTATGGGATTGACCTGCCTGTCATGGAACTGGTTGCCGCTTTTTCCCCTGTTAGTCATCTATATCATCTGTGCGATTGCAGAAACCGGACGCCATCCTTTTGATGCCATTGAAGGGGAATCTGAAATCGTTGCTGGTCATATGGTCGAATATTCGGGAATGGCGTTTGCCATGTTCTTCATGGCGGAATACATCAATGTCATCCTTTTCTCTGCAATGGCTTCCATTCTGTTCCTTGGCGGCTGGCTGGCGCCGTTTGATTGGGCATTCCTGTCATGGATACCGGGCTGGATATGGCTGGCTGGCAAGACGTCGGTTATTGTGTTTATCTTTATTTGGGTACGCGCGACTTTCCCGCGTTTCCGTTATGACCATACCATGCGGTTGGGGTGGAAAATCCTCATCCCGGTGACATTGGCGTATCTCGTTTTCATCGCCTGCTGGATGCAGACACCGTTCAATATATGGCATTAGGAAAGAGGATGGTGATGCTGAAACGATGGATCAAAACCTTCTCGCTGGCGGAAATGGTACAGGGCATGTTTCTGACCTTGCGGGTGATGTTCCGTGCGAAGCCCACTGTGCGTTATCCAGAAGAAAGGACACCTTATTCGCCACGTTTCAGGGGTATGCATGCCCTGACAAAGCATGATGATGGCGAGGAGAAGTGCATTGGCTGCAAATTGTGCGAGGCAGCCTGCCCATCCCAGGCGATCAGGATTGTGAGCGGTCCCAATACCAAAGGCAGTAGGAGTGCTGTCAGCTATGAAATCGATCAGGGAAAATGTATTTTCTGTGGTATATGTGAAGAAGCCTGTCCAGTGGATGCCATTGTACATACCAAACAGTTTGAATATATTGCAGATGAAAGGAAAGACCTGCTGTTTGGCAAGGAAACCCTGCTGACAGTCGGTGAAACATTCAAGGAAAAGATTCGGGAAGCCAAGATGGCAGATGCCCGTTATCGCTGACTGGTGGAAAATATTATGGAATGGTTTGAAACAGCACTGTTTTACAGCTTTGCCATCATACTGGTTGGTTCAGCGCTGTGCGTGGTGACGGCAAGGAATCCTGTACACTCGGTGCTCTTTCTCGTGCTCAGTTTCTTTACAGGAGCGGCAATGTGGCTGCTACTACAAGCAGAATTCTTGGCGATGATCCTGATGCTGGTCTATGTCGGGGCGGTCATGGTGTTATTCTTGTTTGTCGTCATGATGGTGGATATTGACATGGCAACCCTGAAACGTATTGCTTTACAGAACCTGGCAGCTGCTGTTGTCGGTATCTTGATTGTGGCTGAAATGAGCGTGGTCATTTTTCGGGGATTCTGTCATGTTGGGAAACAGGTGCCGGAGACGGCATCAAAGATTGGGCTGACAGCAGAAATCGGGAAATCCCTATTTACAGAATACCTGTTCCAGGTTGAACTGGCAGCGATGTTGCTGTTGGTGGCATTGGTCGGCGCAGTCGTCCTGACATTCCGCCGCAGGACAGACGCCCGCTACACTTCGGCAGGGGAAGCCGTGAAAGTCAAGCCGTCTGACCGGCTTCGCCTGGTGAAAATGGCGACTGAGACGGTGGCAGGCAACAGTATGCGCAATGATGATGAAAGGGAGGACAGAAAGCCATGACAGTCACCCTGATGCATTACCTGGTTGTCGGCGCGGTGCTTTTTGCCATTGCGGTGATGGGCATTTTCCTGAACCGCCGGAATCTGATTGTCCTGTTGATGTCCATTGAATTGATGCTGTTGTCCGTCAATTTGAATTTTGTGGCTTTTTCCCGCTGGATGGGCAATGTGGATGGACAGGTGTTCGTTTTCTTTATTCTGATGGTAGCTGCTGCAGAGGCAGCTATCGGGTTGGGAATCCTGGTGGTCCTGTTCCGGAAGATACGGTCTGTACAGGCAGATAACATGGATGGGCTGAAAGGATAAGGATGGTGATGGGAAAACGGAAAGGCAAGGTATGCAGGGGGCACTGAGCATCCAGCTGTTGCTGACAGCATTGCTTGCACCGCTTGTCGGAGCATTGCTGGCAGGGCTGTTGGGCACCCGTTTCTGCAACAGTATCCTGAGCGAAAGGCTTGCCAAGGCAGCCACGGTGGCAGGGGTTGCCGTATCCTGCGCCTGTTCGGTGGCTGTCCTCCAGTCTGTCATGGATGGCGCCCGTTTTGATGACAATCTTTACACTTGGATGACGCTTGGGGGGACACCGCTTGGCATTGGACTGCTGATTGATTCTCTCTCGGCAATGATGATGGCAGTGGTGACCGTCATCTCTCTGTTGGTGCATCTCTATGCCATCGCCTATATGGAAGGTGAAGCCGGTGTCCCGCGTTTCTTTGCCTATCTCTCCTTGTTCACTTTCAGTATGCTGGCACTGGTGATGGGCAACAACATCATCCAGCTCTTTTTCGGCTGGGAAGCTGTCGGGGTCATGTCATACCTGCTCATCGGGTTCTGGCTGGAAAAACCGTCTGCTGTTTCCGCAGGATTAAAAGCCTTCCTGGTCAACCGTATCGGAGATTTTGGCTTCATCATCGGACTTGGGCTTTTGTTCGCCTGCACCGGCGCTATTCGTTATCAAGATATTTTCAATAGCCGTTATAAACTGGCAGGCATGGTCTTGCCGGGATTGGGTATATCTGCAGTGACTGCCATCTGCTTGTTCTTGTTCATCGGTGCCATCGGGAAATCCGCCCAGTTCCCGTTGCATGTCTGGCTGCCGGATTCCATGGAAGGGCCAACGCCAGTTTCTGCGTTGATTCATGCCGCGACGATGGTTACGGCGGGCATTTTCATGGTCAGCCGCCTGTCTTCATTGTATGAGCTGTCAGATACCGCATTGTCAGTCATCGCTATCATAGGTGCCGTCACAGCCCTGTTCCTTGGTCTGGTTGCCATGGTCCAGTCTGACATCAAGCGTGTCATTGCTTTCTCGACCCTCTCCCAGCTGGGCTATATGGTGACAGCACTGGGTGCTTCTGCCTATTCAGCAGGGGTTTTTCATCTGATGACCCATGCTTTTTTTAAAGCACTGCTCTTTCTGGCGGCTGGTTCCGTCATTCTCAGCATGCACCATGACCAGGACATCCGTCATATGGGGGGATTGAGGCTATATATGCCTTGGACCTATGCCACCATGCTGATCGGTTCACTGGCATTGGTCGGTGCTCCTTTCTTTGCAGGCTTTTACTCCAAGGAATCCATCATCAGTGCTGTCAGGGCATCCACAGTGACAGGATCTGGTTTTGCTGCCATTGCCCTTATCCTTAGCCTGTTTGTGACAGGATTTTATACTTTCCGCTTGTTTTTCCTGGTTTTTCATGGCAAAAAGCGTTTCCTGCGCCAACAGGTTATCAACCAGCGTCTGGCAGCTTCCGGAACAACCGCCACAGATGGGGAAGCACCCGGCATGATGCCTGGGGATACGCCGAAAGAACCCTCATGGCTGATCCGGATACCGCTGCTACTGCTAGCAATTCCATCCGTCATCATCGGTGCCATCGCACTGGAGCCTTGGCTATTTGGCGGATTCTTCAGGGAAGTGTTCTTCATCGACCATGTTCACCATCCTGCAATGGGTATTCTGGCAGCGCATTTTGAAGGTGTCATACAGATGACATGCCATGAAGTCTTGTCATCATCCTTTGTCCTGGTGCTGGCGGGCATTGCTACTGCTTGGTATCTTTATCAGGCAAAACCAGTGCTGGCGGTCAGGCTACGCTGGAAAATGCGCTTTCTGCATCGGCTTCTGTATGAACAGTATTTCCTGGATCAGCTGTATCAGAAAGTCGTGGTTGGCGGTGTCTTGTGCCTAGGGCAGATGTTGTGGCAATGGATGGAAGTCAAGCTCATTGAGGAATGGATTATTGGAGGAATCTGTATCAAGGGCGTGAAAAAACTGGGACAGTTGGTCTGGAAAGCCGGTGATGTCTTTGTCATAGACGGCTTTATTGTGAACGGAAGTGCCAAACTGGTTGCCTGGACAGCTTCGATTGTCCGGCATTTTCAGACGGGTTACATCTACCACTATATTTTTGTGATGATAGTCGGTCTGCTGGGACTGCTGTTCTGGATGCTGCCTTTGACATTGAGATAAGGATAACTGGAAAACTATGCCTAATCTGATTTATTCAACGTTTCCGATCCTGTCACTCGCTATCTGGGTGCCGGTAGTATTCGGTATTCTGGTTCTGCTGATCGGGAAAGATGAGCGTGCCGGCATGGTGCGGTGGCTGTCCCTTATCGGGTCATTGGTCAGCCTGGCAGTCACACTGCCGCTGGTATTCCAGTTTGACAAGGAAGCTCATGGCCTGCAGTTTGTCGAAAGGCATCCATGGATCACGCTTTTCAATGTCAACTATGACCTGGGAATTGATGGCATCTCGCTCTGGCTCATTATCATGACAGCCGTCATGCTCGTGATAGTCGTCATCGCCAGCTGGCAGGCCATCCAGACGCAGGTTGCCCAGTACATGGGTGCATTCCTGATCCTGTCAGGACTGATGGTCGGCGTGTTCGCCACCTTTGATGGACTGCTGTTCTATGTCTTTTTCGAGGCGACACTAATCCCGATGTTCATCATCATCGGGTTGTGGGGCGGCGAACGCCGTATCTATGCGGCATTCAAGTTTTTCCTGTACACCTTCCTGGGGTCGTTGCCAATGCTGCTGGCATTGATTTACCTGTACCTCCAGACCCAGAGCTTCAACCTCTATGACTGGTATATGCTGAAAATGCCGTTGACGCCACAGATCTGGGTCTTCCTGGCATTCCTGTCGGCATTTGCCGTCAAGATTCCGATGTGGCCGGCGCATACCTGGTTGCCGGATGCCCATGTCGAGGCACCGACCGGCGGGTCTGTCATCCTTGCTGCCATCATGCTGAAACTTGGTGCCTATGGATTCACCCGGTTTTCGCTGCCAGTCGTACCGGATGCCTGTCGTCACCTTGACTGGCTGATTATCGCACTGTCGCTCATTGCCGTTATCTACATCGGACTGGTGGCGCTGGTGCAAAAAGACATGAAAAAACTCATCGCTTATTCTTCAGTCGCACATATGGGGTTTGTTACACTCGGCTTTTTCCTCTTCCAGGAAACAGCGCTGGATGGTGCTATTGTCCAGATGATTTCTCATGGACTGGTCGCCGCGGCCATGTTCCTCTGTGTCGGTGTCCTCTATGACCGGATGCATACCCGGCAGATTGCCGATTATGGCGGTGTGGTTCATGTCATGCCACGTTTTGCCGCCTTTTTTGGTCTGTTTGCCTTTGCCAATATCGGCCTGCCGGGGACATCCGGTTTTGTTGGTGAGGTCCTGGTCATCATGGGAGCCGTCAAGGTCAATCCCTGGATTGCCTGTGCGGCAGGACTTTCCCTGATCCTGGGGGCTTCCTATACCCTCTGGATGATAAAGCGGGTGCTGTATGGACCGGTTGGCAACGGACAGGTCGCTGCCTTGAAAGACATCAATATGCGCGAAACCTTCTTCCTCGTCATCCTGGCGGTCGGCGTCATTGCCATTGGTGTTTATCCTGCCATCATTACAGATGCCATGCAAGTATCCGTCGCTGACCTGATGGCTCTGGTCGGGCAGTCCAAACTGTAAGGAAACGATAATCCATGGATGCGATGAACTTGATTCCTGCAGTTCCTGAACTGATCCTGACAGCATCATTGCCCATTCTGATGTTGCTTGATCTGTTTGTGCCGCAGAAACATCGGGACATCACTTTCTGGCTTTCCATCTTCATCATCGGTGTTTGTGCTGCCGGTTCAGCCTGGCTGGCAGGCTGTGGCGGAACAGTTGTCACATTCTATGGTTCCTTCATCGCTGATTCAGTTTCTCATGTGCTCAAGTTGTGTACATATGTTGCCATGTTCCTGACACTGGTCTATGCCCGCCGGTATGTCAATGAACGGAAACTGACAGCATCCTATCTCGGAGGAGCGTTCTACCTGCTGGCGCTTTTCTCACTGCTCGGGCAGATGGCAACCATCTCCTCTGGTGATTTCCTGACGCTTTATCTTGGCATTGAGCTCATGACATTCCCGCTTTACACACTGGCTGCCCTCAAGCGTGAAGACGGCAGGGCAGTCGAAGCCGCCACCAAATATTTCATCCTCGGTGCTTTGGGAACTGGTCTGATGCTCTATGGTATCTCAATGGTTTATGGTGTTACTGGGACATTCCGGTTTACCGAAGTTGCTTCAGTTATTGCAGGACAGTCCTCTAATGAACTGATCATGGTCTTTGGTATTGTCTTCATTGTCTGCGGCATTGCCTTTAAACTTGGTGCTGTGCCGTTCCATATGTGGCTGCCAGATGTCTTTGAGGGAGTGCCAACTGCTGTGACATTGCTGGTCAGCGGTGCGCCAAAACTGGCCGGCTTTGCCGTCTGCCTGAGAATCTTGGCGCAGGCATTGCTGCCGATGGCTGTTGACTGGCAGCCGATGTTCATTGTCGTGGCAATCCTTTCGATGGCACTTGGCAACCTGGCTGCCATCATGCAGAAGAACATCAAGCGGATGCTGGCCTATTCCACCATATCACATATGGGCTATATGCTGCTGGGAATGCTCTCTGGCGTGAAGATGACTGGCAGGAATGCCGTTTCCTATACGGCTTATGGATCATCCCTGTACTATACCGTTGTCTATGTACTCGCGACACTCGGTGCGTTCGGTGTCATCATGGTGCTGTCCCAAGACAGGAAAGAAGCCGAGACACTTGAAGACTTCAAAGGACTGCATCGTCGGAATCCCTGGATGGCACTGGTGATGATGGTCTGCTTGTTTTCCTTTGCAGGCGTGCCGCCGCTGGTCGGTTTTTATGGCAAGGTAGCAGTCTTTCAGGCTGTTATTGATGCTGGACTGGCGTGGCTTGCCGTCATCGGCATCCTCTTTGCCGTTATCGGGGGCTTCTTCTATCTGCGTGTCGTCAAGCTCATGTACCTGGATGCCCCTGTTGAAAGAAACCGGATTGCCATGCCGAAAGACATCGGTTTGGCACTGATCGTCAACGG
>CAVERB010000058.1:0-17423 GCA_963618105.1 Oxalobacter sp. | reverse complement strand
TCAACGGTGCGCTTATTGTTCTCTTCGGCATCCTGCCGGGACCTCTGATGGACTGGTGTATCGAAACCGTCTGTATTTCATTGATGTGAATACGGCGTCACGGTTGCTGAGCCAGTCAGGTTTTCAATGTCTGATATTGCTCATGGTAAAATCCATCCTTTCCATTTCCCATTATTGAAACGGATATCACTATGGCAGGCAACACTTTTGGCAGATGGTTCACTGTCACGACTTTCGGTGAATCCCATGGTCCCGCATTGGGCTGCATCATTGATGGCTGTCCGCCAGGGATGGTCCTTTCTGAAGCAGACATCCAGCAAGACCTTGATCGCCGCCGTCCAGGCACTTCCCGTTTTGTGACACAACGCCGTGAACAGGATGTTGTCAGAATCCTGTCCGGTGTCTATGAAGGCAAGACCACCGGTACTCCGATAGCATTGGTGATTGAGAACCAGGACCAGCGCAGCAAAGATTACAGCAAGATTGCAGAAGTCTTCCGTCCTGCCCATGGCGATTACACCTACTTCATGAAATACGGTATCCGTGATCCACGGGGAGGCGGCCGTTCATCGGCACGGTTAACCGCCGCCACCGTAGCTGCCGGTGCCGTAGCAAAGAAATGGCTGAAGACTCAGTTCGACACCGAAATCCGGGCCTGCCTGTCCCAGTTGGGGACAATCCCTGTCCCATTCAAATCATGGGAACATACTGCTGCCAATCCCTTCTTTGCGGCAACGGATGATGATGCATTGCTGGCATCCATGGAAAACTATATGGATGATCTGCGTAAGGCAGGTGATTCCATCGGTGCAAAAGTCGGTATCGTGGCAACGGGTGTGCCGGTTGGGTTGGGCAATCCATTGGCAGACAAGCTTGATGCTGCCATTGCCGCAGCGATGATGGGCATTAACGCTGTCAAAGGCGTGGAAATCGGGGATGGCTTTGATGCTGTTGTCCAGAAAGGTTCTGAACATGGAGATGCCATTCTGCCGGATGGTTTTGCCAGCAACCATGCGGGCGGTATCCTGGCAGGTATTTCGACCGGGCAGGATATTCGGGTATCCATTGCAGTGAAACCAACGCCCTCCATCCGCCTGCCGAGACAATCCGTCAATACCCGAGGAGAGCCAGTCGCGGTTGAAACCACCGGACGGCATGACCCTTGTGTCGGTATCCGGGCGGTGCCGGTAGCTGAAGCCATGCTCGCACTCGTGCTGATGGATGCAGCCCTGCAGTACCGTGCTCAGTGTGGTGATGTCCAGACATCAATTGCACCGGTTCAGGGAATTCTGCCCAAAGCCAATTTCTCCGCTGATTGATATTGACCGTGATACGGAAAACAGGCTGGCCTGAACAGGCGTTCGGTTTTGGAGCGTTTTATTTCGCTTATTACAGTTTCGTTGGCGTTTTTCCTGCCTATGTCACGCTGTATCTGGCTTTCAGGGAAATCGGTCCATTTGAGATCGGGATACTGATGGCGGTGATGCAGGGCACCCGCATCATTGGTCCTACCTTCTGGGGCTGGCTGGCAGACCTAACTGGCCGGCGCGACCGGATGCTCCAGTTGACCGCTGCTGCGGCATTAGTGATGTTCATCGGTTTTTTCTTCCCTGGTACATTCTGGTACTTCGTCATCTTCATGTTTGGGGTCAACATCTTTACCAGTGCACAGGGACCGTTGTCCGACACGCTGATCCTCGGCGAAATGCGGAGCAATATGTCTCGCTATGGTCAGCTTCGCTTATGGGGGTCAATCGGTTATATCATGATGACAGCTGTTGCAGGCTATGTCTTTGAAAAAGCCGGTATCACCTGTATGCCATGGCTTGGCGCCGCCATTCTCAGCATTACCCTCATCATCAGTCTCCGGCTGTACCAGACCCCTTATACAAAGCCTGCCAGGGAAAAAGCCTCTATCTGGCAAGCTCTGTTCCGGAAAGAAGTCATCGCCTTCATGGTTTCTGCTTTCTTCATGCAGGCGGCACATGCATCCCTCTATTCGTTCTATTCCCTGTATCTCGCAGACCTTGGTTACAACAGCTTCACGATTGGCATGATGTGGGCGGCTGGCGCCGCAGCGGAAATCCTCTTCTTTATTTTCCATGACCCGATCATCAAGCGGGTCGGTGTCAAATGGCTGTTGCTGGGCAGCCTGCTCATTGCCGTTGTCCGTTTCCTGATGATTGGTACCGGTGCCATCGCTTTCCTGATACTGGCTGTTGCCCAGGTCCTGCATGCAGCGACCTTTGGTGCACATCATGTCGCTTCCATCTTCATGGTACGAAAATGGTTCACCGGTACCTTGCAGGCGAGGGGGCAGGCAATCTATATCAGTGCGTCCTGGGGGATTGGCGGCACCTTGGGGGCGTTCCTGTTGTCGTTCGTCTGGGCACAAATGCCCCATGAAACCATCTACTGGTGTGCGGCTGCAACCGCGCTGGCTGGTTTCATTGCCGCATGGTTCGCCTGCCGCTGGGACAGTAAGCCCCCTGAAGCTATTGGTGCTCCGGTTCCTGAACAGGGAACAAAGTAAATGTGGCATAATTAAAAGCTATCCAAAACAACAACTAAAAAGACATTATCATGGCGAAGACCCTTTACGATAAACTCTGGGAATCCCACGTCGTGGATACGGAAAAAGACGGCACTACAGTTCTTTATATTGACCGCCAGCTACTGCATGAAGTCACCAGCCCGCAGGCATTTGAGGGATTGCGTATGGCAGGACGTAAACCTTGGCGCAATGAAGCCAATCTGTTGGCCGCTGACCATAATGTATCTACCCGGGACCGTAACGGTCCCATTGCGGATCCCGTTTCCCGCTTGCAGATTGAGACATTGGATGCCAATGCCAAGGAATTCGGTCTGACCTATTTCAACATGCACGATAAACGCCAGGGCATCGTCCATGTCATTGGTCCAGAGCAAGGCGCAACATTGCCGGGTATGACTGTTGTCTGTGGTGATTCCCATACCGCCACCCATGGCGCATTCGGTGCACTGGCGCATGGCATCGGCACCTCTGAAGTGGAGCATGTCTTGGCAACCCAGACATTGCTGGCGCGCAAGATGAAAACCATGCTGGTCAAGGTCGAAGGTACTTTGCAGCCAGGGGTATCCGCCAAGGACATCGCACTGGCAGTCATTGGCAAGATCGGTACCGCAGGCGGTACTGGCTGTGCGATGGAATTTGCAGGTTCCGCAATCAGCGCACTTTCCATGGAAGGCAGGATGACCCTCTGCAACATGGCGATTGAAGCAGGTGCAAGGGCGGGACTGGTCGCCGTTGATCAGACCACCATTGATTATGTCAAGGGACGACCTTATGCCCCGAAAGGAGACCAATGGGAAAAAGCCGTTGCTTACTGGAATACCCTGCATTCGGATCCAGATGCGGTATTTGATTTCACGGTGGAACTGGATGCAGCGGAAATCAGGCCTCAGGTTACCTGGGGAACCTCGCCGGAAATGGTTGTCTCCATTGAAGACAGGGTACCAGATCCAGCGGACGAAAAAGATCCTGTTCGCCGTGATGCGATGGTTCGGGCATTGAAATATATCGGGCTCGAGGCAGGAACCCCAATGGAAGACATCATGATTGATAAAGTCTTTATTGGTTCCTGTACCAATGGCCGCATTGAAGACATGCGGGCAGCGGCAGCAGTTGTTAAAGGCAGGAAACTGGCGCCAAACGTCAAGCAGGCATTGGTCGTTCCTGGTTCCGGTCTGGTCAAGGAACAGGCAGAGCAGGAAGGACTGGACAAGATTTTCAAGGATGCCGGATTTGAATGGCGCGAAGCAGGCTGCTCCATGTGTCTGGCGATGAACGATGATCGCTTGGCGCCCGGCGAACGCTGTGCCTCCACTTCCAACCGCAACTTTGAAGGCAGGCAGGGACAGAACAGCCGTACTCATCTGGTTTCGCCTGCGATGGCGGCGGCAGCAGGCATTGCCGGACATTTTGTGGATGTCCGCAAGCTTTAAGGAAAAACGGGCAATGAAATTCATCAAGATCATCACCTACATGCTGGCCGTTGTGACACTGGTCTTTGCTGATTACACCTTCTTGGGCAAAGGCGACAAGCCACAGCGTGCAGAGACATCGGCAATCGTCAATGTCGCAAGATGACTGGATGAAAAAAACAACCAATAGGTGAAGCATGGAAAAATTTACTGTACATCAAGGGATTGTTGCACCGATGGATCGTGTCAATGTGGATACTGATGCCATCATTCCCAAGCAGTTCCTGAAATCCATCAAGCGGACAGGTTTCGGTCAGAACCTGTTTGATGAATGGCGTTACCTGGACCATGGTGAACCTGGAATGGACTGTTCTATCCGGCCACTCAATCCGGAATTTGTCCTGAACCAGGAACGTTATGCGGGCGCTTCCATCCTGATTGCCCGTGAGAATTTCGGTTGCGGTTCTTCCCGGGAACATGCGCCGTGGGCATTGCAGCAGTATGGCTTCCGTGCCATCATCGCACCGACATTCGCTGACATCTTCTTCAACAACGCATTCAAGAACGGTCTGCTGCTTATCAAACTGTCTGAAAAGCAGGTTGATGATCTGTTCAAACAGGTTGAGGCGAATCCTGGTTTTACCCTAACCATTGACCTGGGAAATTGCCTGGTCGTCAATGAAGCCTTTAATATCAGGATACCGTTTGAGATTGATCCGTTCCGCCAGTACTGTTTGCTTAACGGTCTGGATGACATCGGCCTGACCCTACAGAAGGCAGACAAGATCGCCGCATTTGAAAAACAGCATATCGCAGACCAGCCTTGGCTGGCGAACACCATTTAAGCAACCGTTGTTATTATTGGGAAAATTTTGAGGAAAAGACAGTACCTGCGGTTCCAGCAGGCCTGTCTAGAAAAGAGGAAACATGAAAATTGCAATTCTGCCGGGTGACGGCATTGGTCCTGAAATCATGAATGAAGCCGTGCGGGTTCTGAACGCACTGGGTGAAAACTTTGAAATGGAATGGGCAGACGTTGGTGGTGTCGGCTATGCCAACCACGGGCATCCGCTGCCGGAAAGCACCCTGAAACTGGCGCAGGAAGCCGATGCCGTCCTCTTTGGGGCAGTCGGTGATTTCAAATATGACACACTGGAACGCGCGCTGCGTCCGGAACAAGCTATCCTGGGATTGCGCAAGAACCTGAAACTGTTTGCCAACCTGCGTCCGGCCATCCTCTATCCAGAACTGGCAGGCGCATCCACCCTCAAGCCGGAAGTCGTCGCAGGGCTGGATCTGCTGATTGTCCGTGAACTCACCGGTGACATCTATTTCGGGCAGCCAAGAGGCCGCCGTGCGGCGCCGGATGGCGCCTTCAAGGGGGCTGTCGAAAGTTTTGACACCATGCGCTATTCCGAACCGGAAATTCGCCGTATTGCCCATGTCGGTTTCCAGACAGCGATGAAACGGGGTAGGAAACTGACTTCCGTTGATAAGGCAAATGTGCTCGAAACTTCCCAGCTCTGGCGTGAAACTGTCATTGATGTCGCGAAGGAATATCCAGAAGTCAGGCTTGACCATATGTATGTGGACAACGCCGCCATGCAGCTTGTCCGCGCACCGAAAGAACTTGATGTCGTGCTGACCGGCAACATCTTCGGGGACATCCTGTCAGATGCCGCCGCCATGCTGACTGGTTCCATCGGAATGCTCGCCTCTGCCTCTCTGGATGAAAATGGCAAGGGACTGTACGAACCTTCCCATGGTTCTGCGCCAGACATCGCGGGGCGGGGTATTGCCAACCCGTTGGCACAGATCCTGTCTGCTGCCATGATGCTTCGTTATTCCTTCAACATGAATGAACAGGCAGACCGTATCGAAAATGCCATCAAGAAAGTCCTGGCAAGTGGTCTGCGTACCGGTGACATTTATGAACCAGGCTGCCAGCGTGCCGGCACTAAGGCGATGGGGGATGCAGTAGTCGCAGCATTGTGAACAGGCAGGAAATTGAACAGGGAGTATTGAGATGAAACTCGTTGGATTGATTGGCTGGCGCGGCATGGTTGGTTCCGTGCTTATGCAGCGTATGCAGGAAGAAAAAGACTTCAACCTCTTTGAACCGGTCTTCTTTTCCACTTCCAATGCTGGGGGCAAAGCACCGGCAATGGCAAAGAATGAAACCACGCTGAAAGATGCCTATGACATAGAAGCACTCAAGAAATGCGATATCCTTATCTCCTGCCAGGGCGGTGACTACACACAAGCCGTTTTTCCGGAATTGCGTGCAGCAGGCTGGAATGGCTATTGGATTGATGCCGCTTCCAAACTCCGCATGAACGATGATGCGTTGATTATCCTTGATCCGGTCAACCTGAATGTCATCAAGGACGGTTTAGCAAAAGGCATCAAGAACTATATTGGTGGCAACTGCACCGTTTCCTGCATGCTGATGGGACTGGGCGGGCTGTTCCAGCAGGACCTGGTCGAATGGATGACCTCCATGACCTATCAGGCGGCCTCCGGTGGCGGTGCCCAGCATATGCGTGAACTATTGACCCAGTTCGGGTTGCTGAGCAATGTCGTCAAGGTTGACCTGGAGAATCCTGCCTCAGCAATTTTGGATATCGACCGTCAGGTCACTGCCCGACAGCGCAGTATGACATCAGAAGAAACGAAGCAGTTCGGTATTCCATTGGCAGGCAACCTCATCCCTTGGATTGATACCGACCTCGGCAACGGCATGTCCCGCGAAGAATGGAAAGGCGGAGCCGAAACCAACAAGATCCTTGGCAGAAACGGGGACAACCGTATTGTCGTTGATGGGCTCTGTGTCCGTGTCGGAGCGATGCGCTGCCATTCCCAGGCACTTACCATCAAGCTGAAGAAAGATGTGCCGCTGGATGAAATCATCGACATTCTCAAGAATCATAATTCATGGGTGAAAGTCGTCCCCAACACCAAGGACGACACCTTGAAGGCATTAACCCCGGTAGAAGTTGCAGGCACGCTCACTATCCCGGTCGGCAGACTGCGCAAACTCGGCATGGGTGGCGATTACCTCTCGGCATTCACGGTCGGTGATCAGTTGCTGTGGGGAGCGGCAGAGCCCCTTCGCCGGATGCTTCGCATCATCCTAGAATAAATGGGAACAGCTAGATGACAAGTCCCTGTCTGATATGTCAACAGGGACTTTTTTTGCCGATAAGAAAAACCTGATGGAGAGGTCTGCTTTGGAATTTCAAGAAGTCGCCCCGGATGACAGCAAGGGAATAGCACAGCTTTCAGTCGTTGCTTCCGAAATCGTCAAGGAACATTATGATAGTATCATCGGTCTGGCGATGAACGACTACATGATTGCGATGTTCCAATCTGTGCCTGCCATCACCCAGCAGCTGGAAGAAGGCTGTCAGTACTGGTTTATCAAGGACAAAGACATCATCCTTGGCTTCATGGCAGCCTGTCCACGGGAGAATGCCCTTTATCTCAGCAAGTTCTATCTGTATAAACACCAGCGAGGCAAAGGTCATGCCCGCCAGATGCTGGAATTTCTCATCCAGGTCGCCAGAGACAACGGATTAAAAAGCATTGAGCTGAATGTCAACCGCAACAATCCTGCTGTTCATGCCTATGAAAAACTTGGTTTTGTTGTTATCCGCGAAGAGCGCAATGATATCGGCAAAGGGTTTGTTATGGATGACTATGTCTTTGCGTTGAAAGTTTGATTGAGACAATTTCAGGCAGCAGGGAAAGAAATTGATGAAGCGGATGGCATTGGGAATCGAGTACGATGGCGCAGGGTGGCATGGCTGGCAGAAACAGCCGGATGGCATGACGGTGCAGGATGCTCTGGAGGCCGTCATCTTCCAGTTCACCCAGACTCGTATTGCGACAGTCTGTGCCGGGCGGACAGATGCCGGTGTGCATGCGTCTGAACAGGTGGTGCATCTGGATACGGAAATAGACCGCCGTCCTGATTCATGGGTACGGGGGCTGAATACCTGGCTGCCGCCTTCGGTTGCGGTGCGTTGGGCATGCGAGGTGCCGGGGGGACCGACGGGATTCCATGCCCGTTCAAGCGCTGTCCGCCGCCGTTATCGGTATTTGCTGTATAACAGTCCGGTTCGTTCCCCGTTATGGCGTCATCGGGCAGGCTGGGTGTTCCGGCCACTTGACATTGACCGGATGCGAGAGGGAGCGGATTATCTGCTGGGTGAGCATGATTTCTCGGCTTTTCGGGCAGCGGAATGCCAGTCGATTACACCTTGGAAGACATTGCATACCATCCAGATTGAACGCCGGAAAGACCTGATTGTTTTCACGTTCGAAGCCAATGCGTTCCTGCATCATATGATCCGCAATATCGTCGGGTCATTGGTGTATGTGGGCAAAGGCAGTCATCCGCCGGAATGGATGGCAGAACTGCTGGCAGGCAGAGATCGTTCAAGAGCGGCGCCAACTTTCATGCCGGACGGATTGTACCTGACAAAGATTTTCTATGACCCGAAATGGGGATTACCGCAACGGGAGAATATTTTTCCATGAAACCAACGACAACCCGAACCCGGATCAAGATCTGTGGCTTGACCCGCGAAACGGATGTACAGGCGGCTGTGACAGCTGGTGCTGATGCGCTGGGGTTTGTGTTTTACCCGAAAAGTCCTCGTTATGTTTCTCCTGATCGTGCGGCATCGTTGACCATGTTGCTACCGCCGTTCATCACAGCAGTAGGGCTGTTTGTGAATGAAACACCGGAAAAAGTGGCACAGACAGCGGAAATTGCCCATCTGTCACTGCTGCAGTTCCATGGCGATGAGACACCGGAACAATGCCATAGGGCGGCTGTTGCGGCGGGATTGCCTTTTATCCGGGCTTTCCGGGTAAAACTGGATACAACAGCAGAGGATTTGATAAAATATAGCGATATTTACCGTGCTGCCAGCCCATGGTTCCGAGGGCTTCTGCTGGATGTCTGGTCAGAGGCCTATGGTGGTGCAGGAAAGGTTTTCGATTGGTCTATCGTATCAGAAGAAACCGCTCATCAGGCCGTTTTGAGTGGTGGATTGAACGCGCAAAATGTCACTGGTGCCGTGGTGCGTCTGCGCCCGTTTGCCGTTGATGTCAGCAGCGGTGTCGAGGCATCCAAGGGTATCAAGGATATGGGAAAAATCCATGCGTTCATTGCTGCTGTCCGGCAGGGTGATGCCGGAAAATGAGATACGGATGTTTCCCTTTCAGTTGAAATATTCCGCAGGCAGCTTGTCTGCCTGTCCATCAAGCAAGTGAGGAAAGAGAGCCTCTCATGGAAGAAAAAGATACACGTCCATTCTATAAAGTTGCAGGTTATGACCAGCCCGATGAACGGGGGCATTTTGGTCCTTATGGCGGCCTGTTTGTGGCAGAAACGATCATTCATGCCTTGGATGAACTGAAACAGGCTTATATACGTTATCGCGATGATCCGAACTTCCTGGCGGAGTTCCGTTATGAACTGAAGCATTATGCCGGTCGTCCGTCTCCTGTCTATCATGCGAAACGTTGGTCCGATATGCTGGGCGGTGCCCAGATTTACCTGAAGCGCGAAGACCTGAACCATACTGGTGCTCATAAAATCAACAATGTTATCGGTCAGGCATTGTTGGCAAAGCGTATGGGCAAGACCCGCGTGATTGCTGAGACCGGTGCAGGTCAGCATGGGGTTGCGACAGCGACCATTGCCGCCCGTTACGGGATGGAATGCCATATCTTCATGGGCAGTGAGGATGTCGCCCGTCAGGCGCAGAATGTCTATCGGATGAAACTGCTGGGAGCGAATGTCATTTCGGTCACCGCCGGTTCCAATACCCTGAAAGATGCGCTGAATGAAGCGATGCGCGACTGGGTCGCTAATATTGAAAATACGTTCTATATCATCGGGACGGCGGCGGGACCGCATCCGTATCCGAAAATGGTCCGGGATTTCCAGTCGGTCATTGGAGAAGAATGTCTTGTCCAGATGCCGGAAATGACAGGACGCCAGCCGGATTATGTGATTGCCGCTTGCGGCGGCGGTTCCAATGCGATTGGGATTTTCTATCCGTATATCGGCCACAAGCAAGTGAAGCTCATCGGGGCAGAAGCTGCCGGGGATGGACTTGAGACTGGCCGTCATGCGGCATCCCTGACGATGGGTGTCCGAGGTGTGCTGCATGGCAACCGGACGCTGCTGCTGCAGGATGCGGATGGCCAGATCATTGATACCCATTCGGTTTCTGCCGGGCTGGATTACCCGGGCATCGGACCGGAACATGCATACCTGCGGGATATTGGCAGGGTGGAATATGTCGGAATCACTGATGATGAAGCGCTTGCGGCGTTCCATGCGCTGACCCGTGTCGAAGGGATTATCCCGGCACTGGAATCCAGTCATGCATTGGCACAGGCAATGAAGATGGCGCCGGATCTGCCGAAAGACCAGATTATTCTGGTCAATGTGTCAGGTCGAGGAGACAAGGATATGCACACGGTCGCCCAGCGCGCCGGTGTTGAATGGTGATGTGGCTTTCCCGTTTTGGATGTCACGTATGGAAAAGAACTGATAAACAGGATTGAATATGTCACGCATTGAACAAACACTGAAAACATTGAAAGAACAGAACCGGAAAGGGCTGGTGCCCTTTATGACTGCCGGTTATCCGACGGTCGAGCAGACCGTTCCTGTCATGCATGCCCTGGTTGAAGGAGGCGCTGACATCATTGAGTTTGGGATGCCGTTTTCCGACCCAATGGCGGATGGCCCAATCATCCAGCATGCTTCCGAAGTTGCCTTGAAGAATGGCATGACGCTGAAGAAAGTGCTCGAACAAGTTGCCGAGTTCCGCAAGGACAATACCAAGACCCCGGTAGTGCTGATGGGGTATGCCAATCCGATTGAAAACATGGGGCAGCAGGCTTTTGTAGATGCTGCGGCAGAAGCCGGGGCAGATGCGGTACTGGTTGTCGATTACTCACCAGAAGAATCGGAAGCGTTTGCGGCGATGCTGAAAGCGCGCGGCATGGACCAGATTTTTCTGCTGGCTCCGACTTCAGTAGATGAGCGTATCCAGCATGTCGCCCAGATTGGCGGCGGGTTTATCTATTATGTCTCCCTGAAAGGTGTGACCGGGGCTGCCAATATTGATGTGACGGAAGTCAGGCAGCGTATCAACCGCATCAAAGCGGTTGTCCCGTTCCCGGTGGCAGTCGGCTTTGGGGTCCGGGATGCAGAAACGGCACGGAAACTGGGACAGGCTGCGGATGCCGTGGTGATGGGGACCCGTATTATTCAGGAAATGGACAAGGTCCTGCCCGAGGCAGCGGCGGCAGCAGTTGTATCGTTTCTGAAACCGATCCGCAAGGCACTGGACGAATAGAAACTTTCGGTTTTTAATAGCGCCTTGTAAAAAGAAATCTCGCATGGAATTGTGCGGAACAGACCGTCGAGCTGTAATGGCGGTCTGTCAGATCAGGAGATGATATGAGTAGTTGGCTCGACAATACGGCTCTGCCAAGGATCCAGAATCAGGTAACCCCACGCCGTGTACCAGCAGGGCTATGGGTGAAATGTCCGTCCTGCGAAGCAGTACTGTACCGTTCTGACCTGGATACCAATGTCCGTGTCTGCCCGCAATGCAGTCACCATATGCGGATCCGCGCCCGTGAAAGACTGAACCTGTTGCTGGATATTGAAGGACGCTATGAAATTGGACAGACCGTTGGTCCTGTTGATTCGCTGGGGTTCAAAGACAGCAAACGTTATCCTGACCGGCTTCAAGATGCGGAAAAGGCAACGGGCGAAACTGATGCTCTCATTGTATTGGGAGGGACCATCAATACCTTGCCGGTTGTCATCGCCTGTTTTGAATTCGAATTCATGGGCGGTTCAATGGGATCAGTCGTTGGGGAACGCTTTGTTCGTGGGGTTAATGCCGCAATCGACCGCAAGGTGCCGTTTGTCTGCATCACGGCATCAGGCGGCGCCCGGATGCAGGAAGGCCTGCTTTCCCTGATGCAGATGGCAAAGACCAACATGAGCCTGACCAACCTGTCAGCGGCAGGGTTGCCATTCCTAACCGTCCTGACCGATCCGACAATGGGCGGGGTTTCTGCATCGTTTGCCTTTATGGGCGATGTCGTATTAGCAGAACCCAAGGCATTGGTCGGTTTTGCGGGACCCCGTGTCATCGAACAGACGGTCCGTGAAAAACTGCCTCTTGGCTTTCAGCGTTCGGAATTTCTGCTGGAAAAAGGCGCAGTTGACCGTATCGTTGACCGTCGGGAAATGAAACAGGAACTGTTTGAACTGCTGTCAATGCTCTTGGGCAAACACAAACTGTCCTGACTGGAAGACTGCCGCATGATGCTCAAACGCCTGTCCGGAAAGACGGGCGTTTGTTTTGTTATGGGAATTTGTTGAGACACTGGATACAAGCATGGAAAAGACCGCTGGACAGCAGACTGTGCGGACCCTGGCACAATGGGTGGACTATATTGAGGCGATGCACCCGCAGAACATTGCACTGGGACTGGACCGTATCGGAATAGTCAAGGAACGGCTGGCAATTACCTTCTCCTGCCCGGTTGTGATTGTCGGCGGCACCAACGGCAAGGGTTCTACCTGCATGATGCTGGAAACCATCTGGCGGGCATCAGGTTACAGGACCGGTCAATATACCTCTCCTCATATCCACCGTTTCAATGAACGCATCCGTATTGATGGGCAGGAGGTGGATGATGCCGCACTGATAGCGGCTTTCTGTGCAGTTGAAGCGGTGCGCGGTGATATCCCATTGACGTTTTTTGAGTTCACCACGCTGGTAGCGATGAAACTTTTTGCCGATGCAAGGCTGGATGTCGTCGTGTTTGAAGTGGGATTGGGCGGCAGGTTCGATGCAGTCAACCTGCTGGATGCCAATGTTGCCATCGTGACCAATGTGGCACTTGACCACCAGGCTTTCCTGGGAGATACCCGTGAAAAAATTGGTTTTGAGAAAGCGGGCATCTATCGCAAAGGCAGCATTGCCCTTTATGGTGAAGAAAATCCGCCGCAGTCATTGCTGGACCACGCGGCTTCCATAGGCGCAGACCTGAAACGGTATGGGCGTGATTACGCTGGAGAAATGGATGGTGCAACCTGGCATTACCGGGGACCAGGCGGTACAGTGCTATGGGAACTGCCCCGTCCATCTCTATATGGCGATTGCCAGATTGCCAATGCAGCAACGGTGCTGACGGCTGTCCATGCCCTGCAGGACCGGCTGCCGATTTATATCGAAGCCATTTTTGACGCATTGTCGCATATCCATTTGCCAGGACGGTTTGAGATCATCCAGCATAATCCGCTGGTGATTGTTGATGTTGCGCACAATCCCCATGCTGCCAGAACATTGGCAGACAACCTGAAAGCGTTACCTTGTGATGGCAGAACGCTAGCCGTCTATGGCGCAATGGCAGACAAAGATATCAAAGGCGTGATTCGTATCCTGAAAGATCAGGTAGATGCTTGGTATATCACCAACCTGCCGTTGCCAAGAGCGGCGGATGTTGGAATGCTGTTGGAAAAACTGCTGGCAGCCGGGGTGTCCCGTGATCGGATTACGATAGATGAAACGGCAGAAAAAGCCTTGAGCAGCGCACGGAAAAACGCATCGAATAATGATAGAATAATCGCATTCGGATCCTTCTGGGTTGTCACCGGTGTCACAGCAGCCTGACAACGCAGGGATTCAACAAACCATCACTGATTCATGAGTCTGTTTTCATTTTTCCGCCGAGACAAGGCGGCACAGGACAACAACCGGACCACAGGTCGGGATGCGCCCTCTGCCACAGAAAAACAGGGAAGACGGGGATGCCAAGCAGCATCCAATGAAGTTGATCCTCAGCTTCCTGAAAAAAAACGTGCCCGCCGCCGCCTGATCGGTTCCGTGATTCTGGTCGTTTCGGCATTGATTGTACTGCCGTTGGTTTTTGAGTCAAAACCGCAGAAACCGAACCTGAACCTGGCGATACAAATGGATTCCAAAGCAGCCGCACCAGTCTCCCAGCCAGAAACACTGAGCGGTTCCACAAGTCAGGAAGCATCGTCGCCAGCCGTTGACCAGAATGCCCAACCACCATCTGATCCACAAGCAGCACCACAGAATAATGGGGTAGCAGCACCTGAACAAGTATCGAATACAGTGAATACCCCCGCGCCGGTTTCAGAACCGGTGAAAGAGCTAGGATCTGATCGTCGTGCAGGAAAAGCGCAGACCGATCGGGAACAGACGGATAAAGAACGGGCAGAAAAAGAACATAAGGCCAAAGCAGACCAGGAACGTGCTGCCAGGGAAAAAGCTGACAGAGAACGGGCAGAAAAAGAACGCAAAGCCAAAGCAGACCGTGAAAAAACCGTAAAAGACAAGGCAGCAAAAGAAAAGACAGCTGCCAAGAAAAAAACGTCAGGCGATGATCCGATCGGTCAGATGATTGCCAACAAGACAAAACGGCGTTGATGGATGGAGCAGTGCCTTGACATGGTTTGACATCCTGTTGGTACTGCTGGTTGGTGGGTTGATGCTTCGGAGCATGGTCAGCGGTGCTATCAGGGAAGCTGCCTCATTGGCAGGATGGGTGATTGCCTTTTATGTGGCAACCCATTTCGGGGACGCTGTGGCACCGTGGCTGCCAGACGCAATGACGGCAGGCACTGCCGGTGCCATTATCCTGTTCCTGGTCATGTTCATCGGAACGCGAGTTTTGGTCTGGCTGGCGGGCAGGATGGCAAGCGGCATGGTCAGTGTGGTTGGTCTGTCTTTCCTGGACAGACTGCTCGGCGCAGCGTTTGGGTTTTGCAAAGGAATAGTCATTGCGGTTGCGCTGGTGCTGGCGGCAGGGCTGACAAACCTGCCACAAAAACCGTTCTGGCGGAACGCCCTGTTTTCGCCGGTGATGGTTGCGCTGGCGAAACAGACAATGCCTTTCCTGCCGGATTATCTGGCAAAACAGATCAGTTACTGAAGTCGGGTAACGGTGTTAATTTTAAATGAGGAGACCACCATGTGTGGGATTGTTGGCATAGTTTCAAAATCACCGGTCAATCAGTTGATTTACGATGCATTGCAGCTCTTGCAGCACCGTGGGCAGGATGCAGCCGGTATTGCGACCTGTAACAATGGCAAGTTTGCCATGTTCAAGGCAAACGGGCTGGTGAGAGATGTCTTCCGTACCCGCAACATGCGCGCGTTGCCGGGTGTCTGCGGGATAGGACATGTCCGTTATCCAACTGCCGGTTCCGCACGGAACGAAGAAGAAGCGCAGCCGTTCTATGTCAATGCCCCATTCGGCATGACCTTTGCGCATAACGGCAATCTGACCAACTGTGATGAACTCAAGGCGGATATGTTCCGCAATGACCGCCGCCATATCAACACCAATTCGGATTCGGAAGTCCTGCTCAACGTATTGGCGCATGAAATCCAGCAGGCATCCAGTGGGGTTTCCTTGGATCCTGCCACCCTGTTCAAGGCGGTCGGTGTTCTCCACCGCCGTGTCAGAGGAGCTTATGCCGCAGTTGCCCATATCGCCGGTTACGGTATTCTGGCTTTTCGTGATCCCTATGGCATTCGCCCATTGTGCATCGGCTGTGCTGAAGTCAATGGCAGTACAGAATACATGATTGCCAGTGAATCAGTCGCATTGGAAGGGCTGGGCTTCCGCTTCATGCGGGATGTGGCGCCCGGAGAAGCCATTTTCATTGACCTTGACGGCGAACTGTTCTGCTGTCAGTGTGCAGAGAACCCAAGCCTGAACCCCTGCATTTTTGAATATGTTTACCTCGCCCGTCCGGATTCCCTGATTGATGGCGCTTCGGTCTATGCGACCCGCCTGAAAATGGGAGAATACCTGGCAGAAAAGATCAAGCAGGAAATTCCGATGGGCGATATTGACGTTGTCATGCCAATTCCTGATTCCTCCCGGCCGGCGACCATCCAGCTTGCGCTGAAGCTCGGTATTGAATACCGTGAAGGCATGATCAAAAACCGCTATATCGGCAGAACCTTCATCATGCCCGGACAGGCAGTCCGCAAACGCTCTGTCCGCCAGAAACTCAATACCATCGGTTCTGAATTCAAAGGCAAGAACGTCTTGCTCGTTGATGACTCCATTGTCCGGGGGACCACCTGCCGGGAAATCATCCAGATGGTTCGTGAAGCCGGTGCCAACAAAGTCATGTTCGCATCGGCCGCGCCGCCAGTCCGGTATCCCAATGTCTATGGCATCGACATGCCGACCCGCCAGGAACTCATCGCCGGCAGAGGACAATCTGTCGAAGAAATCCGCCGGGATATCACGGCTGATGCCTTGATCTACCAGGATCTGAATGACCTCAAGCGTTCCGTAACCGATGTGAATCCGGCCCTGACCAGTTTTGATGCCTCCTGCTTTGACGGTATCTATATTACCGGCGATGTGACACCGGAATACCTGGACACGCTCGAAGAATCCAGACTGCATCCTGATTCAGCATTTTCACCATCAGATGACGGAATTCGCAACCAGCTGAACCTGTTCCGCGCTTCGGGTAACGACTGACAGCAACATATCAAACAGACCATGCACGGAGTGGAAGACTGCTCCGGGTTTCATTTTGAGGAAATCATGAGCAAAGCCTTCACCAAAGAATCCGACCAGGCTGATGATAACGTCCAGACCGGTGCGCCAATACTGCCGGCGGGTTTCAAGAACTACATTACCCCGGAAGGACTGAAAGCCCTCAAGGATGAATACCTTGACCTGATTGACAAGGAACGGCCGAAAACCGTTTCCATTGTATCCTGGGCGGCATCCAACGGCGACCGCTCGGAAAACGGCGACTACATCTATGGCAAACGCCGCCTGCGTGAAATTGACCGACGCCTGCGTTTTTTGCTCAAGCGAATTGAATCTGCCGAAGCTTTTGACCCCAGCATCCACTATGGCAGTGACCAGATATTCTTTGGGGCAACCGTCACCTATGCCCGTGAAAATGGCGAAGAAAACACCGTCACGATTGTTGGCATTGATGAATTCGACCCGCTGAAAGGCCGTATCAGCTGGATATCGCCGATGGCAAAGACCCTCATCAAGGCGCATGAAGGCGATATCGTCATCCTGCATACGCCCAATGGCCCAGAAGAACTCGAAATCCTCGAAGTCAGCTATCCAGCACCGAAGCGGTAGGCTTTTTTCTCAAAAAGTCTTTCGCTGAAACAGCCTATCAGTCCGTTACCTTCTTGCTGTTCCTCCTCAGAAAGCGCAGTGTGCCGTTACTCAATCGGTATTCCCGAATAATCCAGCCTGCCAATCAGCTTCATCACCAACTGCGGGCAAGGGTTTAGGACAGCGTTGAGATTATGCGCATAACGCGGCGTTGTCTCAATCAGCCGGCGATGGATAGACTGCTGCACCTGCTGCAACGTCGC
>CAVERB010000057.1:0-7386 GCA_963618105.1 Oxalobacter sp. | reverse complement strand
GCCTGACGGAGAAGTTCCAAACTTTTATTTTGTACTATTTCACTGCGTTTTGGAATGCTTTTTTTCAGCATCCTGCCACAGGGTAGGTGGCGGGATGGAGGAATGATGGAATCGTAGCCGTCAACAGGCTTCCATCTTGACTTTGCCGTGTTCTTCTTCCATGGTCTTTGCCAGCAGCTTGACCAAGGCAAAGACAGCATTGATATAAGGTGTATCTGTGTTGGTGATGCGTCCCAATTCAACAACAGAACCAACCAGTGCATCAATTTCAGGCGCACGTCCTGCCTCAACGTCCTGCAGCATGGAGGTCTTATGCTTACCTACTTTCTCTGCACCACGGATACGTTTTTCAAGCGGGACACGGAAAGTAATGTCCAATTTGTTTGCAATAGTCTGTGCCTCAGTCATCATGTTCGCAGCAAGGTCACGCGTCAATGGATATTGACAAATATCAACCAGGGTTGCATGGGACAGGGAACTAATTGGATTGAAGCTCAGGTTGCCCCACAGCTTCAGCCAGATTTCAGCACGAACATTCTCAAGGATTGGGGACTTGAAGCCAGCCTTGATAAAGGTTTCAGAAACTTTCTGTGCTCGTTCGGTCGTACTGCCGTCCAGTTCACCAATCGGGAAACGGTCGCCTTCGATATGTTTGACAACACCCGGCGCAATCAGGGCAGAGGCTGGATAGACAACACAACCCAAGATACGGTCAGCTGGAATCTTTTCTGCACACAGACCAGTTGGATCAACCGTTTCAACCCGTTTACCTTCATGTGGGCCGCCATGTTTGTGGAAGTACCAGAAAGGGATGCCGTTTTGCATGGTGACAACGACAGTATCCGGTCCAAAAAGTTTGGGCACATCATTGGCAACCGCATCAACCTGATGGGCTTTCAATGCGATGATAACCATATCCTGCGGACCGACTTCATCGTAATTGTTGGTTGCCTTAACATTTTTTGCAACCAGTTCCGTTCCATCATTCATAATGAGCTTCATGCCGTTCTTCTTGATGGCTTCCAGATTCTTGCCGCGTACGATGAAGGTCACATCCTCTCCGGCAAGAGCCAGCTTGACCCCGACATAGCCGCCGATCGCCCCAGCGCCGATAATTGTAATTTTCATGTTCTTTCCCTTTTCCCTTTTAATCTCCACTTTTGCCTGACAGCCGGAATGGCTACTGGCATATTATTCAATTCATTTCTTGTCTGTGTGCATCCCCGTACATAAGGGAAATCATGCCCATCATTACAAAGTCTTGCCGATAGCAAAACCGGAAAACGCTGTCTGGTAAACAACGATCAGAGGGCAACAAAACCAATGGCAGAAGAAACGCACATCGGCATTTTTGTCTTGAAAACTTAAATATAACCGAGTAAGGCGCGGTTTGCAAAAAAACTCGATAAAAATATCTGGATCCGGCTTTAGGAACAGGATCCAGGATAAAAATCAGAACAGACCAGTGATACGTCCATCTGCATCAATGTCAATATTATTCGATGATGGAACCTTAGGCAAACCAGGCATCGTCATGACATCGCCACAGTAAACAACGATGAACTCAGCACCAGCGGCAATTCGGACTTCACGGATATTGACCAGATGATCTGTCGGTGCACCGCGCAATGCCCGGTCAGTAGAGAAAGAATACTGGGTCTTTGCCACGCAGAGTGGGTATCTGCCATAGCCATCTTCTTCCAGTTTCCGGATCTGATCCTTGACTTTGCTGTCAGCAACAATATCTTTTGCACCGTACAGTTTTGTCGCCAAGGTTTTCATCTTGTCCCAGATAGACATTCCTTCATCATAGACAAACTTGAAATTGCTAGGTGTGGTATCAACCATGTCAATGACTGCCTGAGCAAGCTCTTCGGCACCTTTGCCGCCTTGGCTCCAGTGTCTGGAAACAACAATTGGCGTTCCTTTACCTGCCATCCGATCTTTCAGGAGCTGGATTTCTGCATCGGTATCAAGCGTAAAGTGATTGACGCAGATGACGCAAGGCAGGCCATAGTGTTCCCGGATGTTGTGGATATGGCGTTCCAGGTGCGGAATGCCTTTTTCAAGTGCAGCTAGGTTTTCCTTGCCCAAGTCAGGCAGATTGACACCGCCATGGTATTTCAGGGCCCGGATAGTTACGACCAGGACAGCGCAGTCAGGACGCAGGTCAGATTTCCGGCAGACAATATCAACGAATTTCTCGGCACCGAGATCCGCGCCAAATCCGCTTTCTGTCACAACATAATCAGCCAATTTCAAGGCTGATTTGGTTGCAATGACCGAATTGCAGCCCGTTGCAATATTTGCAAAAGGACCACCATGGATGAAAGCCAGGTTGTTTTCAAGCGTCTGGACCATGTTGGGTTTGATGGCATCTTTCAGCAGGGCTGCCATCGCACCGTGGGCTTTCAGGTCGCTCGCCAGGACGGGTTTGCGATCACGAGTATATGCAACAACGATATTTCCCAGACGTGCTTTCAGATCCTGCAGATTGTTTGCCAGGCAGAAAATCGCCATAACTTCAGAAGCGACTGCAATATCAAAGCCATCCGAACGGGGATAACCATTCCCGGGACCACCCAGACCGACAGTGATACTGCGCAGCGAACGGTCATTCATATCAACGACACGTTTCCAGACAATACGGCGTGCATCAATACCCAATGCATTGCCTTGATGGATATGATTGTCGATCAGTGCCGACAACAGGTTGTTTGCCAGGGAAACCGCACTGATATCGCCTGTGAAATGGAGATTGATGTCTTCCATGGGGACAACCTGCGAGTAGCCGCCGCCTGCTGCACCGCCTTTCATCCCGAAAACAGGCCCCATCGAAGGTTCACGCAGACAGATAATAGTCTTCTTGCCAAGACGGTTAAGGGCATCGCCCAGACCAATGGAAGTTGTGGTTTTTCCTTCCCCTGCTGGGGTTGGGCTGATGGCAGTAACCATAATCAGTTTGCCATCCGGTTTATTCTTCAACGTTTCAAGGAAGTCAAGATTGATCTTGGCTTTATAGTGACCATAAGGTTCGGTGAAGTCTTCTTGGATACCGTAACGCTGTGCAACTTGGGTGATGCGGTGCATTTTTGCACTTTGGGCAATGGCAATATCAGATGTCATAAGGAGGTTCCGCTTTCTCTTCAGAAAAAATGTGCACTAAAATATTGCACAGAATCAGAGTGAAAAAACATTGTAGAATAGAAAAAGACATATCCGCAACTCCCACCAATCCACTACGGAAACAAACCTATGCTTGACAATCTGACCCAACGGCTTGCCAAAGTCGTCAAGACCCTGAAAGGGGAAGCCCGCCTGACTGAATCCAATACCGCCGAGATGCTGCGCGAAGTCCGGCTCGCCCTGATAGAAGCTGATGTGGCATTGTCGGTTGTACGGACCTTCATCAAGAATGTCCGGGAAAAGGCGATGGGCAAAGAGGTCATTGAGTCCTTGACGCCGGGGCAGGCACTGGTGGGTGTTGTCCAGGAAGAGCTAGCTTCTGTTATGGGGGCAGACCTGGGACCGAAAGCGTCTGAACTGAATTTTGCTACTCAGCCGCCTGCCGTTATTCTGATGGCAGGCTTACAGGGGGTTGGTAAAACCACGACCGTCGGTAAGCTGGCATCATACCTGCAAAAACAACTGAAAAAGAAAGTCTTGACAGTTTCAGCAGATATTTACCGACCAGCTGCCATCAAGCAGCTTGAGACGGTGGCAGTACAGAGTGGCGCAGATTTCTTTGGGTCAGATGCCAACCAGACACCCGTTGAGATTGTCCTTGCTGCGGTTGATCATGCCAAACGCCATTTCCATGATGTCCTGATTGTCGATACAGCAGGGCGTTTGGGGATTGATGAACAGATGATGCGGGAAATTTCAGGACTGCACCAGGCATTGAATCCGGTTGAAACCCTGTTTGTTGTGGATGCCATGTCCGGTCAAGATGCTATCAATGTTGCCAAAACTTTTAACGATACCCTACCTTTGACAGGGATTGTCCTGACTAAACTGGATGGTGATGCCCGTGGCGGTGCTGCGTTATCTGTCCGTCAGGTTACTGGCAAGCCAATCAAGTTTGTTGGTGTCTCTGAAAAACTTGAGGGCCTTGAACCTTTCGACCCACGTCGTATGGCAGATCGTGTGCTTGGCATGGGCGATATCGTTGCCTTGGTGGAAGAAGCGCGCAAAGCCGTAGATATAAAAGCGGCTCAAGCGCTTGAAAAGAAACTCAAGTCGGGTGCGCGTTTTGACCTCAATGATTTCCAGGCACAGCTGGTCCAGATGAAAAACATGGGCGGGATGGCCAATATGATTGACAAACTGCCTGCCCATATCCGGATGGCTGCACAAGGCGCCAATTTTGAGAAAGCGAACCAAGGGGTCTCTCGGATGACAGGCATTATCAATTCCATGACCCCGCAGGAAAGGGCGAAACCGGAATTGATCAAGGCGTCACGGAAACGCCGTATTGCGGCAGGCGCCGGTGTACAAGTACAGGAGGTCAACCGGCTGCTGAAGCAGTTTGAACAGGTTCAATCCATGATGAAGAAAATGAAGAGCGGCGGCATGATGAAAATGCTCCGAGGATTAAAAGGCATGATGCCAGGCATGCATTGACAGCTTGGACATCAAGGAAAGTTATTGCGGGAGTCTCTCCCTTGTTTTATCAGGAAAATCCTGTAAAAGTGTGGCATAGGGAACACGGGAGCCAGACTTTATTGCTTGTTTGCAGAAAAAACTTGCATTCTGCAATAAATCACATATATTTATCTTTGCAGTAAATAGCTAACTCCTCTTACCTAAAGGCTTCATTATGGCAACAAGAAAAACTGCCGCAAAAAAAGCGGCTCCCGCTAAGAAAGCACCTGCTAAAGCAGCTCCAGTTAATGCGTTTATGAAACCGCTTCAGCCTGATGCAGAATTGGTTGTAATTGTCGGCAAGAAAGCATTACCAAGGACCCAGGTTACCAAGAAACTCTGGGAATACATCAAGAAAAACAACTTGCAGGATGCCGCAAATCGCCGGATGATTAATGCTGACAAGAAACTGTTACCTGTTTTTGGTGGCAAGGAACAGGTTTCTATGTTTGAAATGAGCAAACTGGTTTCCCAGCATCTTAAATAATTCCTTGGCAGGATGTATCCTGTCAGGATGCGGAAAGGCTGTCGTGGTTATCTACAGCAGTCGAAAAGGTTCTTTTGTCAGTACCGATTTCCGTTAAATGATAGAAAACGCCAGAACCTGGTTCAGGTTCTGGCGTTTCATTCCTTAGGCTGGACGGAAGGGCTAATTATCGTTCAGCCTTGATTTTTGCAATGATGAAATCCGCCATTCCGGCAACAGGAATGGCAGTTGCCTTTTCATCACGGCGTCCCTGATATTCCAGCTGTCCGTTCTTCAGACCTCTGTCACCGACGACGATACGGTGAGGAATACCGATCAGTTCCCAGTCGGCAAACATCACACCTGGACGTTCCCCCCGATCATCCAGAATGACATCAATACCAGCGGTTTTCAGTGTCTCGTACAGACTGTCAATCGTGGTTTTCACTGCGTCACTCCGATCATAGCCCATTGGACAGAGCACCACTTCAAACGGCGCAATGGCTGCCGGCCAGATCATGCCTTTGTCATCATTGTTCTGTTCGATAGCTGCTGCGGCAACACGTGTCACGCCAATGCCATAACAGCCCATCTGCATCAGTTGTGGCTTGCCGGTTTCATCCAGATAAACAGCGTTCATGTCTTGGGAATAGCGGGTACCCAGCTGGAAGACATGACCAACCTCAATCCCACGTTGGATTGCGAGGGAGCCTTTACCGTCAGGAGAAGGATCTCCTGCAACAACGTTGCGAAAATCAGCGGTATTAGTTGGCAAAGGGATATCACGTTCCCAGTTCGCCCCCATATAGTGTTTATCCTTTTCATTGGCACCACAGATGAAATCACTCATTACAGTGACAGCGTAATCTGCATAAAGGGAAACGTCCTCTCGGTCAGCAAGGCCAATTGGTCCCAGATAGCCGGGTTCGCATCCCAGATAATGGATGATCTCGCTGTCGCTAGCAAAACGGAATTCCCCAATGATCTTTTCTGTCTTTACTTCGTTGAGTTCATGGTCTCCCCGCATCAGAATGACCACGAAATGTCCCGTCTCGCCTTCAGGCACATTAGTTCTGATGGCGGCGATCACTTTCAGGGATTGAGAGACAGGCTGTTTCAGGAAAGCGCTGACGGCTTCACAAGCGGTCTGTCCTGGTGTCGAGACTTTCTGCATGGGCATGGTTGATGCCGGACGCTGCTTGGTTGGCGGCAATGCCTCAGCAGCTTCCATATTGGCAGCATAATCAGAATCAGGGCAATAGACCAAAGCATCTTCCCCTGTCTCGGCAATCACATGGAATTCATGGGAACCTGAACCGCCAATGGTGCCATTGTCGGCAGTAACTGGACGAAAATCCAGTCCAAAGCGCTTGAAGATACGAACATAAGCATCAAACATGATGCTGTATGACTTTTTCAGTCCTTCAATATCCCGGTCGAAAGAATAAGCATCTTTCATCGTGAATTCACGTCCGCGCATCAATCCAAAACGGGGGCGGCGTTCATCTCGGAACTTTGTCTGAATATGGTAAAAATTGACAGGCAGCTGGCGGTAAGACTTGATCACGCTTCTGGCGATATCTGTCACCATTTCTTCAGAGGTTGGTTGAATGACAAAATCGTGGTCATGGCGGTCCTTGATTCTCAGCAGTTCAGGGCCATATTTCTGCCATCTACCTGTTTCTTGCCACAGTTCTGCTGGCTGGACGACAGGCATCAGCAGCTCAATGGCGCCTGACCGGTTCATTTCTTCACGAATAATATTTTCAATCTTGTGAATGACGCGAAGCCCCATCGGCATATAGACATAAATACCAGAACCCAGGCGCCGGATCATGCCTGCACGGACCATCAGTTTATGGCTGATGACTTCGGCATCAGCAGGTGCTTCTTTCAGGGTTGAAATAAAAAATTGGGATGCTCTCATAACAGTAGATACTTTTATTTCTTGACAGGGTTATAATCAATATGATTTTAAAGGATTCGTAGGCAGATGCATTCATGGATTGCCCAGACACCGGCAAGAGAAGCCTGTTTTGTTGCAACTGGGGCAAGAAATCCGCTTCTCCTGAAAGGAGATGGCAAGAATGCGGTCTGTCAGACATCGAGGTAAATGATGCTTGACCGGGAAGGTTATCGTCCCAATGTCGGGATTATCCTGTTGAATACCAACAATGAAGTCTGGTGGGGAAAACGGATAAAGGAACAGTCATGGCAGTTCCCTCAAGGAGGCATCAAACATGGGGAAACCCCCGAGCAGGCAATGTACCGGGAAC
>CAVERB010000056.1:11469-13993 GCA_963618105.1 Oxalobacter sp. | reverse complement strand
TGAATTCCTGCCAGAAAGCATAGAGAGTTCCAATGACAGGCTGTGTCTGGAAATAAAATGTATTGTCATTTGTAATAACGTTTGTTAATATCTTTTCATGGAAATAAAGGGTTTTGACTGGAATAGCGGGAACTGGCCGAAGTGTGGAAAACATGGTGTTTCCCGTGAAGAGATAGAACGTCTTTTCAAAGAAGGCAATGCAACCTATTCCCCTGATCTAGACCATACAACGCTGGAAGAAGACAGATACATCGTTGTGGGGCAGGTTGATGGAAGATCACTGTTCGTTGCTTTCACACTGAGGGGCAGTCTCATTCGTCCAGTCAGTGCCCGGTATATGCACAGAGGGGAGGCAAAACATTATGAAAACAGTACCACGAATGAAAACTGACGAAGAGGCAGAAGCATTTCTGGCACAGGATCTGTCCGACTTGGATTATTCGACATTCAAGCCGCTGCCTTTTGAGTTCAAGAAGAAAGAATCCTCAATGACTATCCGCATTCCGACCGTCCTGATGGAAGCCGTCAAGGCAAAGGCGAAGGCAGAGGACATGCCCTATGCTCGTTATGTCAGGATGGTGCTGGAATCAGCAGTGCAGGGATGATATGGAAAAGCAGGTTGCGTCATGGACAAAACCTCTACATTAAGCGAAAAAATCGTAGGAATCTGGGCAAAATGGTGCAGGATATGCTGCGCCAATCCTGAACGCGCCCCCATCTATCAATGGCTCACTGGTACCCAATGGCCGCCTGAGTCCAGGGTAGAATGGGAAAAGAAACATCCCAAAAAAGCCCGTAAGATATTGGAAGATTACCTAAAATATGCAGAAGAGCATGGCATTGAAACAGGATGCCGTAGAGTCAATTTAAACAGACGGTTCAGGAACGCTATATTGATGGGATTGTCGATGGGACGCTGGTTCTTTTGATTTCAATATATTTTCAATACAACCGACCCATAGTGGTCGGTTTTCTATAGACAAAAAAGTGAATATCCTGAAAAGGAAGAATCATCCATCTGCTGTTGTCCGCACTGAATGGGGAACAGTGTTTGTCTGGACAACTGCAGAATAGATTCCTGTCAAAGACAGTGCCGGACTTTCCCGACAGTCAATCGATTCACATGATGGATGAGCAAAAGCCTCAACCGAATGGGGACATGCATCGACTGCAGAAGTTACACGCCACTTTCTGCTGGGCGGATGTCTTGTACTGTAAAGCCAAAACTGATTTTGATTGGTCTTTCAGGCTATTCACCTGCGGTTGCCATTATATATGAGAGTTTGAAAAAAACTGTTGTTTTTTGCTACTCCGTCCCTTTTTATTAAAATTTTTATGGCGAAATTTTTTTATTATGTCCCTATTTGTCTAAAGAATAAGCAAACAGATACAGAAACAGAAGAAACCGTTGTTCGCAAGATTATTGTGCTTTTTAAGATAGTCTCGTTTTAAGTCTGATTGACATGATTGCATGGTTAAAATAGGGACATAGTAGTTGTCATGTTACCTGGAGGCGTGACAATCCATGCCGTGTGTTCTGCATAATCTGGCGGATAGCTATAATATCGTGGAAGATAGGTGATTGATTTTGAAGGTAATCTGTGGAAGAGACTTTAGAACAATGGGTCAAGGCTAAATTTGCCAATCGGAAAGATCATGCAGGAAAACCATATTACGGTCATTGTGATTTTGTGGCAAATTTCGCCCGGCAGTATGCATGCGCATTAGGATTGCCTGGCAATGAGGTGGCTACTGTCTATCAGGCAGGGTTATGTCATGATCTGCTTGAAGATACCGATACATCGGAGGTGGAACTTTTGTCGAGGACATCATCAGAGGTGCTGGATTTGGTGAAGATACTGACACATCTGCCTTCTGATCCTTATGAAGATTATTTTGAGCAGATATTGCCTAACCGCTTGGCAGTCATCGTTAAATTGGCGGATGCTACCCATAATGCGATGATAACCCGGTTTGATGAAACGGACCGCACTGAACCCTTGATGGCGGAATGTTTGGAGTATGCCAGTCGCATGTTGCGTTTGCAGCGCAGAATCATGGATTGGTATGGATTGTAGCTGTCCTGACAGGATAGCGGCGCAGATGCGGCATCGTTTCTTGTTTTTTAAAGGCTTCAGGTAGAATACAGTCTTGTTGTTGCAAATTGTCTGGTGGCAGGTGCCATGGATGAGTAAATTCTATGGCAGGCGCTGGATTCATTTTATGGATATAAATTTCAGAAAAATTTTTCTCTGTGCGGGCGCTTCCCTGTTGGTTGCTATATTGGCTGGATGCAATGGTCAGAAAAATGCCCAGCAGGGCAGTGGGAGTGCAGGGAAAACCTTGACATCACAAGGCCTGATGGTTATCGGGGATAAGGTCTTGAAAGAGACTTACCAGAAGTTTGATGTCAAACGGCGTTGCTGGGTGACTGAAAATACAGACAATGTCAGTTTCTGTATGAAACAGTCTTCCATCAATGTCATATCGGACAGTAACGGACAGACAATCTATCTGCTGGCAA
>CAVERB010000056.1:0-11459 GCA_963618105.1 Oxalobacter sp. | reverse complement strand
GGCAACAGGCGGTGTATTGCATCGTCAGGATAATGCGCCAGGAATTGCCGGCATGTTTGTCATCAAATCTGAGAATGGCGGATATAGGGTATTGGCACAGTCTTCCCATATGGAAACTGGGATGGTATCCAGCGTACCGGATGGCAGTTTTATGCAGCTGGGGCCATCTATTGGGGGGTGGGTGTTTACCAGTCCTGAAATTGCCGGAAATCCAGACCGGTCATGGCATGTTTTTGGGTTGGGCAAAGATGCGATCCAGGATTTTGGTATGCTGAAGTTCCATTACCGGCGAGGAGCATTCAATATGCCAGGGCGCCCTGAAATCAATCTTGAAGCGGATACTTCCGTAGAGAATACGGCATATTATCCGCTGAATGTAACCATCAGCAGTACCCGGGCGGGTAAGGTGTTGGTGCAAAAGAAATATGTCCTGTCATTTGATGCAAGTACGGGGCAGTATATCCTTCCTAAGGATTGGCCGACTGAAAGGAAGCTGATTGAGCCAGTGGTCCAAGGTGGTCAGCCATCTTCTTCACAGCCTCAACCGTCAGCAGAGACGGAGGCAACAGAACAACAAGTTCCAGGTGTAAAACCGGCAGAATCGAAAAAGATGGAACAGAAAACAGCTGTTGTGCAAAAGCCTGTGGAACAGAAAAAGGTTTCAGAACCTGAAAAGCGGGCAGAGAGCGGGAACAACAATAGCAAATGAGAAAGATATCCTATTAAGTTTGGCTGTCTGAAGGAAGATAGGAGTTAAGCTATGGAAAACAAGTATATTCTCGGATGGGTAGCCATTCCTGTTATGGCACTGGCATTGGCTGGTTGCGGCAAGAAGGAAGAGAAGCATGTTGAGCAGAAACCCCAGAGCGTCAAATTATCCAAACAGGAACTGTCAGATTTAGGAACAAAGGTTCTGAAAGACACCTACAAAAAATATGATGGCAAGAAATCCTGTTGGTTGGTCCAGGGATCAGATAAAACCAACTATTGCATGAAGGTTGCATCAATTGAGTCTGTGATGACCGAAGAAGGGGAAAAAGTCTATCTGCTGGCAACTGGTGAGAATGCTGACAATATAAAGTCTGAACAGGAAAAAGGAATGGTCGGCATGTTTGCCGTCAAGCCTGAAAACGGTGAATACAAAGTCATCGCGCAGACCCAAGGCACAGAAGTCCAGGGACATGCGACAGAAGGTGAATTCGTCAAGCTGGGCAAGAATGTTTATGGTTGGCAGATTGCAAAAAATGTTTCTGACCAGGGGCAGAATATCGCTGGCGTTGCTTTTTATGGTGTTCAGAATGACCAGGTCAAGGAATTGGGGAGTGTTCAGACCGGTTACGATGACACAGCTTCCGCAGAACCCAATGCCAAGATTAATAGAGTGACAAAGCTTGAGGGTAAAGTCGAAGTCGATAAGACTGATGAAAATGCAGAATATTATCCGTTGACTGTTACAGTCAGCGGCGAAAAAGATGGCAAGAAACTGTCACCGAGGAAATATGCCATCCAGTTCAGTTCCCAGAAAGGACAATATATCCCTCCTAAAGATTACCCGATCGTTGAATGATCTGGCAGGGGTGCAATAAACTTCTGGAAAGGGATGTCTGCTTTCTGGTTTTTCGCAGGGGTTATTGTTGACCTTCTTTCTGGGTAAGATTGGTTTTGCCTGCCTCCATCAGTCTCCGTTGGTGCCAGAGTTGCCATGAATTGATGATATTCTGCCAGACGACATAAGAACCGGCGCCGATGGCTGAGATGGGCATCATATAAGTATGGGCAAGCCAGATGGCGAAAACAGTGTTTTTCTGTCCCAGTGCCTGACCGCCGCTGATACGCATATGCCATCGGCCTCCAATCAATTTCCCGATACCGAATTGCAGCAGACAGACTGCCAATGCTGCTGTGGCAATCCATAGCTGTAATACCAGGTTGTTCTGTTCATGGATGATGGTGGCAATGGTTTTTCCCATCAGGATAGTGATGGTGATTGCCCAGAGATAAAAGGCGGTATCAGGGAAATCCAATATACGGCTGTTCAGCCTTGGGAAAAAATGCCTGATAAACATTGCCGCCAGGAAAGGGCAGATCAGCAGTGGAAAGACTTTCTGCATGATAAGCAGCACGGCATGCCAGTAACCGGTTTCTGTTCCTAATGGATGAATGAAAGGAAATAGGGCAGGCGCAGTGATGGCACAACCGAGATTGCTGAGCATGGTAAAGCTCGTCAGAGAAGCGGCACTGCCTCCCAGCTTATCGGTAATGACGGCTGCCGATGTTGCTGTGGGTGCGATGACACAGATCATCACGCCTTCGGCAATCAAGACATTGACATCATGCAGTACGTAGTAAATACCGATAGCACCGGCGATTTGAAAGGACAGCAGGACCAAGTGCAAGACAGTGATACGGATTTCTGTCAAGGCGACTTTGCAGAAAGTCACTGTCAGCATGATAAAGATCAGATAAGGCAGCAGAGGGGATAAATACTGGAAAAAGGGGTAGCCGATACCACCTGCCGCCATGGCGATGGGCAAAGTCCAGTTCCTGAAAATCCGAAAGACAGCTGACAGCATTTTCAAGGGCTTTCTGTCATTGCTGCCATAACCTGATTGATGTTGGCATCATAGCAGGGACAGTCATTTCAAAAGAGGAATCCATTATATACCTCTGAAAATCCAGCTATTTGTTCGAGTAAAACGTTTCAGCTGGCATTGCCAGATCGTGGTGACAGCCATTTCTGTCAGCAAATGTCTTTCCGGCGCTTGATGTATGGCAAGGCAGCTTGACAGGGGATAGCGTACAATACAAGTTTGAAATGTTGTTTCCTGTTTTCTGGTAGAGAATAACGGGATGGTATGGATTTTGATTGAGATATTGGTTTTCAGGTTATGTCCGATTTACAACAAGCGTCAGGGGCGGAAAAAAGTCAAGGGGATTTCAGCCAGTTTGGATTGTCTCCAGAAATATTGAAGGCACTGGCAGATTTAGGGTATAAAACCCCGACTTCCATCCAATCCAAGGCAATTCCGCATGTGCTTGAAGGAAAAGATGTCATGGGAGCTGCCCAGACAGGGACGGGTAAGACAGCAGGATACTCTCTGCCGGTGTTGCAGTCGCTTCTGTACTTTGCCAATACCAGTGTTTCTCCTGCCCGCCATCCTGTACGTATGCTTGTGCTTGTCCCGACACGGGAACTTGCCGATCAGGTTTATGAGGATATCAAAAGCTATGCCAAATATACGCCATTGAAGGTAGCAGTCGTATTCGGTGGCATTGATATGTCAACCCAGACAGGCGCTTTGCGGGCAGGGTGTGAGGTGCTGATTGCCACACCAGGACGCTTGTTGGATCATGTCCAGCAAAAGAATGTCAGCCTGAACCAAACGCAGGTACTGGTGCTGGATGAAGCTGACCGGATGCTGGATATGGGATTTATGCCAGACCTTCAGCGGATTGTGAATCTGTTGCCCAAACAACGCCAGAATTTGCTGTTTTCAGCAACGTTCACTGATGAAATCCGGAAACTGGCAAAGCAGTTCCTGACAGCGCCTGTTTCTGTGGAAGTCGCACGGAAAAATGCAACAGCCGATACCATTCAGCAAATTGTCTATCATGTAGATGACGATGATAAAGGCGCATTGGTCGAATTCCTGATCCAGAAACATCCCAATGACCAGACCCTGATTTTTACCAACACGAAACTGGGCGCTTCACGCCTTGCCCGTTGGCTTGGACGTAAAGGCATCAAGGCCTCAGCGATTCATGGTGACAGGACTCAGCAGGAACGTATGGCAGTCCTGGAGTCTTTTCGTACCGGGAATATCAATGTCCTGGTAGCAACTGATGTCGCGGCACGAGGCCTGCATATTGAAGAACTCCCTTTTGTCATCAACTTTGAATTGCCCTATGTGGCGGAAGATTACGTTCATCGCATTGGCAGAACAGGCAGGGCAGGATCTCATGGGACAGCAGTCTCCCTTTATACCGACAAAGATGCGAAGTTACTGGCAGAAATTGAGAAACTGACCCGCAAAAAACTGTCTCCAATCGTTCCTGAAGGATTTAATCCCAGGGAATATACTGTCAAAGCAGGCGGTAATGCGGGGCGTTATGAGCGGCCGGAACTGGGACCTTACCATTCAGTTGGGTTTACAAAGAAAAAATCGGCGGATCCCTGGTTTGACCGCCCTTATGAACCAGAAATCCCGAGTAATACCAAAGAAGAATCACCGGCATCTTCGGTGAAAACAAAAGTAAAACCATTGGCTTTCCTGCTTGGCGGTGGTGCGAAGAAAGCAGAATAACATTAAGGGAAACAGCGGCTGGACTGTTTTACATAACAGATAGGATAAGTCATGACTGACCCAAAATTCGTTCATTTGCGTCTGCACTCAGAGTATTCGATTGTTGATGGGTTGGTGCGTATTGATGAGGTTGTTCCAGAAGCGGCACAAGACGGACAGCCAGCTTTGGCATTGACAGACCTTTCCAACCTGTTTGGCCTGATTAAATTCTACAAGGCTGCTCGCAAAAAAGGCATCAAGCCGATAGCTGGTTGTGACATCTGGATCACCAACAATGCTGACCGAGATAAACCATCCCGTCTGCTGCTGCTTGTCAGGACCAATCAAGGCTACCACAACCTCTGTGAGCTGCTGACTAAAGCATGGCTGGAGAATCAGTACAAAGGACGGGCAGAAGTCAAGCGTGAATGGCTTATGGACCTGCAAGACACATTCGGTGATACAGGTCTGATTGCTCTCTCCGGTGCCATGATGGGAGACATTGGCCAGGCAATTGAGGCTGGCAATACTGATAGTGCAGAAAATTATGCCCGCAGTTGGATGGCAATCTTTCCAAATGCCTTTTACCTTGAGGTCCAGCGTTCGGGCCGCCCAAAAGAGGAAGAATACATCTATCAGGTAAAAAAATTGGCGCAGACAGTCGGGTTGCCGATTGTGGCGACACATCCTGTCCAGTTCCTTTCCGCTGAACAGTTCCGTGCCCATGAAGCACGTATCTGCATTGCAGAAGGCGAGATCCTTGCCAATGAAAAACGCCCGCATTTGTTCAATGAAAACCAGAGTTTCCAGACACAGGAACAAATGGTTAAACTGTTTGCCGATATGCCTGAGGCGTTGCAGAATACCGTCGAGATTGCCAAACGCTGTTCCCTTTCCTTAGTCCTTGGTAAACCGAAGCTGCCAGATTTCCCGACACCTGACGGCATGTCATTGGACGATTTCATGGCGCAGCAGGCACGAGAAGGGCTTGAAAAACGGCTGGTAGAACTTTTCCCTGATGAAGCGGAGCGCAAGGCAAAACGCAAAGTCTATGATGAACGTCTGGCCTATGAGATTGATGTCATCATCGAAATGGGTTTTCCAGGATATTTCCTCATTGTGGCGGACTTTATCCAATGGGCGAAGAACAATGGCGTACCCGTGGGACCAGGGCGCGGTTCCGGTGCGGGTTCCCTGGTTGCCTATTCCCTGTTGATCACCAACCTTGATCCCATCCGTTACAACCTGCTTTTCGAACGTTTCCTGAACCCGGAACGTGTCTCCATGCCAGACTTTGATATTGATTTCTGCCAGCATGGCAGGGACCGCGTCATCCAATACGTCAAAGACCGGTATGGGCATGATGCAGTTTCCCAGATCGCCACATTCGGTACGATGGCGGCAAAAGCAGCTGTCCGTGATGTTGGGCGAGTGCTTGACTTTGGATACGGTTTCTGTGACGGCATCTCCAAACTGATTCCTTTCAAGCCTGGAAAACAGGTCACCATTGCTGATGCCCTGAAAGAAGAACCCCAGTTGGCGGAACGTGAGAAAAATGAAGAAGAAGTCCATGAACTGCTCAGCCTGGCGGAACAAGTTGAAGGCATTACCCGGAATGTCGGCATGCATGCAGGCGGTGTGCTGATTGCGCCAGGAAAACTGACGGATTTCTGTCCGCTCTATACCCAGGGCGGTGATGCAGGCGTTGTATCCCATTATGACAAGAAAGATGTTGAGGAAGTAGGGCTGGTCAAATTCGACTTCCTGGGATTGACAACGCTTACCATCCTTGATCTGGCAGTACGTTATATCCGGGAATTTGAACTAGGCAAAGAAAACTTCTCACTAGATAATATCCCGTTGAACGATCGCCAAACATTCCAGTTACTGACAGAAGCAAAAACCGTTTCAGTCTTCCAGCTTGAAAGTCGTGGTATGCAGGGCATGCTGAAAGATGCGAAACCAGACCGCTTTGAAGACATCATTGCATTAGTGGCATTGTACCGTCCGGGACCGATGGAACTTATCCCGGACTATTGCCGCCGCAAACATGGTGAGGCTTTCGAGTACCCGGATGAACGGACAAAGGGCATCCTGGAAGAAACCTATGGCATCATGATCTATCAGGAACAGGTCATGCAGATGGCGCAAATCATCGGCGGCTATACCCTCGGCGGAGCGGATCTGCTGCGCCGTGCAATGGGTAAAAAAGATGCTGCTGCAATGGCGAAACACCGTCAAGTTTTTCGGGACGGGGCCGCCAAAAACAACGTGTCAGAAGCCAAGGCGGATGAAATCTTTGACCTGATGGAAAAATTTGCAGGCTACGGATTCAACAAATCCCATGCAACAGCCTATGCACTGCTTTCCTATCAGACAGCATACCTTAAATGCCATTATCCAGCCGCATTCATGGCTGCGAATATGTCATTGGCAATGGATGATACCGACAAAGTCTATACGATGGTTCAAGATTGCCAGGACGTCTGTGGTCTGACAATCCTGCCGCCAGACATCAATAAATCGGATTACTATTTTCGGCCTGTCCATTTCCAGTCAGGCAAAGCGGGGAATACGGCATCCCAGATACGCTATGGACTAGGTGCTGTCAAAGGCACTGGCGAAAGTGCTGTCCAAGCGATTGTGGATGGCAGGAAATCTGAACCTTATAAAGACCTGTTTGATTTCTGTGCCAGGGTTGACCGTCATCAGATCAACCGCCGTACGATAGAAGCGCTGATTTGTGCAGGAGCATTTGATTCACTGGGAACAGACAGAGGTGTTTTATTGGAGTCTGTCGGACTGGCGATTGATGCCGCAGACCAGATGGCAGCATCCGCCAATCAGGCCAGCCTGTTTGGTGATGAAGAAACAGTTCAGAGCGTTGTTGAATATGCGGATGTACCTGCCTGGGGCAGCAAACAGCGGCTTCAAGCAGAAAAGTCAGTGCTTGGTTTCTGTCTGACAGGGCATTTCTTTGATGAATATGTCGAAGAAAACAAAAACTATTCCCGTTTGCGTCTCAATACACTGAAAGCTTCCCGTGATTCACAATGGCTGGCAGGTGTTGTAGCAGGCTCCCGCATCCAGCAAACCCAGCGGGGAAGACTGATGGTTGTGACATTGGATGATGGGACCGCCAAAGTGGAAGTTTCCCTGTTTGATGAATTGATTGACGCTTGTCGCAGCAGCATCGTACAGGATGAATACCTGTTGGTGTTTGGCAGAGTTTCTGAGGACCGGTTCTCAGGAGGCTTGCGGGTTACTGCAGAAGAAGTCCTGAATCTTGAAGCGGCACGGTGCCAATTTGGTAACTGTCTCCATTTTTCCTTGCCTGAAGAGCATGACATTGAATCACTCAAGGCATTGATTATGCCTTATCGGGGAGAGAAAGGGTTGCCAATCAAAGTAGATTACGCCAACCAGCATGGACAATGCCAAGTTATTTTCAATGATACATGGCGGGTCAAGCCAACAGAAGGCTGTCTAAAGGCAGTCAAGGGCGCTTTCCCAGACACGGAAATCAAATACCATTGATATCGGAATAAGCCAGATATGGAAAAGGAACCCTTACGGATTCTCATCGTTTCGCCTAATTGGATTGGCGATGCCATCATGGCACAGTCATTGCTTCAGCGGCTCAAGCAACGGTGGCAGAATGTGGAGATTGATGTGCTGGCACCAGCTTGGGCAGCGCCTGTCTGGCAAGCGATGAAAGAAGTCCATACCGTCATTCCCACCCTATTCAAACATGGCAAACTGCAATTGGGCGAGCGCTGGAAAATGGCGAAAATGCTCAAGAAAAACAGTTATGACCAAGCGTATGTCTTACCAAATACCATCAAATACGCATTGATTCCTTGGATGGCAGGTATTCCAGAACGTATCGGCTATCTGGGAGAAAAACGCTATGGTCTGCTCAATGTCATCCATCATGATGACAAGGCGCATCCCCGTCCGATGATTCCATTCTATGCGGCATTGGCTGAAGCGCCAGCAGAAACAGTCGGTAAACGGGAAGATTATCCGGTGCCAGCCATGTTTGCCCCAGATGAAGAAGTCTCGCAGACCTTTGAAAAACTTGGACTGGCAAAAGATCGTCGTCTCATCGCCTTTGCGCCAGGTGCAGAATTTGGGCCAGCCAAACGTTGGCCTGATAGCAAGTTCGCAGAGCTGGCCAAACAGATACTTACTGCTTATCCAGATGTCCAGATTGTTCTGATGGGGTCTGGTAATGATAAGGCAGTCTGCGATCCCATCAAAGAAGCAGTGCCGGAAGTCATCAACCTGGCTGGCAGAACATCCCTGAAAGAAGCCATCGCTGTCATTTCACAAATCACATTGATGGTTACCAATGATTCAGGACTCATGCACATTGCATCCGCATTTGAGAAGCCAGTAGTTGCCATCTACGGGTCAACTGACTACCTCCATACCCCGCCTTTCTCAAAATATTCAGAAATCATTTCCCTTGACCTGCCATGTGCACCATGCCAGAAACGAGAATGTCCATTGGGACATCACAACTGCATGAATCTGCTCAATCCTGACAGGGTCTTTCCTTCAGTCGCAAAGTATCTTTAGAAGATTATATGTTAGCTTTGCCTTTGTCTGCTGGGATATAAACCAAGTATTTGGATTTGTCTGCTTTGCCGGATGCAAAGCCGATGGCTTCCTGCAGGCCTTGTTTAAGTTCGTCAGCGAATTGCGCAAGTTGTGTCTTCCGTTGATTCACGACACCGCAATCAGGCTGCGTTTGTGGAATGCCATGAACACCTGTTCAGCAGGAACACCGAGCGCCTTGGCGAGGGCGTTGATAGTGTTGACAGTGACATTGCCGTCGCCTTTCTCAATGCGAGCGATGTAAGACTGTTCTTTGCCGACAAGGCTTGCCAGCTGCCGTTGAGAAAGTCCCCGTTGCATCCGCAGGTGGGTGAACGGGAATTTTTCTTCAGGAATTTCCGCTGCTAGACGTCTGCGTGTTTCTGCCATTGCCTGGGCTGTTTCAGGGTCTTGTTCCCATTCAGATACAAGGTCATCAATGTTGATGAACCTGTCCTTATCGATATTGGGGGATACTGATGTCTTCGCAGTCTTGAAGGATACGTTTGACGATTGGGTGTTGTGGGTCATAGTTGAAGCTCCTTGGTGCCACTGCCATGATGTAAGCGATGTCGTATCTCATATCGCAGACATACAGGACACGATGCGTTGGGTTGCCGTTACGTTCCAGTGTCTTGATGCGGTAGGCATTGATGCCTTTCTTGTAGAGGTCAAGATACCGTTTGACATCGAATGCCGGCGGCGTGTACCGCTGATGTTCCCGGTACAAGTATTCTGCAGCATCCGGGTCTGACTGGAGCAATGTGAGTACTTCAATGATTTCAAGTGCTTCATCATGGTGGGTTTTTCTCAATTCTGTCAGATCTTCTACGGCATGACGGTGTATGTTGACCTGCATGATGATGTTTAAGTTATCACTTTCCGCTCATTGTAACGGTTTTTCCGGGAAAGGCAAGGTTAGCTTTTAAATTGGGTTGTCATGCCATGCAGCACACAGATTTATCCAAGTTTCCAGCTTATAGGCGGTTTCCATACACAATCCAGCCTGCCGATCATTTTCATCACCAGATTTGGGCGCGGATTTCTCGCATGATCCAGGTTATGCGCATAACGCAAAGTCGTCTGGATCATCCGGTGTCGGGCGTACTGCTGTACCTGCTGCAATGTCGCACCGCCTTTCAATGCCAACGTCACTGCCGTATGCCGTAGCGAATGCGCTGTCAGCCTCGGCGAATTCAATCCCACAGACACCATCGCCTGCTTGACGATGCGACTAATGCTCCGGGATGACAGCCGTTTTCCCCAACTGTTCCTACTATATGACACAAACATCGGGCTGTGTCGGCTAAGCCCCCGCCTCAACCCCATGTAACGGAACAGCAGGTTACGCAGCATCTCAGGCACCGGTATGAACTCCGACTTCCCGTCACGTCCCTTGCCATGCACCCAGATAACTGGCTCACCATCCACCATATTCAGGTCCCCCACATCCAGCGAAGACACCTCAGACATCCTTAACCCGCACGACACAATCAGCAGCATTATCACAAAATCCCGCAAAGCCATCGCATAGTCGTTCTGCCCATTGCTGTCAGCAAATGCTTCCTTTGCCTTTGCCTCAAGGCTTGACAATAGCTTGCCAGCCGCTGCTGCTGGCAGACTGTCCCGTCCTGAAGTCTGTTCCACCTAGATGCCTTTTACTGCTGCACCGAAATTCTTCCCGAACCCCTGATTGGCAAACCACCGGCAGAACACCCTGACAGCAGACAGATAAGTACTTGCGGTCGCCGTCCGGTAACGTGAAAGTAGGAAAGCCTTCCATCGGTTCAGACAGGCGGTATCCGGCACCGTCACCCCATGTTTATTGCACCAGTCGATGAAACAACGCAGACCTGCCATGAATGTCGTATAGGTCTTTGGCTTGAAATCTGACTCAGAAAGGAACCGTGGGAACAGCACTGTTTCCCAAACGCAGAGGGAAGAAAAATCCATGAAAGCCTCGACAAAACAGAAAGGGAAAAAGCCAATACAGCAGGCAAAGGCAATACACAAACACCCACACCCGCAAAGGCACCATTAAGGATTGTAGAGGAAAACAGACAAAAGGAAATAGAAAGCAAACATCCGTTAATGGGCATTAACGGACGTAAATAATTCTAACACAAAACCACATCTGTTTCCTTGACGGAAAAAACCATCTACCGGTTATTTCCAGAACGCAATCGCAAGAAAACAACCTTTAATCAACAACACAGTTTAAACAACTTAATTGTTTAAAAACATGTACTTATATGACGTTAATGTTCTTTTAATGCCCATTAAGAGAAGTAAGTGAGAAACAGGAGAGACTAGCACCAGAAACCATCAGGCAAAGTGCCGTCTGATGATGCCGACAAGAAACGCAAAAGGAGAGGGAAAACATGCTCTTGGACACAATCATGAAAACACACCCACCATCTAGGTCTGTAAAAGCCGGGATATCGAAAGAAATCCAGAAGGCCATCACAGAAACCTTCGCGCAGCCCGAACCCAGCGGCTTCATGAACTCGATATCAGAACTGATGGAAGCCTATGGCGTGATGAACCTCTCCAAAGAAACCGGCATAGACCGAG
>CAVERB010000055.1:0-8704 GCA_963618105.1 Oxalobacter sp. | reverse complement strand
TCCTGCCTCCTCAGGGCGTTGTGCCTGTATCATGAGCGGAGAATCGAAATTATGCAGCTTTAATCATGACAGTGTCAATAGGTTTACCCAAAAAAAGACAAAAGAATAACTCTTAGCAACACCAAATGTATTGCTCCGTTATCACTTTAGATAAAAACGTTATGCTGGTTTCCCTATCGAAAGCCACATCAATCAAGGAAAATCATTCTTTCGGCCGCACAATTGCCTTAAAAGCTTGAAAATATTCCGGGAAAGTTTTTGCCACACAACGGGGATCATTGATACGGATATTGACGCCTTTTTTCGTTGGACTATTCAAGCTTGCCAAAGAAAAGCACATCGCCATACGATGATCGTTATAGGTATCAATAACCGCATCCTGCATCAGGTCAACAGGAACGATTTTCAGCCAATCAGGTCCCGTTTCCACCTCAACGCCGAGTTTCCTCAATTCTATTGCCATGGCATCAATACGGTCTGTTTCCTTGACGCGCCAGCTTCCAATATTACGCAAAATACTGGGACCATCCGCATAAACAGCAAGCATTGCCACCGTCATTGCTGCATCAGGAATCAGATTGAAATCCGCATCAATTGCTTTTAACGGACCGCCACTGGAAACTTCGACAAAATTCTCGCCATAAGTGACTTTTGCCCCCATCTTTTCCAGCACATTGACGAAACGAATATCTCCCTGGATACTGTCTTTACCAATACCCTGCACACGGACAGGACCTCCTGCTATTGCTGCTGCAGCCAGAAAATAGGATGCGGAAGAGGCGTCTCCCTCGACATGGACAACTCCAGGACTGCGGTAATGTTGTCCTTTCCTGATAATGAAGGTTTCCCAGCCATTCCGTTCTACTGCAACACCAAAAGCCCGCATCAGGTTCAGCGTGATTTCGATATAGGGCTTGGAAATCAGCTCGCCAACCACGTGGATTGTCACATCATCTTCTGAGGCCATCAATGGAGAAGCCATCAACAACGCTGTCAGGAACTGACTGGATACATTGCCTTTCACTTTCAGTTCTCTGGAATCAATATTCCCCTTACGGATACGGATAGGCGGATATCCCTTGTTTTCCACATATTCGATATTGGCTCCTGAGGCGTTCAATGCATCAACCAGATCACCAATCGGTCTTTCATGCATCCGCGGAATACCATGCAGCAGGTAATCACCTCCCAATGCAGCCAGTGCCGCCGTCAATGGTCTGATTGCCGTGCCAGCATTGCCAAGGAACAGGTCCGCTTCTTTATTAGGCAATGCGCCATTGCCGCCAGTGACATCATATTCGTTGGCAACATCGGTCTGCTCCCAGTCAATACCCAGTTTTTTCAGTCCTTCCAGCATCACTGCAGTATCATCCGATGCCAGCAAGTCACAGATTCTTGTCTTGCCTTCAGCCAATGCCGACAAGAGCAATGTGCGGTTGGAAATGCTTTTGGATCCTGGCAGCAACACGGTCCCAGAAACATGGTCAGCTGGTTTCAGATCAATATAAGCAGGATATTGGGTCATATCATTCACTTTTTAGCTTCAGCAGATTCAATGGCACAGCGCCAGCCCATCCTTGCCTGACGGGCATTGGAAAAGACTGCTTCCAATCCTGCACCATCCTTGTCTGCAAGTAATGCCCGTATACGGGTCAATTCATCCATATAGGCATCCAATCCTTCCAGCAGATGTTCTCGATTCGCTAGTGAAATGTCACGCCACATCTCAGGGGAAGATTCTGCGATACGAGTAAAATCCCGAAAACCGCTGGCAGCATATTGGAAGAACAATTCAGCCAGGCTATGATCCGCTACATAATCCACCAGTCCATAAGCCAGCAGATGAGGAAGATGGCTCACTGTTGCAAATACTCTGTCATGTCCTGCTGGGGTCAGATAATGAATAATAGCCCCGCAGGATCCCCATAATTCGGCAACATGTGCAACATCTTCTTCACTGTTTTCAGGCAGTTGTGCAATCACGGTTTTCTTGCCTTCAAACAATTCCGCAAATGCTGCTTCTGGTCCATTCGACTCGCTACCTGCAATCGGATGGGCAGGGATAAATTTCTTGACACGATCGCCCAGCACTGCACGCGCCATGACAACAACATCTGACTTGGTACTGCCAGTATCGGTAATGACGATATTCTCCGGCAGACAGGGCAGAAATGCCTGTAATACCTTGGCTGTCTGGGCAACGGGTACTGCCAGTATCAGCAGATCTGCATCTTTGAATGTGTCTTCCAATGAAGATCCTGCATCATCCACGATGCCCAAGGCATAGGCGCGTGCCAATACTTCAGGATTCCGTTCCAATCCGACAATACGGCCTTTATAACCGGATTTACGCAATGCCAAGGCGATTGAACCGCCAATGAGTCCAACGCCGCAGATAACGATTTTTTTGAATACAACCACAGAATTACGCCAGAATTTCTTTCAGAGCTTTGATAAACACCCGATTCTCTTCAGGCAACCCAATGGAAATACGAAGCCATTCTGGCAGTTTGTACCCCTTGACAGGGCGGACAATGATACCCCGTTTCAGCAGTTCCAGATTCACACGGGCTCCAGCGTCAGCATCATTCCCTACCTTGACCAGCACAAAGTTGCCGTATGATGGCACATACTCCAGTCCCATCCCATCAAAAGCCCGGGTCAGTTCTTTGTATCCCTGCGCATTGTTTTCCGCGCTTTCCTTCAAGAATCCGGTATCGCCCAATGCCGCAATTGCTGCCGCCTGTGCTGCGACATTGGTGTTGAACGGCTGACGAACCCGGTTCAACAGATCAGTCAGCCCAGGCTGTGCCAGACCAAAACCAACCCGCAAGGCAGCCAGACCATATGCCTTGGAAAAAGTCCGGGAAACCAACAGGTTAGGATATTTCTTGACCCATGCCGTGGAATCATATTGGATGGCAGTATCCAGAAATTCATTGTAGGCTTCATCAATCACAACCACGACATTGGCAGGCACCTTGTTCAAGAAAGCCTCAATTTCTTCCGGTTTCAGGAAAGTCCCTGTCGGGTTGTTGGGATTTGCCAGAAAAACAATCCTGGTATCCTCACGGATTGCTTTCAGCATCGCTTCCAGGTCATGGCCATAATTTTTCGCGGGGACTTCAATCCCGGCTGCGCCTACTGCCTTTGCCGTCAGCATATAGACGATGAAAGAATATTCCGAAAAGACAATGGAATCCCCGTTCTTCGCAAAAGTCCGGCCAGCAATATCAATGATATCGTTGCTGCCATTCCCCAGCGTAATCCAATCCATTGGAACACCATACCGTTCGGAAAGCGCCTTTTTCAATGAAAAGCCATTGGCATCTGGATAGCGACCATTATCTCCCATTAACGCATCTTGAGCCGCCTTGCGGGCAGACTCCGGCATTCCTTTTGGATTTTCATTGGAGGCCAGTTTGATGATCTTTGCCGGATCCAATCCAAATTCACGGGCAACTTCCGAAATCGGCTTGCCTGCCTGATAAGGCGCAATGGCATGGATATAATCTGGAGCGAATTGATGAGTCATGATATTCCAATCTAAATACATCAAATAGGGTATGAGCCAAGCACTTTGAGATAAGCAACGCGGTCTTTCAATTCTTCCAGTGCCTTGGCAACTTTTTCTTCCTTGATATGACCGACAAGATCCACAAAGAAATAATATTCCCAGTCCTCTCCTTTGGTGGGACGAGACTCCAGGCGAGTCATTGAGACACCATACCTGTCAAACGGTTCCAGCATCTTATAGAGCGACCCTGCCTCGTTCTTGACAGATACCAGCAGGGAAGTCTGGTCTTTGCCTGTCGGCTCTGTATCCTTTCTGCCGATAACCGCAAAACGGGTACGGTTCTGAGGTTCATCCTGGATCCAGGCATTGACAATTCGGAGATCATAACATTTCGATGCAACCTCCCCGGCAATAGCGGCGACTGTGGGATCATCCTTTGCGATACGAGCAGCTTCTGCATTGGAAGACACTGCCCGTTTCGGAATGTCAGGGAAATGGGTATTCAGCCACCCCTGACACTGCGCCAATGCCTGGGCATGTGCAGAAATCTGCTTGATGCCATGCATATTACCTGATGCTGTCATCAGATTATGGCGGATAGGAATAGAAACTTCGTTGCTAATGGTCAACGGAGAACGGACAAACAAGTCATAAGTCCGGTTGATTGCCCCTTCAGTGGAATTCTCAATCGGTACGACGCCAAATTCAGCATCAGAAGACTCAACCGCAGAAAATACTTCATCAATGGTGCTGCATGACAGCGTTTCCACGGCAGACCCGAAACAATCATAGACAGCCTGTTCAGAGAATGTTCCTGCCGGTCCCAGGAAAGCAATGATATTGCGCCTTTCCAAGGCACGGCAGGCAGACATGATTTCACGGAAAATCGTCTGGAGATCTCTGTTATCCAATGGTCCTGGATTACGCGCTGTAATGCCTCTGAGGACTTGCGCCTCACGGTCTGGACGATAAATCGGCGTATTGACCCTGTTCTTGACCTTGCCAACTTCCTGGGCAATTTCCGCACGGCGGTTTAACAATTCAAGGATCTGCGCGTCAATACCATCAATCTGGTCACGCAACGGCTTCAATAATTCATCCATGTCTATCCGATATCAAAAAGCAGACTCAATGCGATGCAGGTTATTCATTGTAAGACATATCTTTATGAAACAGGGCACCAAAAAGACCTTGTTCAATGTTTCCTTTCAAAATCCCGCATGAACCGAATCAAGGCGGCAACGCCCTCAATCGGCATCGCATTGTAAAGGGATGCGCGCATCCCACCGACTGTCCGATGCCCTTTAAGCTGCGCCAAGCCATTGTTTTCCGCTTCGGACAGGAAAGTTTCATCCAATGATGCATCCCGCAAAAAGAACGGCACATTCATCCGGGAACGGCTGCCTGATTCCACCGGATTGAAATAAAGGCGGCTGTTGTCAATAAAGTCATACAACATTGCCGATTTTTCAATACTGTTCTTTTCCATCTGCGCAATACCGCCTTCACGTTTCAACCATTGCAATACTAAACCGCATAGATAAATCGCGCCTGTCGGCGGTGTATTGAACATTGAGCCATGTTCTGCCACATTCTGCCAATCAAACACGGATGGACACTGTGCCATCGCATGACCAATCAGGTCTTCACGGACAATCAACACGACGACACCAGTAGGACCAATATTCTTTTGTGCTCCCGCATACACCACATCGTACCGAGAAAAATCAACTGGACGGGAAAGTATCTCGGAAGACATGTCCGCAACAAGCGGCACACTTCCTGTATCAGGTTGGAAATGGAACTGCGCGCCATGGACCGTTTCATTCGGACACACGTGGACATAAGCGGCATTTTCCGTCAGATGCCACTGATCCTGTACTGGCACTGATAAAAAACCACCGCTTTCGGATGAGGCTGCTATATTGATATGACCGTACTTCGGTGTCTCCTGCAGTGCCTTGCCAGACCAAAGACCTGTATGGACAACATCAATGACTGCTGAACTGCCCGGACGATGAACCAGATTCATTGGAATAACCGCATTCATTGCTGTTGCCCCGCCCTGCATGAACAGGATACGGTGACTGGATGGCACTGAAAGCAGTTCACGCAGGTCTTCTTCCGCCTTCTGGATAATTGAACCAAACGGTTTTCCCCGATGACTCAATTCCCAGACAGACATCCCCATACCATGCCAGTCAAGCATTTCTTCTGCTGCCTGTTTCAGTACAGGTTCAGGCAATATCGCTGGTCCGGCCGAAAAGTTGAAGACCCGCATCGTTTACATCATTCTGGAGAATCTTCTTTATCGAAATCAGCATCCAGGATTCGCTGCAGACCACTCAGCTTCGTCCCTTCATCCACAGAAATCAGGGTAACGCCTTGTGCCGATCTGCCCATTTCACGAACTTCTGCAACCCGGGTACGGATCAACACGCCTCCTGTTGTAATCAGCATGATTTCATCTGAAGCATTCACCAGTGTTGCCGCAACCACCTTGCCATTACGCTCACTTGTCGCAATCGCAATCATCCCTTTGGTACCACGGCCATGGCGGGTATATTCCACGATAGAAGTCCGTTTACCGAAACCGTTTTCTGTCGCTGTCAGAACAGACTGCTGCTCGTCTTCAGCCACCAGCAGGGAAATCACCCGCTGGTCTTCTTCAAGCTGCATTCCCCTCACGCCTCGGGCTGTACGTCCCATTGGACGGACTTCTTTTTCCTCAAATCGGACAGCCTTGCCCGCATCGGAAAACAGCATCACATCATGTTTGCCGTCCGTCAATGCCACACCGATCAGGTAATCCCCTTCATCCAGACCAACAGCAATAATGCCTGTCTTGCGAGGATTGCTGAAATCCGTCAAAGGCGTCTTTTTCACGGTGCCTTTACTGGTCGCCATAAAGACATAATGGTCTTCAGGGAAATTCCGATTGCCTCCAGACAACGGCAGGATAACCGTAATTTTCTCATCATCCTGCAACGGGAACATATTGATGATCGGACGTCCACGCGATCCACGGGAACCTTGCGGAATCTCCCAGACTTTCAGCCAGTACACTCTTCCCCTGTCCGAGAAACACAGGATATAGTCATGTGTATTTGCAATGAACAGCTGGTCAATCCAGTCATCATCCTTTGTCGAGGTCGCAGACTTGCCCCTGCCTCCTCGTCTCTGCGTACGGTACTCTGACAGAGGCTGAGACTTGATATATCCCGAATGGGATAAAGTAACCACCATGTCCTGAGGCGTAATCAGATCTTCTGTCGCCAGATCAGCCGCATTGACTTCAATCATGGACAAGCGGGTATCCTTGGATTTCTCGACATGGTCAGCAACCACATCCGCCAATTCACCATCAATAATGGCAACAATCTTCTCCGGTTTCGCCAGGATATCCAGATATTCGGCAATTTGTGCCATCACTTTCCGGTATTCATCCAATATCCTGTCCTGTTCCAATCCTGTCAGACGCTGCAGACGCATCTGAAGGATTTCTGTCGCCTGTTCTTCTGACAGTTTGTACAGTCCGTCAGGCTGTACACCATACATCTTAGGCAGTCCTTCAGGGCGGAAATCTTCAGGCACGTTATCCTGAAGCGCACCTGTCCGTTCCAGCATGGTACGAACAAGCGATGAATCCCAAGAACGGGCCATCAATTCCTGACGGGCTATCGGCGGTGTTGGCGCAGCGCGGATGATGGCAATGAAATCATCAATATTCGCTAATGCGACTGCCAATCCTTCCAGCACATGACCGCGTTCACGTGCCTTCCGCAGTTCAAAAACCGTCCTGCGCGTCACTACTTCCCGACGATGCGCCAAGAAACATTCCAGCATTTGTTTCAGGTTCAGCAGTTTGGGCTGACCATCCACCAAAGCCACCATGTTCATACCGAAAGAATCCTGAAGCTGGGTCTGTTTGAACAGATTGTTCAGGACAACTTCTGGAACCTCACTACGTTTCAGCTCAATGACAACCCGCATACCGGACTTGTCAGATTCGTCACGGATATCTGAAATACCATCCAGTTTCTTTTCGCGGACATTCTCCGCGATACGTTCCAGTAACGTCTTCTTATTGACTTGATAAGGCAGCTCATCAACAACGATTGCCTGACGCCCATCCCTGCCATACTCCTCAAAATGTGTCTTTGCACGAATGACAACTCTGCCCCTGCCTGTACGGTAGCCCTCACGCACCCCGGCGATACCGTAAATCATGCCGCCAGTCGGAAAATCAGGCGCAGGAATGTAATCAATCAGGTCGTCAATCGAACAATCCGGATTTGCCAGCAGGTAACGGGCACCGTCAATAACCTCTTTCAGATTATGTGGCGGAATATTCGTCGCCATCCCAACAGCAATCCCTGAAGAACCATTGACAAGCAGATTGGGAATCCTGGCAGGCAAGACAGAAGGCTCTTTTTCCTTTCCATCATAATTCGGAACGAAATCAACCGTTTCCTTCTCGATATCTGCCAGCATCTCCTCAGAAATACGGTCAAGCCGACATTCTGTATAACGCATTGCCGCGGCACTGTCGCCATCGACCGATCCGAAATTGCCCTGACCATCCACCAATGTATAACGCAGCGAGAAGTCCTGCGCCATACGTACCAATGTGTCATAGATAGAAGAGTCTCCATGAGGATGGTATTTCCCCATGACTTCCCCGACAACACGGGCACATTTCACATAAGGACGATTCCAGACATTGTTCATCTCATGCATGCCGAAAAGCACACGGCGGTGCACTGGCTTCAACCCATCCCGGACATCCGGGAGCGCACGCCCGATAATGACACTCATCGCATAATCGAGATAACTTTTACGCATTTCTTCTTCGAGAGAGACAGAAATGGTTTCTTTTGCGAATTGATTCATAAATTATTTGTGGTAGAGAACCAACGGTGGTTTCTTCTGCTGTCCACTGAAAACAGTTATCAAAACAACATTTTACCATGCCAGGCGTAAACTTTTTTAATTATCAGGAATTGATTTAAGTATCTCTTTTCATTAGAATTTTTTATGCGTATCCTTTGCATCTGGATATGACTGGGAAAGTTGGAGCGCGATTCCGCCATGAAATCACTAAACAGTTTCCAGTCAGGGTTCTTTCCCATCTGGGTTGCAAAAATGCGACAAACCCGTCTGAAAAAAACATTTGGATGGAAAATT
>CAVERB010000054.1:0-28730 GCA_963618105.1 Oxalobacter sp. | reverse complement strand
AGTACTGGTTGCAATTTCGGACAGATTATGACCTCTATCACGCCAGCAAGCGTGTGGATACCAGCGAACTGAAGCTGCTGACGAAAGCAGCCAGAAAGCGTAAGACGTCGTATCCATCCGAAAATCCCGCCTAAAATCCCGTCTCATCGCTGACGTGACCGGGTATGTTGGCTATCCCTGTCGAATGGGGCAGCATCGTTGAGAAACCATATGCGCATTTTGGCGCAATGCGGATGAAATGGTGTGATTAACCGGGCCGGGTCTGATAAGTATACATCTCCCGATAATGGGATAGAGCCAGTGTTTTAAGTGATTGAAAGAAAAAAGAAAAATCCCGTAGGTTTTCAAAATCTACGGGATTATATCTTGGCGGAGATGGAGGGATTCGAACCCTCGATACAAGTTTTAGCTCGTATGCTCCCTTAGCAGGGGAGTGCCTTCGACCTCTCGGCCACATCTCCGGACTGCCTGAAATAGGATGCAGTTGAATTTGGAAGTATAGCAGATGTTTCTGAAAGGGGCAATGCGACGAGAGATTCTAACTCCCGATATAGCGATTGTTTCCGGCAATCTTTAGGTTGTCTGGCATGGAACAGTGATTAGACATAATATATGTTGATTGATGTTTTTTGGAGAGAGGAAATCATGTGGATGAAACGTTTTTTCAGCATATTGATCATTGCTTTTACGGTTTTATGGGGAAATGTGATTGCGGCAGAAGATCAGAAACCGCAGGAGATGACCGTGCAGTTGATCCGCAATGCAACGGTTAAAGTGACCTATGGCAACACGACATTCCTTGTTGATCCGATGTTGGCGGAAACCGGCGCTTATCCAGGTTTTCCAGAGACTTACCGCAGTGGGCTGAGAAATCCGCTTATCCCGTTGCCAATGCCTGTTCAGGATGTTCTCAAGGGGATTGATGCTGTGGTTTTGACGCATACGCATTTGGATCATTGGGATGATGCGGCACAACAGGCTTTACCGAAAGGGATTCCCCTGATTGTACAGGATGCAAAGGATGCTGAATTGGTCCGTTCCCAAGGGTTCAAGAATGTTCTGATTCTTGAAAAGACCATGGACTTTGGAGAAGTCAGCCTGACAAAGACCGCTTGTCAGCATGGTTCAGATGCCATGTATGCCGATAAGGAAACCAGTTCACTGCTTGGCAATGTCATGGGCATCGTTTTTAAAAAACCTGGTATGAAAACGGTGTATATTGCTGCGGATACCATATGGTTCAGCGGTGTTGAGCAGGCAATTGCGGAAAATGTTCCTGATGTCATTGTGCTGAACACGGGAAGAGCCGCATTGGCACAAGAAAAATTCAAGGCTTCTCCCTATATCATCATGGGCAAGGAAGACACGCTGCGGGCTTATCAGAAAGCGTCCAACGCAAAGATTGTCGCTGTCCATATGGATGCCATCAACCATATGACAGTTGACCGCAAAGACCTGTCAGAGTATGTCTATCAACAAGGCATCCGGGATAGGGTGTTGATTCCATTCGATGGGGAAGTGATACATTTTTAAGAAAACAGGCAGATAAGGTTTTTTATCTGATTTTCGCAACTGTATTGAAAGATCAGGCTTCCTGCTCAATCAGTTCAATCTTATAGCCATCCGGGTCTTCCAGGAAAGCAATCACAATATCTGTGCCTTTCAGCGGACTGGGTTCACGGGTGATTTTCGCGCCTGCTGACCGGATTCTATCGCACAGACCATAAATATCGTTTGATGACAAGGCGATATGCCCATAGGCATTGCCCATCTCATAAGATGCTACACCATAGTTATAGGTCAGCTCCAGTTCTGCCTGAGCTGGGTTGCTTTCATAACCCAGATAGGCAAGGGTGAATTTTCCTTCTGGAAAATCCATCGTCCGGAGCAACTTCATGCCCAGCACTTTGGTATAAAAGTCAATGGAACGCTGAAGATCGCCGACCCGAATCATTGTATGCAAAAACCGCAAGTCTCTCTCCTTTGGGGTATTGCCAGTATGTTTCCATGGAAGATGGTTATTGTTTCTTTTTTGTGTAATCAATCAAGAATTTCACCATATCGGGATCGGTATGGGAAATGAACAGGCTTTCTCCGCCGTCCAATGCTGTGATTGTCTGCATGTCCTCAATGGAAAGCGAGAAGCTGAACACATCAAAATTCTCGACCATTCTTGCCTTGTTGACGGATTTCGGGAGCACCGCCATACCTGATTGCAGGAGGAACCGCAGTGCGACTTGTGCATTGGACTTGCCATACTGTTTTCCGATCCTTGCGAGTACAGGATTTCTGAAAAGATTCTGTTTCCCTTCCGCAAAAGGCGCCCATGCCTGGACAGCCGTACCATAACGGGCATAGATGTCACGGGCTTTCTTCTGCTGATTGAAGATATGGCCTTCAATCTGGTTCACTGCTGGAACAATGCCCGTGCATTCCACTAGGTCCACAAAACGGTCAGGGAAGAAATTGCTGACCCCATACGACTTGACCATACCTTCCTGCTGGGCTTTTAGCATTGCACGGTAAGTGCCGTAATAATCCCCGAAAGGCTGATGGATCAGTAACAGGTCGAGATAGTCGGTTTTCAGTTTTTTCAGGGATTCCAGGATGGAAGCAAAAGCCTTTTTTTCCCCGGCGTTGGATATCCAGATTTTGGTCGTCAGGAAAATTTCATCACGGGGAATCCCACTGGCTGCAATCGCTTCGCCAACCTCAGCTTCATTAAAATAAGCCTGAGCGGTATCAATGTGGCGGTAGCCGACATCCAATGCATCCAAGACACACTGTGTACATTCTTTCGGGGGAATCTGGAAAACACCATAACCGATCATTGGCATTTTGGCACCGGTGTTAAGCAAACGATAATCCATGGCAGTTATCCTTTGAAAAAACGGATTCAATCAATCTGGAAAAACGAATACCAGGCATATTTCCTGGAAATCTTTTCGGGACAATTCTCCGAAACGAGTTCCAGAAAGCATATCCCTACATGCCATTCTAAAGGCTTTTATCCTATTTGGAAAACCGGAGTCTCTCCGCAGAGCTTTCAAGTACGTCTGAGCGGTTGGCATCTGCAGATCGGGAGATTGCAAGTCTGAAAAATGATATTGCCCAGATCAAGAAAATGCTGATGGGGATGAAGCAAAAGTGAGGGAAAGAGGATTGATGATTCCTGTCGTGTCTGTCAGTCTGGGAAAAGGGTGAAGAGCCGGGATCCCAATGCGTTCAGTTTCTGGCGGGCATCGCGCCAGTCTGGGTACCAGGTTTCGACAATTGCCCAAAACTTAGGACTGTGGTTCAGTTCAATCAGGTGGGCGAGTTCGTGGATGATGACATAATCCATCAATGACCAGTCGGTTAGGATTAGCCGCCAGTTCAGCCGGATATGGCGTTTGGCAGTGCAGGATCCCCAACGGCGGACTGCATTGGAGAGGGTGGCTTCGGTATAGGTCAGCTGCATGGTGTCTGCTTGGTCTGCAAGCCGACTGAGGAGAATTTCTTGGGCTTGTCGCCTGAGCCACTTTTTTACAGCTACTGCAACAGCAACAGTATCCGCATTGGCGGTTTCAAGGGTCAGCCAGCCATTTGTATGCGTGAATCGGTTTCTGACGGACAGGGTCGTGACCAGCTGCAGGCGGCAGTCTTTGCCGAGATAGGGAAAGATGGTGCCATCGTGCCAGCTAAGCGGTGCTGTTGTCGTATCAATCTGTTCCTGGAGTTTGTCAACGGTTTTCAGAATCCATCCTGTTTTTGCATTAAGTGCCTGTTCGATGAAGGCGGCGGAGGCATTCTGGGGGACTGTGACGGTCAAGCCTTGGTGGTCAACTTTGAGTCCAATGGTGCGCCGTCTGGCAGAACGTTTGAGGGTGTAGGGAATGGTCCTGTCATTGATGACAAGCTGGCATATCATTTGGCATCAGGGTAGAGATGAGGGGAGATGTTGCGCATTTCGCCTTCAATCCAGGTTTCCACTTCGTGTGTCAGTTCATCAGCTTTCCTGCCTTCGGTAGGAATGGGTTTGCCGAAAGAGAGGGTTATCAGCCCAGGGGTTTTGACAAAGGTGGTCTTTGGCCAGCATTCACCGGAGTTTAGTGCAACGGGGACAACTTGTGCCTTGGTACGGATGGCGAACATGGCGCCGCCATTCTGGTATTTGCCTTTGGTGCCGGGGGGAACACGGGTGCCTTCCGGGAAGATCATGATCCAGTGGCCGTCTTTCAGCCGTTGAGAGCCGATGTTGACCATCTGGCGGAATGCGTTGACGCGTTTGCCTCGGTCAATCGGGATCATCCGCAGGAAGGCAAGGACCCAACCGAAGAATGGAATGTACAGCAGGGATTTTTTCAGGACAAAGGAAACCGGGCAGGGCAGTACAAGCATTGTGAACAGGGTTTCCCAGGCGGATTGGTGTTTGCTGAGGAGAACAACAGGCCCTTTCGGGAAGTTTTCAGTGCCTTTGACCTGGTATTTGACACCACAGATGATCCAGGCAAGTCCTGTAGTGACTCTTGCCCAGATGGAAGCGATTTTGTAGCGTCCGGAGAAGGGCATCCAGCAGGTGAACAGGCAGACAAATCCCCAGATAAAGGTGTAAGACCACCAGAGGAAGAAAAAAAGGATAGAACGTATGAGTCGCATGGGTATGATGTGTCTGTCGGTTGTTCAAGTATCAGTTGTTTTTGCTGATGGCAAACGGTGAAAGTTGCATTGTCATGATTTTTTCTTGTTTTCAGCGGCAGTTTTCTTTTCGTTTTTTTCTTTCTTGGTAGTGGTTTTCAGCGTTTTTTCTGTCAGCGCGGCAAGTTTTGCTTTTGCAGCCGCCTTGGCTTTTGCCTTGGGTTCTCTCTTTCGGACAGTGTTGTCTGCTGTTGTTGTTTTTTTCATTTGTTGTACTGCTGCAGCGGGTATTGGTTCGGGAGCAGTGGAAGTCTGCCTGTCTTTTTCGATCAGGTGTGCTGCAACTGCTGCGAGGTTGTCAAAGATAGCTGTTCCCGGCGGTAGTCCGCCTTTTTCCAATGTTTGTTTGCCTTTACCGGTTAGTACCAGATAGGGTGTGCAGCCTGCCATGAATGCTGCCTGGAGGTCCCGCAGTGAATCGCCGACAGCAGGAACGTCTTTGAGTGGCACATCCAGTCGTTCAGCGATGGTGTTGAACATGCCAGGCCGGGGTTTACGGCAGTCACAGTCGTCTGCTGGCAGGTGAGGGCAGAACAGGATGACAGGGATTGCGCCACCTGCTGCTTTTACGGTGTCCAGCATTTTCTGATGGATGGCATTGAGGGTTGTGATATCAAACAGACCGCGTCCAAGTCCGGATTGGTTGGTGGCAACGACGATGGTATAACCTGCTGTTGTCAGATGGGCGATTGCTTCAATGGATTCTGGCACTGGAATCCATTCATCAGGGGATTTGATGAAAGCATCAGAGTCTTCGTTGATGACGCCATCCCTGTCCAGAATAATCAGTTTCATATGGCAAGTTCTCAGGTCAGGAAGCCAGCTTGGAGATGTCTGCTACCTGGTTCATGATGTCGTGCAGTTCTTTCAGCAGTGCGATACGGTTGTTGCGCAGTTTCGGATCGTCTGCCATGACCATGACATTGGTGAAGAAAGCATCAACATCGTCATGCAGGGTAGCGAGTGTCTTCAATGTGCCGGTAAAGTCGCCGGAAACAAACTGCTGGTCTGCAACGGGTTTTACAGACAAGAGGTCAGCGTATAGTTTCCGTTCACTGTCTTCAACCATGACTTCTTGATAGACCTTGCCTGCTGTGACACCGGATTTTTTCAGGATGTTGGTGATGCGTTTGTTGGCAGCTGCCAGGGAACCCGCTTCAGGGAGTGCGGCGAAGGTACGGACGGCATCAAGGCGGTCAATGATATTGTCAAAACGGTCTGGGTGTTGGGCAAGCACGGCTTCTACTTCGGCAATGGAATAGCCTCTATCACGCAGCAGCCCACGCAGGCGGTCCATTGCAAAGTCAATGACGGCTTTGGTCGGGTCGGAGAACAGGGTGTTTTTCGAGAGGATATCTACAGCACCTTTCAGGATGTCGCGCAGGGAAAGCGGCAGTTTGTTTTCAATGAGGATGCGCAGAATACCCAATGCATGGCGGCGCAGGGCGAATGGGTCGCGGTCGCCGGTTGGCTGAAGACCAATGCCCCAGATGCCGACCAGGGTTTCCAGTTTGTCAGCCAATGCCAGGATGGTGCCGGTCTGGGTGGTTGGCAGAGCGTCTCCGGCGAAACGGGGCTGGTAGTGTTCTGCGCATGCCATGGCGACTTCTTCCGGTTCACCGTCATGGCGGGCGTAATAGGTACCCATTGTGCCTTGCAGTTCCGGAAATTCTCCGACCATTTCGGTCAGCAGGTCTGCTTTACAGAGGCGCGCTGCACGGTCAACCAATGCAGTGTCAGCTCCCAGTTTTTTGGCAATAGCGACTGCCAGTATTCTGACTCGTGCCATGCGCTGTGCCAGAGAACCCAGTTTATTGTGGTAAACGACGTTTGCCAGGTCTGGCAGACGGTCTTCCAATTTTCTCTTCTTGTCTTGTTCAAAGAAGAACTGGGCATCAGACAGCCGTGGACGGATGACACGTTCATTGCCGTCAATGATGCGCTGGGGGGTGGCTGTTTCAATATTGGAGACGATCAGAAAACGGTTGCGTAGCTTGCCATTCTGGTCGGTCAATGCAAAGTATTTTTGGTTGGTCTGCATGGTGAGGATCAAACATTCCTGCGGAACTTCAAGGAAGGATTCCTCAAAATGGCATTCATAAACGACCGGCCATTCTACAAGTGCCGTCACTTCATCCAGCAGGGATTCAGGCATCAGAATCTTATCACCCCGTGCTTTTTCGAGCAGCATGGTACGGATGCGTTCTTTGCGGGCTTCAAAGCTGGGGATGATTTTCCCATAGGTTTCGAGCAGGACTGCATAGGCATCGGCATGGATGATGCCGATGTCACCATTGGACAGAAAACGGTGTCCCTGGGTTGTCCTGCCTGCGGTTAGTCCAAGGAAAGAGATCGGCAGAACCTGGTCGCCGTGCATGGCAATTAACCGATGGACCGGCCGGACGAACTGGACAGTCTCGCCATCAGGACGCTGATAGGTCATCATTTTGGGAACAGGCAGGCTATCAGCGGCTTTTTCAACGGCTGTTTGTAAAGCGGTTGCCAATGGTATGCCGCTTGCCGTGTAGTTGTAGAACAGACAGTCGTTCTTGCCGTCCTTGGCGGTTTCAAGGGTTGAGACGTCAATATCGGCGATGCCCATCGCAGCCAGTTTCTTTTTCAGGGGAGGCATCGGGTTGCCGTCTTTGTCAAAAGCGACATTGACGGGCAATATTTTCTTGCGAATGGGACGGTCTGGCGAGACAGGGCGTACTTCTGTAATTGTCACTGCCAGGCGGCGTGGGGTTGCATAGACGGTTGTTTTGGCATTCTCGATCAGGAAGTCTTCCTGGCGGAGACTTTTTTCGATGGCACCTGCAAATGCGTCTGCCAGCTTGGACAGAGCTTTCGGTGGCAGTTCTTCCGTATGGAGTTCGACAAGCAGGGTTTTGTTCATGATTAAACCTTTTTCTTTTCTGCACTGTCCTTTCCAGGACAGCGGGGGAGTCCATTCAAAATCTATCCATTACACGCTGTCAGGCGACACGGCTTGCATCGCTGCACATCGGAAATCCCAGTTTTTCACGGGATTCGTAGTAGGCTTGTGCGACCATACGGGAGAGTGTCCGGATGCGCCCGATATAAGCGGCTCGTTCGGTCACAGAGATTGCCCCATGCGCATCCAGCAGGTTAAAGGTGTGAGCTGCTTTCAGGATCATTTCGTAAGCGGGCAGGGTCAGTTCATCTTTGTCTGCAATCAGGCGTTTGGCTTCTGACTCAAAGTTTGAGAATAGTGAGAACAGGAACGGGACATTGGATTGTTCAAAGTTATAGCGGGACTGTTCAACTTCATTTTGACGATAGACATCTCCGTATGTCAGGCGGCGTTTGATGCCACGGTCATCCCATTCCGTCCAGACCAGGTCATAGACATTCTCAATACCTTGCAGGTACATGGCAAGGCGTTCCAGACCATAGGTAATTTCCCCCAGGGTAGGTTTGCAGTCAATGCCGCCAACTTGCTGGAAATAGGTGAACTGGGTCACTTCCATGCCGTTCAGCCAGACTTCCCAACCGAGTCCCCAGGCACCGAGGGTTGGATTTTCCCAGTCGTCTTCGACAAAACGGACATCGTTCTGTTTCAGGTCAAGTCCCAGAGCAGACAGGGAACCTAGGTAAAGTTCCAGAATATTTTCAGGTGCTGGTTTCAGGACGACCTGATATTGATAATAATGCTGCAGACGGTTCGGATTTTCGCCATAACGCCCGTCTTTGGGACGGCGGGAGGGCTGGACATAGGCGGCACGCCAAGGTTCAGGACCAATGGCGCGGAGAAATGTTGCTGGATGGGAGGTGCCTGCACCGACTTCCATATCCTGAGGCTGAAGCAGGGCACAGCCTTGCTGGCTCCAGTATTGATTGAGTCTGAAAATGATTTCTTGGAAAGTGATCATATCTGATATTCCTGGTCCTGCATGATAGTCATGGGAGTCATGACTGGCAGGCATTTTAGTCATAAGTACCAATTCTAGCTTTTTTACCCGTCAAGTGGAATTGTTACCCTGGGCAAGCGCCATGATTCAAGGCGAATCATGGATGAAAATGGGTTTTTTGCGGGATTTCTGTTGTGTATCTGAAAAAAACGGGACCACTGTCTTTTGTCAGACAGCGGTCCAGGATATAGTCAGTGAAAAGGATTGGATTATGCCATTTCGTGATGGTAGCGTGTCACCAGCTCAACCTCTTCCTTAGAGCCGAGGAAAACAGGGACCCGCATATGCAGTCTTTCAGGGATAACATCCATCAAAGGGATTAATCCATTGGTCGCGGCACCGCCAGCCTGTTCAACCAGCATTGACATCGGGTTTGCCTCATACATCAGACGGATGCGTCCCCCGTTTTTCATATTGCGGGCATCAGCAGGGTACATGAAGATGCCGCCACGGTTCAGGATACGGTGGATGTCGGAAACCATTGCTGCAATCCAGCGCATATTGAAGTTCTTGCCACGGGAACCTTCAGTGCCAGCCTGAACTTCTTCAAAGTAACGTTTGACAGGCGGGAACCAATGACGCTGGTTTGAGGCGTTGATGGCATATTCTGCTGTCTGTTCTGGAATTCTGATATTACGGGAGGTGAGTTTCCAGATGCCTTCTGAACGGTCAAGCGTAAATGCGTTCACGCCATTGCCAGTAGTCAGCACGAGCTGGGTCTGTGGGCCATAAATCGCATAGCCAGCCGCCACTTGGCTGCGTCCGGTCTGGAGGAAATCGGCTTCCTGGACATTACCATTGCCTTCAGGACGTTTCAGGATGGAGAAGATTGTCCCAATGGAAACATTGACATCAATGTTGCTGGAACCATCCAAAGGATCGAACAGCAGCAGGTATTTTCCTTTGGGGTAGTTGTCAGAAACCGGCAGGACGGTTTCCATTTCTTCAGAAGCCAGACCGGACAGACAGCCACTCCATTGGGTTGCGTCCAACAGGATGTTGTTGGAGATGACATCCAGTTTTTTCTGAACTTCTCCTTGGACATTGACATCGCCTTGTACGCCCAGCACGTCATCCAATGCGCCTCTGCCGACAGCCGTGCCAATGGATTGACAGGCTTGGGCAACCACTTCAATCAGTTGTTTCAAATCAGCCGGTACTTTACCTGAACGGAGGTCTTCCTCAATCAGGAACTGTGTCAGGCTAATGAACATATCTGCCATTATTTTTTTCCTTTCCAATTATTCTCCCAGTGACTTGCCGATGATTTCACGGGTATCACGGGAAAGTGACAGGGCGGCGATCTGCTGGAGGGTTTCCCATGCCTGTTCACGCAGGGATGGGATATAGCGTTTCCACTGGTCCATACTGCGGGCAAGCCTTGCCGCAACCTGGGGATTGAGCGCATCAATTTCAGCCAGCGTATCTCGCCAGAACAGATAACCGCTTCCATCTTCTGCATGGAATTGTGCCATATTGCTGTTGCAAAAGCCAAAGACCAGGCTTCGGGCACGGTTAGGGTTTTTCAGGTTGAAAGCGGGATGCGCCATTAACCTGCGGACAGCAGCGACATCTGTGGTTGGAGAACTGGCCTGCAGGGTGAACCATTTGTCAATGACAAGCGGTTCTGTTTCATATTCACGGTAGAAATGGTCAATGAGAGCAGCGGCTTCATCAGATTGGAGAGTTGCTCCGGAATGGACCAGATGTGTCAATGCAGCAAGACGGTCAGTCATGTTGTCAGCGTGGTTGTACTGATCTATTGCCATCTGGATGATGGCTGGTTTGCCAGTTTCAAGCAGGTAGGCAAGGGCAAGGTTTTTCAATGTACGTTTGCCCGCATCTTGCGGGGTTGGCGAATAGGCACCCGGTGTCTGGTAATTCTGATAGGCCGCAAGCCATTCTTGTTCCAGTTTGACCGCCAATGTACGGCGTACAGATTGTCTTGCGGCATGGATGGCTTTCGGATCGATCTCATCCATTTTTTCTGCCATTACTATTTCGCTGGGCAGTGTCAGGGTCAATGCACGCAGTGCAGGGTCGAGGTTGTTGTCTGTCAGTACTGATCGGTATGCATCGGCAAAGGCCTCATCCAGTTTCATCGGCTGTTTTGTCTGCACAGAGGCAGTGAGGGTCAGCAGGCGGTTCAATGCCAGATGCTGACCTGCTTCCCAACGGTTGAAAGGATCGCTGTCATGGGCAAGCCGTAACAGGAGTTCTTCATCGGTTTGTTCAAATTCCAGGATGACAGGGGCTGAGAAATCCCGTAATGCGGAAATGATAGGTTTTTCAGGGATGTTGGGGAAGGTAAACGTTTGCTGTGTTTCAGTCAGTTCCAGGATACGGGTTGTGCTGGTCTGCCGCCCATGATCAGGTTCTAATGGCATGTCGTTGCCGTTCTTATCCAGCAGACCGATTGCAATGGGTATCAGATAAGGTTGTTTCTCAGGTTGTCCCGGAGTAGCAGGGCAGGATTGGGTCAGGGTGATGATCAGTTCCTGTTTTTCTGGGTCATAGTAGTTTTCCAGCTTTACCCGTGGTGTACCTGCCTGACTGTACCAGCGTTCAAATTGGGACAGGTCTTTGCCATTTGCGTCTGCCATGGCTGCCAGGAAATCGCTGCAGGTGACTGCATGGCCATCATGCCGTTGGAAATACAGGTCCATGCCTTTGCGAAAGCCTTCACGTCCCAGGAGTGTTTGATACATACGGACGACTTCTGCGCCTTTCTCATAAACTGTAACGGTATAGAAGTTGTTGATTTCCCGATAGGAGTCTGGACGGACAGGGTGCGCCATCGGCCCTGCATCTTCCGGAAACTGTACTTGACGCAGAATACGGACATCTTCAATGCGCTTGACGGAACGCCCTGTGTCTGATCCTGTCCGGTCTGCGGAAAATTCCTGGTCGCGGAAAACGGTCAGTCCTTCTTTCAGGGATAGCTGGAACCAGTCTCGACAGGTAACGCGATCGCCTGTCCAGTTATGGAAGTATTCATGTCCGACAACCGATTCAATGTTGGCGAAGTCGGTGTCGGTCGCAATACGGGGATTGGCAAGCACGTATTTTGTATTGAAGATATTCAATCCCTTGTTTTCCATGGCGCCCATATTAAAGTCGCTGACTGCGACAATGCTGAAACGGTCCAGATCCAGTTCCAGTCCAAAACGGTTTTCATCCCATCGGATACTGTGTTTCAGCGATGCCATTGCATGATCGGTTTTGTCCAGATTGCCGTGTTCGACCCAGACCTGGAGCAGGACATCCCTGCCGTCTGCCAGTCTGAATGTTTCTTCCTGGCAGACGAGGTTGCCGGCAACCAGGGCGAACAGGTAAGAGGGTTTTCGGAAAGGGTCTTCGAAGATGGCATAGTGGCGGCCTTCAGGCAGGTCACCGTTGTCAATCAGGTTGCCGTTTGACAGCAGGACGGGAAAAAGGGTTTTGTCTGCTGCCAGCCGTACCGTATAGGTTGCCATGACATCTGGCCGATCTTGGAAATAGGTGATTTTTCTGAAGCCTTCTGCTTCACATTGGGTGAAGAAGTTACCGTTCGAGATATACAGTCCCATCAAGGAGGTGTTTTTATCAGGGTGGATACGGGTTTTGATGACCAGTGTGATGGTATCCGGTGCATTGGCAAAGCGCAGTTCGCCATTGCCCAGTTCATAACGTGAGGCATCCAGTGTTTCACCGTTCATTGAGATACTGAGCAGTTCCGGTTCAGAACCCAGCAGAATCAGGTCGTGTCCGTCAGATTCCGGATTATGGTGCAAAGAGGTGGTTGCCGTAACGAGGGTATCGGAAGGGTTCAGGTCGAAATCAAGGGTTACATGGTCTGTCAGAAAAACAGGGACTTTGTAGTCAAGACGGTAAATCGTTTGGGAGGTCTGGGCAGTCATAGTCGTTTTCAGGAATCAACAGGGGTTATAGGTGAGGTTGTCTCTCCAATCATCGATGGACAACATTATCCATCAAATCGGCAGGAAAGGGCAGGTGCTGTATCCAGGCTTGAATAAGGGTTATTGAAAAAGATATGGATAAAAAAACTCCCACTTTCCAGAATCTTCTTTGTAAAAGGAGATCCCGTTAGCAGGAGTTTTTGAATGATTGAAAATAAACCTGGATGAAGGTTTATTTAATCAGGTATTGACTGCGGTTTTTCGTATCAGCAATCCATTTTGGTGGTTTTCCACGACCGGTCCAGGTTTTTCCGGTTGCAGGATCACGGTATTTTGGCGGGACAGGTTCTTTTACAGCAAAGGATCTCTGAGATTTGCCCAAATCAGCAACCGTGATGCCATATTGAGCCATCAAGGTTTTGATCTGTGCAATTGCTCCAGAAATTTCCTGTTTCCGTGCTTGTTCTGCCTGAACCTGCAATTCTGCAATCTGTGCCTGTAGTTCCTGGTAAGTTGCCATGATTATCTCCAGCGATTAAAAAAAGGGTTTTCTCAGTGTCGGTAAATAACAAGGCTTATTATATACGATAATATTCCAATCAATAAAGTCTTTTATAGCTATAAAGAACAAAGGATTTCCATATTTTCCATAAGATTTTAAAAATTGTTTAAAATCATTATGTTAAGTTTAGGTTTTATTGAAAATTGGATACTTTTTTATTTTTTATGGAAAAGGGATGTTAGCTGCATCAGCTTTCCAGTATGGCTGGTATTGGGGAGCAGATATTCATTTCAGCCAGCCAATGTGTAGGGGAGAGAATCCTAAAAAGTCCCCGTTTCCTATTGTGTTTCGCAAGTTTCAATAGTGCTTTGTCTTTAGAAAACAGGAATTGTGCATTGGCATCAAAAGCGGTTTCCATGAATTTTTGATCATCAGGGTCAGAGCAGGCAGGAAGAAAGTGCTTGTCTTTTATTTCAGGTTCAATGACTGTGATTAAACGATCAAAGTCTGCAATTGCCTGTTGCTTGGTATTTTCAGACAGGTTGAGTTTTGGGTAGTCCAATACGTTCAAAAATTCCCTGCGACAATCGGCTCGTGTAACGGCAAGGAGTTTCCCAGTTTTCACCGCATACAATAATGGATAGGCTGCTGTATCATGGAATATGAAAAAGTCCAGACAGATATTAGTATCAAAAACCGCAATTGGTGCGGTATCCGGCGTATTCGTATTCATGGTTTTTGGTATGGTTTATCAGGAAAGTGATGCTTTCAGCCAGCAGGGATGCTGTTTCGATGAAGGGTTAAAAGGAATGCCGTCAGATTTATGGTGCTTCGACTTCGGCAAGCAGGGCATCAATGCCTTTTGTTTCCAGTAATAGGACGAGACGGCGGTGTTTTCTGATTGCCTGGTTCCATGTGGCTGAGCGCCAGCAGGGCTGCAGATCACCTACAATGCCCATGATAGTTGTCTCAAACAGTTGTTTTTCACCGTTGCCGAAATGTCGATCCATACCCGTGAAAATGGTGGAAACCAGCAGATTGCCAATCTGCTTTTGTTCGATGATACGGTTGGCAGCAGATTTCATGAAAGTAATCCATTCTGCTATTGGGCAGGGTACCGGTTTTTTGCCAACCAGTTTGTAAAGATGCCCGTCAAACGAGGTTATTGGTTCTTCTCCTGCATTGTGCTGTTGCCCGTTCATGGTTTGTTTTCTCCTTGCAAGATAAAGTATTGTAATCCAAAGCCTTGATTGTTTTCAGGAATGCTTGAAAGCGGGTTTCCGATCGTTATAATGGACGAGGCACCGTTCAGAAGCCTTAGTTGAAGGGTTCTGCTTTGAAAGGAATAAATCATGTCTGTCTATGCAAATCTGAAAAAACTCAATATTACTTTGCCGCCTGTTGCCAAACCTGTCGCTTCCTATGTCATGTATGTTAAATCCGGCAATCTGGTCTTCCTGTCAGGTCATCTGGGTAAAAAAGATGGTAAGCCCCGTGTCGGGCAGTTCGGTAAGGATATTACAGTTGAGGAAGGGCAGCAGATTGCCCGTCAGGCGGCGATTGATATGATCGGTACGTTACAGGATGCCTGTGGCGGTGATCTGACGAAGGTGAAGCGTATCGTCAAGGTGTTGTCCTTGGTCAATTCCACACCTGATTTCACCGATCACCATTTGGTCACGAACGGGGCTTCTGACTTGCTGGTCGAGGTTTTTGGAGAAGCCGGCAAACATGCGCGTTCCGCTTTTGGTGTTGCCCAAATTCCAACTGGTGCCTGTCTTGAAGTGGAATTGATTGCCGCGGTTGAGTAGGTTTCTATGGTGAAAACAGCATGCCCTGAAAGGGTTTGCCTTTCAGGGCATTGTCTATGGCAATCGAGCTGTTTTTCAGTCAGGTTGGTTTATGGAGATGGGCTCCAGACCAATTGGCGTGAACCGTGATTCAACGGTGCGGCCTTTTCGTCCTCGTCTGCTGTTATAGGTCTTATCAGTACCGACAGCGACTTTCACTGCATAGCGTTTACCGTTTCCTGACTGGCAGACGACGACACAACCTTGTACTTCTATCGGCAGGAAAGCCAGCAGTTTTTCATCTGGTTCCAGCGAGATAAGGGCTGTGCCACGTCCACCAGATGCCAGTGAGCGCAGTTCCTGACGTTCAAAAACGAGGACACGTCCGTGTTCCGAGAGTACGGCAATCCATTGTTGACTGTCTGTCAGGACAGCAGGGGAAAGCAGAGTATCGTTTTCTTCCAATGTGATGAATGCCTTGCCGTTCCGGGTACGACTAGCCATATCGCTGACCGATGAAATAAATCCATAACCAGAAGACATCGCCAGCATCAGTTGAGTATCTGATTTGCCGGCATGGTAATGGACAATCTCTTCGTCAATACCGGTTTCGGCAAAGGTAGTGACAGGGACACCATCACCTCGTCCGCCTGGCAGTTGATGGACAGGAATGGTATAGATGCGTCCCTTGTTTGAGAAAGCCAGCAGGAGGTCTGTTGTCCGGCATTCGAAGATACCGTAAAGACCATCCCCTTGTTTGAAGGTGAGAGCCGCAAAGTTCAACGTATGCCCTTGGCGCATACGCAGCCAGCCGTTTTTGGAAATAATCACGGTAACGGGGGCGTCAGCGATCTGTTGTTCAATAGCGGCCTTTTCTTCTTCCTGGATCAAGGTACGGCGCTTGTCACCGTATTGTTTCTTGTCTGATTCAATCTCACGGATGATCAGGCGGCGGAGAGAGGCGGGCTTGTTCAGAATATCCTGGAGTTTTCCTTTTTCTTTTTGCAGGTCAGACAGTTCCTGTTCGATCTTGATTTTTTCCAACCGTGCCAATTGGCGGAGCCGGATTTCCAGGATGTCTTCCGCCTGTTTGTCTGATAGGTTGAACCGGGCAATCAGCGATGCTTTAGGTTCATCAGATTCACGGATGATACGGATGACCTCGTCAATATTCAGCAGAACGGTTATTCTGCCTTCAAGGATGTGGATCCGTTCGTCAACTCTGCCTAAACGCCAGCGGGTCCGTCTCTTGACGGTATCAAAACGGAATTCGATCCATTCTTTCAGGATTTGTCCCAGTCCTTTCTGGCGGGGGCGTCCATCAATACCGATCATCACCAGATTGATGGCGGTGTTGCTTTCCAGAGAAGTGTGGGCGAGCAATGCCTGCATGAATGTGTCTGGATCCTGTCGTCTGGATTTAGGTTCCAGCACGATACGTACCGGTGCATCTCGTCCTGATTCGTCCCGCACGGTGTCCAACAGTCCCAAGAACTGCTGTTTTAGTGCAGTCTGTTCAGCGGACAGCGATTTTTTCCCCGAACGGATTTTAGGGTTGGTCAGTTCTTCAATTTCCTGAAGGACTTTCTGAGTTGAGGTTCCCGGCGGTAGTTCGGTGATGATGGCTTGCCATTGTCCGCGGGCAAGTTCCTCAATTTTCCATCTTGCCCGAACTTTAAGGCTGCCCCTGCCTGATTGATAAGTATTTGAAATCACATCGGCATTGGAGATGATTTGTCCACCTCCTGGAAAATCCGGTCCTGGTATGATCTGCATCAAAGCTTCATGGGACAGGTCAGGATTCCGGATGAGTGCGATCGCAGCATCGGCGACTTCATTGAGATTATGAGAGGGGATTTCGGTTGCCATCCCGACTGCAATGCCTGAAGCACCGTTCATCAGTGTCATAGGCAGACGGGCAGGGAGCATGGCTGGTTCAACTGACGAACCGTCGTAGTTGTCTTGGAATTCAACAGTTCCTTGGTTGATTTCAGACAGCAACAGTTGTGAGACTGGTGTCAGCCGGGCTTCTGTATAACGCATGGCAGCAGCGCCATCGCCATCACGGGAGCCGAAATTTCCATGACCATCTACCAAGGGATAGCGCATGGAGAAGTCCTGTGCCATACGGACTAGTGCATCATAAACCGACTGGTCGCCGTGGGGATGCAGTTTACCCAAGACATCGCCGACCACGGCTGCTGACTTTCGAGGTTTTGCTTCAGAAGAAAGTCGTAACTCGTTCATTGCATAGAGAATTCTTCTCTGAACGGGCTTTTGTCCATCGCAGACATCAGGCAAGGCACGGCCTTTGACAACTGAAATGGCATAATCGAGATAGGCCTGTTCCGCAAAACGGGCAAGCATTAGCGATTCCTGGGGATTTTTCAATTGTTCTTCTTGTTTGGGAACGGTTTCAAAAAGCGATGGCTGGTCATTCATAGCATCAATGTTTCAGGATTACGTTCAGATATCGGTTTCCGCTTCGTTGCCATGTTCTTCCATCCATGAACGGCGTGCGGCAGCTTCGCCTTTACCCATCAGCATATGGAAGCGTTTTACAGATTCATCCCTGCCGACAGTTCCCAGGGAAACGGGCAACAACCGACGGGTATCAGGGTTCAGTGTGGTTTCCCATAGTTGTTCAGCACTCATTTCTCCCAACCCTTTAAAACGGGAAATGCCAAGAGCGGTGTCTTTATGGCCGTCTTTATGCAGACGGTCAAGAATGCTGGTCAGTTCTGATTCGTCCAGTGCGTAGAGTTTTTGGACAGGTTTTCTGCCCTTGGCCGGGGCATCGATACGAAACAACGGTGGTCTTGCGATATAAATGTTCCCATTTTCAATCAGTTTTGGGAAATGTTTAAAGAAAAGTGTTAACAGCAGAACCTGGATATGGGAGCCATCAACATCAGCATCTGAGAGGATGCAGATTTTGCCATAGCGTAACTCTGACAAGTCTGGTTCATCGTTCGGACCATGTGGGTCGACCCCGATGGCGACAGAAATGTCGTGGATTTCTTGATTGGCGAATAGTCGGTCACGGTCGGTTTCCCATGAGTTCAGGACTTTACCCCGCAATGGCAGAATTGCCTGATAGGCTTTATCACGTCCCATTTTGGCTGAACCGCCAGCAGAGTCTCCTTCCACCAGGAACAGTTCATTGCGGGTGGTATCGTGGGATTCGCAGTCAGTCAGTTTACCCGGCAGGACGGCAACCGATGAGGATTTTTTCTTTTCGATTTTCTGCAGTTGACGCATTCGTGCTTGTGCCTGACGGATAACCAGTTCAGCCAGTTTTCGTCCGTATTCCACATTTTGATGCAGCCATTGTTCAAAGACAGGACGGATGCAGTGTGATACTAGGCGAACGGCGTCACGGGAATTGAGTTTTTCTTTGATTTGCCCTTGGAACTGAGGGTCTAATACCCGGGCAGAGAGCAGGAAAGAAACCCGCATGAAAACATCTTCGGGCAGCAGCCGGACGCCTTTGGGCATCAGTGAATGGATTTCCGTGAAGCTTTTCACAGCATTGAAAAGACCGTCTCTCAACCCATTTTCATGGGTGCCGCCGGCAGGGGTCGGAATCAGGTTCACAAATGATTCGCGGACAGGGGTTCCTTCTGCTGTCCAGGCAATGACCCATGCTGCGCCTTCCCCGTCTGCAAAATCCTCATCTTCAGCAGTGGTGTAATGTTCTCCGGTGAACAGGGGGATGACGGTGTCGTCATCAGAGACAAGTCCCAGGGATTCAGAGAGGTATTCCCGCATGCCATCTGCATAGTGCCAAGTTTCGACCTGACCATCTGCATGGGTTAGCGAGACTTTCAGCCCGGGCAGCAGAATTGCCTTGGAACGCAGCAGGTGGCGGAGATCAACCAATGGGATGGCGGCATTGTCAAAATAACGACTGTCAGGCCAGACGGTGACTCTTGTCCCGGTCCGTCTGTCTTTTCGGGGTAATGGCATTGATATGAGCGGAGAGGAGACTTCACCATCGGTGAAGGAGATGTGATGTTCTTGTCTGTCACGCCAGACAGTGACATCAATGCGTTTGGAAAGGGCGTTGGTGACTGAAACTCCAACACCATGCAGGCCACCGGAAAAAGCGTATGCGCTGTCGATGCCTTTTGAGAATTTGCCGCCAGAATGCAGTTGGGTGAAAACAATCTGGACAGTCGGGATGCCTTCTTCTGGATGGATGCCTACGGGGATGCCACGGCCATTGTCTTCAACGGTCACGCTGCCATCGGGGTTCAGGAAAATTTGAATATCTGTACACCACCCGCCAATTGCCTCATCGGAGGAATTGTCAATGATTTCAGTGATGATATGCAGCGGGTTCTCTGTACGGGTATACATCCCTGGACGCTGGCGGACTGGTTCCAGTCCTTTCAGCACCTTGATTGAATCTTCGCTGTATTCGGTGTTTTTTTCTGCCATAACGGATACAGGATGGGTATCTGCCGATATTGGTGAATAGTAGATTGCGGATTTTTGCGGATTTTACAACGCTCGGCATGATATGCCAAAACAAGGTTTTTATGAAGTGGCGGACAGTCTGTTTTCTCCGGTTTTTCCAGATGGCAAGTATTGAGAAAACGTTTTTTTATCTGCTGGTATCAGCCTTTTCAGACATCTGATGTGACTTTTATGACATGAAAAAGCAAAAAACTGTTGATATTATTGGATTTATTCAGTTTAAACGTTGATGTTCCGGATTGGAGCAGCTATAATTCCTAATTACTATGGTTTCGCCCATCATTTGATGGGACAGAAGGGGAAACAGATGGGCTTTAGCCCATTTTTTTTTCATTTTGTCTTTTGGGGTGTCCTGAATCAGGATAGGGCGGAATATTGATTGGAACTGGAGCATCATTTGTCTGAAGAACTGATTGAAAAGACTGTGGCAGGTTGCGGTTATGAGCTTGTAGATGTCGAACGGGTACCTGGCGGTATCCTGCGTGTTTATATCGACTGTCCGCCTAGACAGGCGGACAGCGGCGGTATTTCATTGGATGACTGTGAAGCGGTCAGCCGTCAGCTGTCTCATGTCTTGATGGTTGAGGATGTCGATTATGAACGGCTGGAAGTATCATCCCCGGGCCTGGATAGACCTCTGAAGAAATTCCAGGATTTTGTCCGTTTCACAGGGGCTGAAGCGTGGGTCAGGTTGCGTCGTCCTGTGGCAGGATTGAACCGAAAAACGTTCCAGGGAATCTTATTGCAGCCAGAAGGGGATGAAATCGGTCTTGAGTTTGACAATCCTGATGGCAAGACCAGTTCCGTATTACATTTCACAATTCCGGATATAGACCGGGCACACCTGGTTCCCCAGGTGGATTTTAGGAGCCGCAAAGCATGAGTCTTGAAATTCTTCAATTAGTGGATGCGCTGGCGCGCGAAAAAAATGTCAGCAAGGAAATTGTTCTGGAGGCATTGGAACACGCATTGGCCCTTGCCACCAAGAAGCGTTATCCAGGTGATGTAGATATTCGTGTTGCAATTGACAGGGAAACTGGTGAGCGTGAATCTTTCCGCCGCTGGAAAGTGGTTCCCGATGAGGCAGGGCTCCAGCAGCCCGACCAGGAAATCCTTTTCTTTGAGGCAAAGGAACAGTTCCCGGATATTGAAGTTGGCGAATATATTGAAGAGCCGATTGAATCTGATGACCTGCTGGGACGCCGGTTTGCACAGGATACCAAGCAGATTGTCTTGCAGCGTATCCGTGATGCAGAGCGTGAGCAGAACTTGAATGATTTCCTTGAACGAGGAGAATCCATTGTCAATGGTGTTATCAAGCGGATGGAAAAAGGCGATGCCATCATTGAGTTCAGCAAGGTTGAAAGTCGTCTGCCCCGTGACCAGATGATTCCAAAGGAAAACTTGCGTGTCGGCGACCGTGTCAGCGCTTGTATTTATCGTGTTGACCGTGGTCCTCGCGGCACCCAGGTTCTGCTGTCACGTACTTCTCCTGAATTCATCAAGCAGCTGTTTGCTCGGGAAGTACCGGAGATTGAAGATGGTCAGCTTGAGATCAAGTCTGCTGCTCGTGATCCTGGTATTCGGGCAAAGATTGCAGTTCATGCGCTTGACCGGCGTATTGATCCGATTGGTACCTGTGTCGGCATGCGAGGGTCCCGTGTTCAGGCGGTTACCGGAGAACTTTCCGGGGAGCGTGTTGATATCGTGTCTTGGTCAGAGGATCCCGCGCAGTTTGTCATCGGTGCATTGGCGCCTGCTACTGTCATTTCGATTGTCGTTGATGAAGACAAACATGCGATGGATGTGATTGTCGATGAGGAAAATCTGGCGATTGCCATTGGCCGGAATGGGCAGAATGTCCGTCTGGCAACGGAGCTCACTGGCTGGAAAATTAACATCATGACGGAAGAGGAAGCCGATGACAAGAATGCTCAGGAACGGGCAGAGCTTCAGGATCTCTTTATGAAGAAGCTGGATGTTGAACAGGAAGTTGCCGATGTCCTGATTGATGAGGGTTTCACGACAATCGAAGAAATCGCTTATGTTCCGATGAGTGAAATGTTGGAAATCGACGCCTTTGATGAAGAAATCGTCAAGGAGCTTCGTCAGCGTGCACGGGATATCTTCGTTAGTGAGGAAATCGCTTATGAAGAAGCGACCAGGGAAATGGAACCGGCTCTCAGGGATCTCAATGGTATGACGACTGCCATTGCAACGAAGTTGGGTAATGCAGGTATCCTGACAGTTGAACGTTTTGCCGGTTTGGCCTATGACGAGTTTGGAGCAATCCTGGCATTGCCTGCTGAACGCGCCCGTCAGTTGCTGGACAACGAGCTTGCGGATGTTACGGATGAGGAGCAGCAGGTGATTGATGACAGTTATGATGATGCAGCGAGAAATCTGCAGGAAACAGCTCGCGCACTGATGGAATCCAGATAAAGATGTCGGCCCCATAAGGTCCAGGCGCATCTATTGGAAAGTTAAGGAAAAGGAGAACTATGGCAATCAATACTCCAGGTGAAAAACGCAAAATTTCCATCTCACGCAAAGAAACCAGTGAGATCCGTCAGGCAGATGCTGCAGGTCGTTCAAGGACAATCCAGGTAGAAGTCCGCAAGAAACGGACCATCGTTAGGCGCGATGATCAGGATCAGGCGGTTCGTGCTGAGATTGCACGCCGTAAAGCAGTACCTGTTCCAGTGATTGATGAGGCTGAGAAACAGCGGCGTGAAGCAGAAGCTCGCCGTCAGGCAGAACTGATTGCTCGTCAGGAAGCGGATGCTCGTGCAAAACGGGAAAAGGTCAAAGCTGAGGCTGAGCGGGTCAAGGCCAGGGAAAATGCTGATACCACAGTCGAAAAGAAAGTAGAGGAACAGGAGCAGCAACAAACTGGACGCCTTGAAAAAGAACTGTCCCAGGAAACGGCAGCTCTCCGTATGGACGCAGAGGCTGGCAAGATTCCTCAGGAAACAGAGGCTGATAAAGTAAAACGCCAAGCAGATGCAGACCGTGCCCGTAAAGCGGTTGAAGATGAGGTCGCTCAAATCAAGGCGATGATGAATGGCACCGTCAAAAAACCGGTCAAGGCACAGGCGGAACAGAAGCTACAGTCATCTGCCCAGGAAAACAAGAAGTCCAGCCAGTCCAAGGGAGGACAGTCTGCCAAAACAGTCGACAAGAAGCAGGGACAGGCTGAAACTCGGCATGACAAATCGGAAAAACTGGAAAAAGGCGATAAGGGAGATAAGAGCGATAAACGCAACGGCGACCGTAAGGGCGGCCGCGGGAGCAATGGCAATTGGCAGGATGAGCCTTCCAAGAAACGTGGCTCCGGGATGAAGACCCGGGGCGGTGATTTGTCCAGCGGACGTGAAGGTAACTGGGGTAAATCAGGTAAAAACCGCCGCCATGGCCAGGTGCAGGAGCGAGAAAGTAATTTCCATCAGCCGACTGAAGCGATTGTTCATGAGGTCCATGTGCCGGAAACCATTACTGTAGGCGAACTGGCTCATAAGATGGCAGTCAAGGCTTCTGAAGTCATCAAGCAGATGATGAAACTGGGGCAGATGGTGACGATCAACCAGGTCCTTGATCAGGAAACAGCGATGATCTTGGTTGAGGAAATGGGACATAAGGCATTTGCTGCCAAGATCCAGGATGCAGAATCTGCTCTCGAAGATATGGATATGGGCAAGAATGCTGAAAAACTGCCCCGTGCGCCAGTTGTCACAGTGATGGGGCATGTTGACCATGGTAAAACATCCCTGCTGGATTATATTCGCCGTACCAAGATTGCTTCGGGTGAAGCAGGCGGTATCACCCAGCATATCGGCGCTTATCATGTGAAGACGAAACGCGGCATCATCACGTTCCTGGATACCCCAGGGCATGAAGCGTTTACGGCGATGCGTGCCCGCGGCGCCCAGGCGACCGATATCGTTATTTTGGTTGTTGCGGCAGACGATGGTGTTATGCCTCAGACCAAAGAAGCCATCGCCCATGCAAGGGCTGCAGATGTGCCGATTGTGGTTGCCATCAACAAGATTGATAAACCGGGAGCCAATCCTGACCGTGTGACCCAGGAACTGGTTGCAGAAAATGTCTTGCCTGAAGAATATGGCGGCGATGCACCATTTGTTCATGTTTCGGCGAAAACTGGACAGGGAATTGATGATCTTCTGGAAAATGTCCTCCTTCAGGCAGAGATCCTTGAATTACAGGCACCTGTTGAAGCCATGGCACAGGGGATTGTCATTGAAGCACGGTTGGATAAAGGCCGTGGTCCGGTAGCAACGGTCTTGGTTCAGTCTGGTACGCTGCATCGTGGTGATGTGGTGTTGGCAGGTCCGGAATACGGTCGTGTCCGTGCGATGCTGGACGAAAATGGCAAGAGTATCGCGGAGGCCGGACCGAGCATTCCTGTCGAAATACAGGGGTTGTCCGGGGTACCGTCTGCCGGTGAGGAAATCCTTGCGCTCAATGATGAACGCAAGGCACGTGAAATCGGTCTTTTCCGTCAAGGCAAGTTCCGTGATGTCAAGCTGGCCAAACAGCAGGCTGCGAAGCTGGAAAACATGTTTGATCAGATTGCAGAAGGCGAAGTCAAGACGTTGTCGCTGATTATCAAGACAGATGTCCAGGGGTCACAGGAGGCCTTGTCAGCATCTCTGCTTAAACTGTCCAACGATGAAGTCCGTGTCCAGATCATCCATGCGGCAGTTGGTGGTATCACTGAAACCGATGTGAATCTGGCAGTGGCATCCAAAGCGGTCATCATTGGTTTCAATACCCGTGCAGATGCTCTGGCACGCAACCTGGCGGAAACCAATGGGATTGATATTCGTTATTACAATATCATCTACGATGCAATTGATGATGTGAAAGCAGCAATATCTGGTATGCTGGCTCCTGAAAAACGTGAGAATGCAGTAGGCCTTGTCGAAATCCGTCAAGTTATTCATATCAGCAAGGTGGGTTCCATCGCTGGCTGCTTTGTTATGGAAGGTCTGGTCCGCCGGGGAGCACCGGTTCATCTGCTGCGTGACCATGTCGTCATCTGGACGGGTGAAATTGATTCCCTGAAACGTTATAAGGATGACGTGAAGGAAGTCAAGACAGGCTTTGAATGCGGTCTTACTCTGAAAGGATATAACGACATCCAGGAAGGTGACCAGATTGAGGTCTTTGAAATCCAGGAAATCGCCCGTACACTGTAAATTTAAATCCAGTGAAATATGCTGAAAGGAGAACCATTATGGCAAGACGCAGAAGATCCATTCCTGATCGCGCCCTCCGTGTGGCTGACCAGATCCAGCGTGACCTGTCAGACATCATCTTTTCAGAATTGAAAGACCCTGATGTCGGTATGGTCACCATTACTGAAGTCAAGGTGACACCGGACTATGCGAATGCAAAGGTCTTTTACACCATGCTGGATGACAGTGCTGAAAAAATGGAACTGACCCAGGAAAGTTTGCAACGTGCTTCTGGTTTTCTGCGTAATGAGCTGGGAAAACGGTTGCATATCCATACGCTGCCAACCCTGAATTTTGTCTATGACAGCACCATCAAGAATGGTATCGCATTAATGAAGCTGATTGAAAAGGCGAATGAGACGCATGTACCTGATGATGATCAGGCATAGTCGTTTCTCAGATTGTAACCAATAGATGAAGAAGAATCAGATGTCGCGCAGACCCCGTCTGGATATAGACGGGGTTCTTTTATTGGATAAACCAGCCGGTATGTCGAGCAATGATGCCTTAATCCAGGCAAAGCGCTGTTTCAATGCCAAAAAAGCCGGCCATACCGGGACACTGGATCCTTTTGCAACGGGACTGCTGCCATTGTGTTTTGGAGAGGCAACGAAGTTTTCCCAGGATTTACTCAATGCCGATAAGACCTATGAAACTGTTGTTCAGCTGGGTATTTCCACAGAGACTGGCGATACGGAGGGGACAGTCATTTCGGAAACGGCTGTCCCAGCAATGACTGTCGGGGAAATCGACAGGGTCCTTGACCGTTTCCGGGGAGATATCCAACAGGTTCCGCCGATGTATTCCGCCCTGAAGCGGGATGGCAGGCCCTTTTATGAATATGCCCGCCAGGGGATTGAACTGGAACGAGAAGCAAGGCATGTCACAATCCATAAGCTGGAAATCATTGACTGGCAATCCCCATACCTGACATTATCAGTGACTTGCAGTAAAGGGACCTATATCAGAGTACTTGGAGAGGATATCGGGAAAGCCATCGGTTGTGGTGCGCATCTCAGGATGTTACGGCGCACACGTGTCGGCGTTCTGACAGTGGATCAGGCTGTAGTGCTGTCTGTTTTGCAGGAAATGCAGGATATTTCCCAAGAAGACAGGAACGATTATCTCAAACCTGTTGACTGGCTGCTTTCAGATTCACCGGCCGTCACATTATCTGATATGCTGAGGGTGCGTTACCGCCATGGACAGCGCCTTTCGGTCATCAAGGAAAATATCCCGGTTCCAGAGGGAGAAGGACGGTATCGGATTTATGATGCGTCCGGTGTTTTCCTGGGGACAGCGCAGCTGCACGATGATGGCGTACTGGCTCCTGAACGGTTGGTAGCGTTGAGAAAACCCTGAAAGCCCCGTTCTTCCAGCCACATGGCTTCAAGCCTAAAAGTGTTCAGGTTAAAATATCAAGCTATCCCAATTTTTCCAAAATAAGATTCTATGTCTGAAACAAAACGTGCTATCCGCAATGTTGCGATTATTGCCCATGTCGATCATGGCAAAACAACTTTGGTTGACCAGCTGTTACGCCAATCCGGTACATTCCGGGAAAACCAATCCGTTGAAGAACGGGTCATGGATTCTAATGATCTGGAAAAGGAACGTGGCATCACCATCCTTGCCAAGAACTGTGCGGTTGAATATGAAGGCACCCATATCAATATCGTTGATACACCAGGGCATGCTGATTTTGGCGGTGAAGTAGAACGGGTGCTGTCGATGGTTGACAGTGTCTTGCTGCTGGTGGATGCTGTTGAGGGACCGATGCCGCAGACCCGTTTTGTAACCCGGAAAGCATTGGGACTGGGTTTGAAGCCTATCGTTGTCATCAATAAGATAGACCGTCCAGGCGCTCGCGCAGATTGGGTCATCAATGCGACTTTTGACCTGTTTGATAAACTGGGTGCCAATGAGGAACAACTGGACTTCCCGGTTGTCTATACTTCTGCACTCAATGGCTATGCGGGATTGGAGGAGGATGTCAGGTCGGGGGATATGCGTCCATTGTTTGATGCCATCCTGAAATATGTCCCAGTCCGTGATGCTGATGCGGACGGTCCTTTCCAGATGCAGATTTCTTCATTGGATTATTCGACTTATGTCGGTAAGATCGGTATCGGCCGTGTCAACCGTGGACGCGTCAGAGGCAACCAGGAAGTCGTTGTCATGAATGGTCCTGAATCCAAGCCAGTCAAGGCACGAATCAACCAAGTGCTGTCTTTCAAGGGATTGGAACGTACTGTCATTGATGAGGCATCAGCTGGGGATATTGTGCTGATCAATGGTATTGAAGGCATTGATATCGGTTCTACGCTTTGTGATCCTGAAACGCCTGATGCCTTGCCGATGCTCAATATTGATGAGCCAACCTTGACCATGAACTTTATGGTCAATACATCCCCATTTGCAGGGCGTGAAGGGAAGTTTGTTACCAGCCGCCAGATCCGCGAACGTCTCGAACGTGAATTAAAATCCAATGTGGCCCTGCGGGTTTCACCGACCGATGATGATACAGTCTTTGAGGTTTCTGGACGTGGTGAACTGCATCTCACCATCCTGATTGAAAATATGCGCCGTGAAGGCTATGAATTGGCGGTATCGCGTCCACGAGTTGTCTATAAAACGATTGATGGTGTCAGGCATGAACCTTATGAGGCATTAACAGTGGATGTTGATGAAGAAAACCAAGGCGGTGTCATGGAAGAACTGGGACAGCGCCGTGGTGAGCTGCAGGATATGCAGCCGGATGGCAAAGGCAGGGTACGTCTTGAATACCGTGTCCCTGCGCGCGGCCTGATCGGTTTCCAGAGTGAATTCATGACCTTGACCCGTGGTACGGGCATCATGAGCCATGTGTTTGACGGTTATTATCCGGTTGATCCCGGTAATGACAAGGCTGGGCGCCGCCGTAATGGGGTGCTGATTTCCGGTGTTGGGGGGGCTGCGGTTGCCTATGCCATCTGGAAACTGCAGGACCGTGGCAGAATGTTTGTCAGCCATAATGATCCTGTCTATGAAGGAATGATTATCGGCATCCATTCCCATGACAATGATATTGTCGTCAATCCCATCAAAGGCAAACAGCTCACCAATATCCGTGCTTCTGGTACTGATGAAGCGATCCGTCTTGTCCCACCTGTCCAGATGTCTTTGGAATATGCCGTTGAATTTATTGAAGATGATGAACTGGTTGAGATTACACCAAGCAGTATCCGTATCCGGAAACGTCTGCTGACAGATATCGAGCGCCGCCGTGAACGGCGCAGCTGATGGTCTGTATCGTCCAGAAAGGAGAGGGACTTCGGTCCCTTTTTCTATGGATAAAAAGATTCGCTTGACATACCGTATCCAGAAACGGTATAATAGTTTTTCCCGTCCAGATAACTGCTGTGGAAAAAAGAAAAGGAGATCTTTCGTGAACAAAACCGAACTGGTTGAATATATTGCCAAGTCAGCAGATATTTCCAAGGCATCAGCTCTCCGCTCGCTGGATGCCGTTTTGGAAGCCATTACTGAAACCCTGAAAAAAGGCGAAACCGTTACGTTGGTTGGTTTCGGGACATTCAGCGTCAATGAACGTGCTTCAAGAGCAGGCCGCAATCCCAGAACAGGCGAAGTCATTCAGATCGAATCTGCCCGATCGCCAAAATTTAAGCCAGGCAAAGTCTTGAAAGACATCTTGAACAGCTGATTCAACAAGCACTGGTTTTTTGTTGTGAGTCTGGGTATTTAAAAACGGGCAAATCGGAAAAATCGCTTGCAATTTCAGTAAAAAAATAATAAAATTATAATTTCTGACAGTGCTACAAATGCTGTAGTTGACTGAATAAGTGGAAGGGGTGCTTAGCTCAGTTGGTAGAGCGTCGCCCTTACAAGGCGAATGTCGGGAGTTCGACCCTCTCAGCACCCACCAAAGGTCAATAGGCAGATTTTAGGAGCGGTAGTTCAGTTGGTTAGAATACCGGCCTGTCACGCCGGGGGTCGCGGGTTCGAGTCCCGTCCGTTCCGCCAGCTCATAGTCCCGTAAGCTCTGAAAGCTTACGGGATTTTCTTTTTTATCAACCACTTACGATACTTTTCGCTCCAGCAGATTCCAAGGACATCCAGAGACTTCCAGTGTTTTTGGCTCTCCATCAAAGAAAGGGGCAGAGCTAAAAGAAAAGCGGCATAGCATGACG
>CAVERB010000053.1:0-15394 GCA_963618105.1 Oxalobacter sp. | reverse complement strand
GATACCGAGGAAAAGCTGCACTACCCGGTTAGGGTATTTTTCTTGTGTAGCCATAGATCTACTCTCCTTAAGAACTATTCTCACAAAGAATTCTCTGTCTGCTGTTATATATAGCCATTCAACAACACACAGTCCCTCTTTGCAGACGCAAAGATCGTAAATCTGTCAAGCAAATGCTGTGCCAATTCAGGTTTTTCTGGGGGTAATCTTCAATAAAAGCAGAATTTCGGGCCTTTTTTAATTTTATGGCACGAAAAATGCTTTAGATAAGGGTGGACTGAGATATCAGATCTATTCTCTTATTTGTGGAAGACTCCTGGCATCAGGAGCCTTCCTTTTTTTTTATATTTTCTCATTCCTTGCTTGTTAAGCAGATCAGAAGATAGTCTGTTTTTTCTTTAAAAACAACATTATTAGAGAAAAATCTTCAAACTTTTCTGAAATGAACGCTCTTTATATGCATTGCCATAGAACTGATGGGACAAATCAAGATAGATGGTTTGGCAAATTTCTGAATTTGCCTGATTGAGAATGGCAAGAGACTGGAATCCATTTTTTTCTATGAGGAAAGAAAAGGGCAAACGGAATCTTCCTGATAGTTTTAAGGAAGTGTCAATGAAGTGTCATTGACACTTCATTGACATATATTTGACGCTTTTTGACACTGTTTTTGCAGGCAGCATCCTTATGCTTGCCAATCTATGAAAAGCATGAGGATAAGCAGAAAGTATTTTAATGGCAAACTTGAAAAGCACGGATTCAGCCTGGAAAAGGACTCAAGTATGGATATCACTACCATCATTCCTGATTCTGTTATGAGAACTGTTTTATTCAATGCCCTTGACTTCAAAGCCGGCATTCGTGACAGTAGCGGTTAAGGCATCATCTGAAACGGTATCAGTTGTTTCAATGATGGCGTTCCTGTTTTCCAGGCTGACATTGACTTTGTTCACGCCAGGTATGTTACTAAGGGCTTTTTCAACAGCAGCACGGCAATGATTGCAGTTCATGCCTTCAATCTGAATGTTTTTCTGCATGATGGATTTTCTTTCAATGGTTTGGATGGTTAGGGAGGATTTTATGTCTGTGTCATCCCTATCGTTGTTGTTTGTTGTAGTGGATAGGGGAATAGCAGGTTTGAAGAAACGGAGTCGCAGGGCATTCAGGACAACGGAGACAGAACTGAAACTCATGGCTGCGGCAGCAGCCATTGGGTTCAGGGTCATGCCATTGAACAGGTAAAGAACGCCGGCTGCGATAGGAATACCGATGATGTTGTAGAAAAATGCCCAAAAAAGATTTTGGCGGATGGTTCGCATGACAGCTTTGCTCAAGCGGATTGCTGAAACTGTATCGGCAAGATTACTTTTCATCAATACGACATCTGCAGATTCAATAGCGATATCGGTGCCTGCACCAATTGCGATTCCAACATCAGCACGAGCAAGGGCAGGTGCATCATTGATACCATCACCAACCATGACTGTACGGTGCCCTTGTTCCATCAATTGTCTGATTTCTTTTTCCTTATCCTGTGGCAGGACTTCAGCCCTGAAGGCCTGGATGCCTGTCAATCGCTGGATAGCCTGAGCAGTTTTAAGATTGTCACCTGTCAGCATGACAACATGGATTCCCATGGACTGCAATGTCTGGATAGCCTCAGGAGTTGAAGGTTTAATTGCATCAGCAACAGCCAATATGCCTGTCAAGTTATTGTCACAAGTAGCATAGAGTACGGTTTTGCCGTTGTCAGAGAGACGGTTGGCAATTTGCTGCTGTTCCGTTGTACAGACAATGCCAAGCTGTGTCATCAGCCGAAAATTGCCAACCGCATAATGATGGTTGTTGATAGTTCCTGTGATACCTTTTCCAGGCCATTGGCTGAAATGAGAAACATGTTCAAGAACCATACTTTGTTTCTGGGCTTCTTCGACAATAGCCTTACTCAGCGGGTGTTCTGAGCAGTTTTCCAGTGAGGCAATACTTTTCAGTAGGTGATGCTGATCCTGGTCATGGATGACAATAAAGTCTGTCATAATAGGTTTTCCATGAGTCATGGTGCCTGTCTTATCAAGAACAACCGTATCAGCTTCCCCAAGCAGTTCAATGGCGCTTGCGGATTTGAACAGGATCCCATTGGCTGCGCCACGTCCTGTCCCTACCATGATAGCGGTTGGTGTTGCCAGACCTAAAGCACAAGGGCAGGAAATCACGAGTACTGCGATACCGATTGAAATGGCAAATGTGATGGGATACCCTAGCAGTAGCCAGGTTCCTGTTGCGATGAGGGCAATGGCAATGACAATAGGCACAAAAATACCACTTACACGGTCTGCCAGCCGGGAAACAGGTGCTTTTGAAGAAATGGCTTCATCAACAAGACGGATGATCTGTGCCAGTGTTGTGTCTTCTCCAACTCGTGTCGCGCGCATCAGGAAATGGCCGGACTGATTGATACAGGCACCAGAAACTGGATCGCCAACCTGTTTTTCGGCAGGAATGCTTTCGCCTGTCAGAGCTGATTCATCTACCGATCCCCAACCATCAACAATCAGACCATCGACTGGAATCCGTTCTCCCGCACGGACAACCAGTATCTCGCCTGTTTTGACACTTTCAATTGGTACAGTCGATTCAACACCATTTTCAATCTTGACCGCTGTCTTAGGAGCAAGATTCATCAATCGTGAGATGGCTTCAGATGCTTTGCCTTTTGCCCTCGCTTCAAGGAATCGCCCCAATGTAATCAGTGTCAGGATCATGGCGGCGGACTCAAGATACAGATGCTCCGCAGCATGGTGGGCGGTTTCCATGTCACCCAATCCCATGGCATAGGCGATACTGTACAGTGAGCATATCCCGGAGAAAAATGCTGCACCAGAACCAATGGCAATCAGCGCATCCATATTTGGAGAAAGCGCAGTCAATGTCCTGAAGCCATTGATGAAATACCGGAAATTGATGAAGACGATCGGAACAGCCAGGAGAAATTGTGTGAACGCAAAGACCATCACATTTTTCGATCCGGACAGGTACGATGGCAATGGCAGGCCAACCATATGCCCCATACTGAGATAAAACAGTGGCACCATGAACAATACCGAGAAAACCGACCGGAGACAAAGATACTTGATTTCTGTCTCAGCAGTCAGTTGGGGATCTGCTGTCTGAGATGTTGTCGGATGAACAGCAGAGGATTTCAGGGATGCCCCGTAGCCTGCTTTTGTAACGGTGCCAATAATCGTATCAATATCGGTTTTCTGGTCATCGAAAGTGACGGTCATGCTGTTTTTCAGCAGGTTGACACTGACTTCGCCGATACCATCAAGCGCAGACACGGCCTTGTCCACCCGACTGGAACAGGCGGCGCAAGACATGCCGGAGATATTGAATTGTTCTTTTTTCATGGATGACTGGTTGATGGTCGAACTTGTCTTTTAATGACATTGTATCCAGCAATATATTTTCTGCAAGAATGCACTGTTTTGATATATAGTATCTAAAAATATAGTGTATTCCTTTAAAATGATTGATATGGCTGTTGCAGAAAACAAGGGTTCCCATCCGAAAGAAATGGTGTTTTGTCCCGTGGAAACTACCATTGGATTGATTGGCGGTAAATACAAACCTCTGATTCTCTGGAAATTGACAGGAAAGACACTCCGTTTTTCACAACTCCAGAAGGAAGTTAGTACAGCGACCCCTAAAATGCTGACCCAGCAGTTACGGGAACTGGAACATGCTGGTCTAGTTAACCGTAAGGTGTTTCCGGTTGTGCCGCCAAGGGTCGAATATTCATTGACAGAACTGGGGATGAGCATCCATCCAGTACTTCAAGCCATGTACCATTGGGGAACAGGATATCTTCAAGGCCTGGGATATACCGTTAACTGCAATATGCATCCACCTTCATCCAACATGGAGAACAAACATGGTTGCAGCTGTCCTAGAAAACCGATGGTTGGATAAATGGCTGGATAGGGAGTATCAGGCATGACTGAACAGGGAAACGAAACCCATACCATCTTTTCAGATGACAGCCAGCAGTATGAAGCAGAACTTGACCGTCTGATGGGAGAAAATGGTCCATTGGCAAGGACGGTTGATGGATACACGATGCGTCCCATGCAAGTGGAAATGGCAAAGTCAGTCACCAAGGCAATCACTGGATGTGAGGCTTTGTTGGCAGAAGCAGGAACAGGAACCGGCAAGACTTATGCTTATCTGATCCCCGCCTTGTTGTGGGGAGGGAAAGTTATCATTTCGACTGGTACCAAGAACCTTCAGGACCAACTGTATTTCAAGGATATCCAGACAATCAGGAAAGCACTCAATGCACCAGTAACAACGGCACTCTTGAAAGGACGCAGCAATTATCTTTGCCGTTACCGTCTGGAAAAGACCAATGCTGAAGGGCTGCTACAGACCCGTCGTGATGTTGGTTTCCTGAAGAAAATCGTTAAGTTTGACAGGATGACGGATTCAGGCGACCGTTCAGACTTGTCATCTGTTCCAGAAAATGCTGTTGTCTGGGATTATGTGACATCCACCAAGGAAAACTGCCTGGGTTCAGACTGCCCTTATTTCAAGGAATGTTTTGTGATGAAAGCCCGTCAGGAGGCGATGAAAGCGGATGTTGTGGTCGTCAATCATCATTTGTTCTTTGCCGACATTGCCTTGAAAGACAATGGTGTGGCTGAGTTGCTGCCGACAGCAAATACCGTGATTTTCGATGAAGCTCACCAGTTGCCTGATGTCGCAACAGTTTTCTTCGGGCAATTCCTTTCAACACGGCAGTTGCAGGAATTTTGCCGTGATGTCCAGGTGGAGGGGCTTGCGCATGCCAGAGATGGTGCGGATTGGATAACCTTGGTGGCTGCTGTTGATAAAGCCATGAAGGAGCTGCGTTTGGCGTTGCCTGGAAAAGCAGGCAGGATGGCAATTCATCAGATACCTAAGAGCAGGGTATTTCTGGAAGGTATTGAAACACTGATGATTGCCTTGTCTGATATGACCAAGGCATTGGAATCCCAGGCAGAACGTTCTGAACTCCTTCAGAAATGTTTTGAGCGTGTTGTGGAATTGTATGGTTTTACTGAGCATTGGCTTTCGCTGGCAAAAGGCGAGTCCAAGACTGAAGATGTCCTCTGGGTGGAAACTTTTGGTCAGACCTTCCAGTTGCATCTCACGCCTTTATCCGTTGCCGAGGTTTTCAGCAAACAGTTGGATGCGATCCGGTGTGCCTGGATATTCACATCTGCGACGCTTGCTATCAGACAGGATTTCTCTTATTTCAGTTCACGGCTGGGCTTGGAAAGTGCCCGGGCACAGACATGGTCAAGTCCTTTTCCGTATAGTGATAATGCCTTGCTCTATGTTCCCAAGAGAATGCCAATGCCCCAGTCCCCGGGTTACACTGATGCGGTTGTTGATGCATCTTTGCCATTGATTGAATCCTGTGGTGGCGGAGTATTCATCCTCTGCACAACCCTCCGTGCTGTTGACCGGATTGCAGAAAGATTGGATCAATGGCTAACGGAAAAGGATTTGAAGATTCCCTTGTTTATCCAGGGGACGGCAAGCCGCCATGAATTGCTGGAACAGTTTCGCCGTGCTGGAAACGGTATCCTGATCGGTAGCCAGAGTTTCTGGGAAGGTGTTGATGTCAAGGGCAGGGCACTTTCATTGGTCATTGTTGATAAATTGCCGTTTGCTCCGCCTGATGATCCTGTGCTTGCTGCACGGCTGAAAGTCTTGGAGCGGAATGGTGGAAACGGTTTCATGGATTATCAGGTACCAGAGACTATCATCAGCCTGAAACAGGGAGCAGGCCGGTTGATTCGAGATGACAAGGATATTGGCGTTCTGATGATTTGTGATACACGTTTAGTTGATAAACCGTATGGTGGCAGGATATGGCGGAGTATGCCGCCGTTTGCCCGCACAAGAGATGAGGCTGTTGCCTGTGCCTTTCTGAAAGAAAAGGTTCCAGTCCTTTAAAGTCTGGATAATCCGTTATCCTGAGCAAGCAGGCGGTTTTTCATGGCGTTGGTCCTAAACAGGAAACGGAACAGGAACATCAGTCCTGCACTGGTCAGTCCGAATGGAAAGGCCATCCAGATACCGACCAATCCAATCCCCAAATAGATGCCGAGACAATAGCTCAGGGGCAATGAAATGACAAAATAGGCAATGAAGGAAGCCAGCATCAGGAATTTCACATCCATGATGCCCCGAAGCGCATTGGCGAATGTGATCTGCAAGCAATCACCAAATTGATAGATTACCATCGGCAGGAAAAGTCCTGTCAACATCCAGCGTACAGTATTGTTGTCAGTGAACAGACTGCCTACTGGAAACCTTATTTGCCAGAATGCAAAATTTAGGATAACAGCCATCGCAAGAATCAGATGGAAACCGCTGAATGCTGTCCGTTTTGCCTCTGCTATATCCAGTCTCCCCAAGAAATAACTGACTCTGACGGAAGTCGCCGCACCCATTCCATAGTACATCATGAAAAATACGGTACTGATGGTTAGCATGATCTGGTGTGCGGCCAAGGCTTCCGTCCCCAGCCAGCCGACCATCACGGCTGACAGACAGAATGCGGCGGTTTCCATCGCTATCTGCAATGCCAGCGGCCATCCCAGGCGGTTTAGCATCAGGAAATCCCTGCCGTTGACCGATGCCCGGAGAAATCCTTTTAAATAGATGCGGTAACGGGACCGCATCAGGAAAACCGTCACAAAAATCCCCAGCATGACAATACGGGAAAACAGCGTGGCAATTCCTGCTCCAAGCAATCCCATTTCGGGGAATCCCCAATACCCATAGATCAGCAGCCAGTTGCAGAAGATGTTCAGGGCATTCCCGAAAGCCAATATCCACATTGAGGTCTTTGTATCCGTGATGCCATCCGCAAACTGCCGGAAGGCATTGAATAGCAGGATTGGTATCAGGGAGGCCAACAGAGTGAGATAATAAGGTTTAATCAATGGCATCAGTTCTTCGGGTTGATCAAACCGCTCAATATTGCAGTACACCACTCCCATGATGACTGTGAAAACAACTGCTACCGCTAGGTTGACCCATAAGGCATTTTTCAACAACCTGCCAATACCATGATGCTTGCCCTGACCGTAATGCGAACTGACCAGCGGTGTCAATCCGTAGGCAAAGCCGGTACTGCCAATGATGACCAGATTGAAAAGGTTGTTGACAAACCCCGAAGTGCCCAATGCCTCAGTGCTGTACCTGCCAATCATGATGGTATCTGCAAAACCCAACACAATCATCCCAATCTGACCGATCATAATGGGAATCCCCAAGATCATCAGATGTTTGTAATGACTGAAGTATGACTGCAAACGATCCATCAGAAAGCAACAAGAAATAAAAACAGGAACTGCCCGTCAGACAAAGTCTTCCAATAATAGAGATTTCTTACATCAACGTCAAAAAGCAGTTTTGCCTTGATGCTGATGGGCATGATGATAGTGCTTCATAAGGTATTTGGATATTGAAAATGACGAATCTGTATTATTGGTAATTGGACAGTTATGCCATAATCTCTTCTGATTGAACGCCATCAGCATCAAGGATAAGGAATCATCAAGGATAAATCCATGAGTAAAACCATCAACGAAGCCGGTAAAAAAGCGATTGCAGATTTTGTTCGGGAAAACCTGGCAGGTAATGTCTCTGACCAGATCATCCAATCTTATATTGATATGGCAGAAAGCCGGATGAAAATCCATGGCGGATTGCCAAGCCTTGAAATCACCATGTGTTGTTCCCTGTCAGGCGATACTGAATACCTGGAACTGTCTGAAGATGAAGTGACTGAGGTTGCTGACTGATGTAAAGAGATATGCCTGGAGAGCAAGTCTTTCTTTGGCAAACACAATCAAGACGCTTTCAGAAAAATTCGATAGCCAGTGACTTGTGCAGGAAGTTGCAGGATATTGTCTTATACCAGGCCTGTCTGATAAGGGCACTGTTAGCTGTCGCCTCTTTTTGTGATTGTTACCATATTCCATATCCGCATTGAAAATTGGAGCAATTTTGTAGCAGTGAGTATGCAAAGTCAAGCAAAATGGGGCAAAATGGAGCAAAATTTACTTCATAAATCACTTTAAGTAAATGAGAAATAATACATATAAATCAACAGCTTGCAAAAAACGTAAAACTGCCGTTGCGCCAATGCTTGATTGGACAGACCGGCATTGCCGTTATTTCCATCGTCTGATCAGCCGTCATACCTGGCTGTACACTGAAATGGTGACGACAGGGGCGTTGATTCATGGGGATATAGCCCGCCATCTGGATTTCAGTGAAGAAGAACATCCTGTTGCTTTGCAGCTAGGGGGGAGTGATCCGCAAGAACTGGCTACCTGTGCGAAGTTGGGGGAAAAATGGGGCTATGACGAGATCAACCTGAATTGCGGCTGTCCATCTGAACGGGTGCAGAAGGGGGCTTTTGGGGCTTGCCTGATGAAAGAATCTTCGTTGGTGGCACAATGTGTAAAAGCCATGCAGGATGCTGTTTCCATTGATGTCTCTGTCAAGCATCGGATTGGCGTGGATGATATTCATGCTTATAGCTTTGTCCGGGATTTCATGGGGGAACTCGTTGATGCCGGATGCCATCTTTTTATCGTACATGCCAGGAATGCGATTTTGAAAGGGTTGTCCCCCAAAGAAAATCGGGATGTGCCGCCGTTACATTACGACATTGTTTATCAGCTGAAAAAAGATTTTCCTGACTGCGAAATCCTCATCAATGGCGGTATTGAAACCGCTGAGCAAGCTGCCTCACAGCTTGAACAGGTTGATGGAGTGATGATTGGCAGGGCGGCTTATCATTATCCCTATCGTATGGCATCGTTTGATGCTCTGTTTTATGACGACAATACACCCGTCAAGACACCTGCTGAGATTGTTGAGGTCATGATTCCCTATATTGACCGTCAACTATCGCTTTATGGTGCCAAGGGATTGCGGTTACAGGGAATAACCCGTCATATGCTGGGATTGATGACAGGTCTGCCGGGGGCACGGCGTTTTCGCCAGATATTGTCAGATACCGCCAAGCTATCTGCCAATAATCCTGCCGTGTTGCTTGAAGCATTGCAGGCTGTCCGTTTCTGATCTGGAGGTTGGTGTCTTGAATATCAGCCATTAAAGCATCACAATAAGCATAGTTTCCGGGTTGAAAGCCGCCATGAAAGAAAAAATCAGCAAAACGAATGCCGCAAGGATGCTCGACAGGGCGAAAATCACCTATCGGCTGATTCCTTATCAGGTTGATGCAGAAGACCTTTCCGCTGCGCATGTGGCAGAAAGTTTGGGGCAGGATATTGAACAGGTTTTCAAGACACTCGTCCTGCATGGTGATAAGACAGGACACTTGGTCTGTGTCGTGCCTGGAAATCATGAAATCGACTTGAAGAAAGCAGCGAAAGTTTCCGGCAATAAACGGTGTGAGATGATTGCTGTCAAGGAACTGTTCCCATTGACAGGTTATATCCGGGGAGGTTGTTCCCCGCTGGGCATGAAGAAAAGGTTTCCGACCTATATCCATATGACACTTGGGGATTTTGAGAAAGTTTATGTCAGTGCCGGGTTACGGGGGCTCCAGATTGAAATTGCGCCCAAAGACTTGGTGACAGCATCCAATGCCGTACTGGCAGATCTGACGGCATGATACCATCCGGGAATCAATCGGAATCGGTATTCTTACAACAGAAAATACCCGAAAGCTGGCAATCGTCCCATGATGGGATAAAGATTCCATGCCCGCACCTTTATAATATAAAACAGTTGATGAGGACGATAGATCCTGATCAGTATTGGATGGCTGTAATACCCGTTTGACTTGCTTAAAGTGATTTGAAGGGAGATCTGACAACATGGACCGTAAAAATTGGATGGTAGCATTGGCATCAGCTGCTGTTTTCCTTTCAGCCGCCGGTTATTTCGCTGTTCGGAAATACCGTGCCTGGAAAAAGGCACCTATTGCTGTGCTGGATGTTGATACCGTCATTGCACGGTCATTGCCTGGTCGTGCAGCCGCGCAATACCTGAAAACAGCGCAGAATATTCTTCAGCGGAATATTGATGAAGTCAGGAAGCAGTATTCAGAAAAGGAGAATACGCCTGAAGCCATCAAGGCTATTAAACAGGCAGAAGCGTTTGCCCAGCAGCAGACTGTGATTTATCAGCGTAAGCTGGATGAAGAGATCCGTAAGGTCATCGAACAGGCTGTTAAGGTCTGGCTGGCATCCCACAAAAATGTCACTGCTGTCATTCCTGCGGACAATTCATTGGGATACAGTGCCGCTTCTGACATCACCAAGGAGATTATTTCGCAAATCCGGTGGCAGAAGCCATCTTTTCCGCCAATGCCCCGCCCAAGAAACGCTTAACCTTTCTTTTTGACTTGTTTATCTTCCCTGTTTGCCCATGAAGCAGGGAAGATTGTTTTTTGGGGCAAAAAGCAACACCCCCATCAAATCGCATGGATTCCCCTATAAATCAGCATCTGTCTATTTGAAAAGCATAATGCTGCTGATAAACTTGCGTCTGTCCTGATAGGGCGATTCGCCCATGACCCGAAGATAAAAAACCTAGGAGTAACTATCAATGAATATCTGGCACGACCTTTCTGCTGACCGTGTTAAACCCAATGATTTCACGGCTGTCATCGAAATTGCAAAAGGTTCCAAAGTCAAATACGAACTCGACAAGGATACCGGCATGATTGTCATGGACCGTATCCTTTACACTTCCACCCAGTATCCAGCCAATTATGGTTTTATTCCAAAGACTTATGCAGATGACGGCGATCCGCTGGATGTTCTGCTGATCTGCTCTGAAAATCTGATGCCAAATACACTAGTTCGTTGTTTTCCGATCGGTGTCATCATGATGGAAGATGGCGGTGACAAGGATGAAAAGATCATTGCGCTGCCATACGGTGATCCTGTTTATAACGGCTACAAGGAACTGAGCGATATTCCAGAACATGTCGTCAAGGAAATGGCGCATTTCTTCTCTGTTTACAAAGCGTTGGAAGGCAAGAAAACCCTGATTGAAGGCGTTAGGGATCGTAAGGCCGCAGAAGAAATCATCGCTGCCTGCATTGAAAAATACAACAAGGCTTTCCCCGCCAAATAATGGCAGGGATTGATTGCGCCGAAGACAGGAAATCCTCTCAAAAGGGTTTCCTGTTTTTGTTGATGCCAGGCATCAATCCAACTGATTCAGAAAAACCATCAGTATTGCGATATGTCAGACCAGCCTGTCCTCGATAGTAGAACCGCAAATATTCTGCCATGGATCATTGCAGTGGCATTCTTTATGCAGATGCTTGATGGTACTGCGCTCAATACCGCATTGCCATCCATGGCGGCAGATTTGAAAACGACTCCAATTCATATGCAGAGCGTTGTCATCTCTTATGCGCTCACGCTGGCTTTCATGATTCCTGCATCTGGCTGGATAGCGGAACACTTCGGCACAAAACGGGTGTTCATCTCTGCCATGTTCCTTTTCACCATCAGTTCCCTTGCCTGCGGAGTATCGTTATCCTTACCAGCCATCATCGTTTTCCGTATCGTACAAGGTATTGGCGGCGCCTTGATGGTCCCGGTAGGCCGTCTGATTGCCCTCAAGGCTTATCCCAGGGACCAGTTTGTTGATATTCTCAGTTTTATCACCATGCCAAGCCTGATTGGTCCCCTGATCGGACCAACGCTTGGCGGTCTTATGGTTGAATACCTCTCCTGGCACTGGATATTTTTCATCAACCTGCCTGTCGGTATTATTGGGCTTATCGCAACGGCCCGTTATATGCCTTCACTCGATAAATCGGATGATCAGGCACCATTTGACCTATGGGGGTTCCTGCTGTTCGGCAGTTTCATGCTCAGTATCACAATCGGTCTGGAAGGGATGGGAGAGTTTCATTTCCCGATCATCATTACAACGACATTACTTATTGCAGGAACCATCAGCATCATTATCTATTTTTTCTATGCCCGTCGAAAAGCAACTCCTCTCTTTGCGATAAGCCTTTTTCAAGTCCGTAATTTCAGAATCGGCATTCTCGGTAATATCTGTGCCAGGCTGGGCAATGGTGCCATGCCGTTCCTGACACCCTTGCTGCTGCAGATGGGCATGGGGTATTCCCCCTTGCAGGCAGGCATGGCGATGATCCCTATGACAGTGGGTGCCATTGCCGCAAAATGGGTTGTGACAAAATTGGTTCACCAGTTTGGATTCAAACCCATATTGGTTATCAATACCATGTTATTGGGTGTCATGATTGCGGTTTACAGCTTGATAACTCCTGAAATGGATTACTGGGTCATGCTGGGCATATTCACCGTTTTTGGATTAGTCAATTCCACCCAGTTCACGGCAATGAATACTGTCACGCTTGTCGATCTTTCCCAACAACAGGCCAGCAGCGGCAACAGTATGTTTGCGGCAGTGCAGCAGCTCTCAATGGGCATGGGGGTTGCAGTGGCGGCATCCATCCTGGATTATTTTATGAAATCATCAGGCCATCAGGCAGGAATCGCAATTCTCTCAGCATTGTCATCAACCTATATCTGTCTGGGTGTCATGGCCTTTATCTCTACCATCCTTTTTGTGCAGCTTGGCAAAAGCTCCGTCAAATGAGACAAAGAACTGGCATATAATAAATGCCCTCATCAGGGTCATTGGTTGGGTTTTCAATGTTCGTTTTTCTAACCATGCTGGGCATGGGGGTTGTAATTGGTTTTGTCGGGGCTGGTGGAGCAGGTGTCGTCATTGCGATGCTTACCCTTGTTTTCCAGATTCCAGTCCATACCGCTGTCGGGACATCGCTGGCAGCCATGATATTCACGACAATCTCTGGGACATTCAGCCATTTCCGTGAAGGCAATATCAATTTCAAAGTCGGACTGACGGTTGGCGCAGCAGGGGTTGCAGGTGCTTTCATCGGGGCAAAGATCGCAACGACATACCTTTCGGACAGTAACCTGCGGCTTTGCACGGCATCCATGCTTATCGCTTCTGCGATTATTGTCTATACGCGTTTGACCTGGCCAGATCTGCCTTTATTCCATCCGAGAGGAGGGCAGGCAGAACCTGACCTTTCCGGTGCCAAATTCTGGCCGCTTGCCATCATTGCCGGTATTGGCAATGGGTTACTCTCAGGGACATTCGGTTTTGGTGCGGCACAGTTCATTCAATTAACACTGCTGATTTTCTTTGGCATGCCGCTTTTCCAATCTGTTGGAACGACAATGCTGATTATCCTGCCGATTGCTGTCTCAGGCGGTCTTGGTTTTCTGCTTTCCGGCTTCCTGGACACGGTGCTTTTCGTCCAGGTCCTTCTGGGACTGATGATCGGTGCCTATATCGGTGCGAAATTCACCCGACATGCGCCACGGTGGCTCCTGAAAGCCGCAATGGTCATGATGCCTGGGGTAGCGGGACTCCTGATGATTGTCCTGAAACATTGATACAGGCATCCAAAAACAGAAAAACCCGTTAAGCAAAAAACACTTAACGGACTGACATCACGATTGATAACGGCAGACAAAGGCCGTTATTCTTTTTGCTGTTCTTGCTGTTTTTCTTTCAACAAGTCACGAATTTCTGTCAGAAGCTGGATATCAGCGGGTGGTTCGGCAGGCGCTTCTTCCGCAGGTGTTTCTTCTTTGGCTTCTTCCTCTTTCTTTCGCAGTTCAGAAAGCCGCATCACAATCTTGATAACGACAAAAATGGAAACGGCAATAATGAGAAAGTCGATGATAACCTGAATGAAGTTGCCATAAGAAATTGCCACTTCAGGCTTGATGATTTTATCTCCATCCTTGATGGCCGCCCTGATGATGTACTTCATATCCTTGAAATCCATGCCGCCAATCAGATAGCCGATAGCTGGCATCAGGATATCTTCAACCAAAGAGGTGACAATCTTGCCAAACGCACCGCCGATGATGACACCGACAGCCATATCCACAACATTGCCTTTAAGGGCAAATTCCTTGAATTCCTGTAAAAAAGATTTTTTTTCTTCCATGATGGTCAATTGATTGAAAAGTCGGGATGTTTTCGGATCTTCAGTTTCCAGCGGTTCGTTCCTGGCGGAGAAAAAACTGACTGGATTATCCTAACATGCTGACCATGAAAAATCCATCATCAGAAAACACTGGCTAGGCATGGCATTTACCGGTTGGGCATCTCTCCGGTCAATGTTTGGCAGAAGTCATCCACACCATCGGAAATCTGCTGGCAGACTTCCCTGAAAACGCTGAACGGATACCCATAAGGGTCTTCCACATCTGCCCAGGCGCAGAGGCATCTGACCTCTCCCTTGAAATCTGGAAACCGGCGGCGGACAATCTCAACCTGGTCTTGTTCCATAGTCAGGACAACATCAATCTCTTCCAGAAGGGCATCCGTCAATTGCTGGGCACGGTGATGGCTGATATCAATTCCCCGTTCTGCCATTGCCTTGACGGAATAATCATCGGCATGCCAGCCAACCGTTGCTCTTTGCAGTCCGGCGGAAGCAATCTCTGCATTGGGAAGCCTTGCTTTCAGGAAACCTTCTGCCATCGGACTTCGGCAGATATTTCCCAGGCAGATTACCAGGATATGACATGTCATCTCAGTATTCCTTTCCTCATATGAAAAGTTCCTCAGAACCTGATTGCAAATTACTGGAAAAGCGCCATAATAATACATAAAATCAGACTATAATCTGTTATATGAAGGCAATCTATCAGCATAACCTTGAATGGAGGACACCATGCCTGAAAAAAACTACGTTCTCGCTGCAACAGATATGTCAGATTGGGCTAAATTCGCTGAATATCGAGGCGCTGAGTTTACGAAACGCCTGAAAAATGCGGAAATGCTCCTCGTCAATGTCCAGGAACAGAGTGGGATTGACTTCTATGCCATGCTCATGGCAAGTCAGGTTCTTACCCAGGACCTTATCCGGAAAGAAGCGGAAAAGACCCTTGAAGAGACAGCCAGACGGTTATCAGCAGAAGAGGGCATCACCGTTACGCCAATCATCCGCACCGGTAAGGTCCCCAATGAAATCCAGGCCTTGCTTGAGGAAAAAAAAGCGTCACTCCTTGTCATTGGCGCTCATGGACAAGGCTACCATTTCATGCCCATCATCGGGAATATTCCGGTAAAACTGATTCAAGGCAGTCCCTGTCCTGTTCTCATCATCCGGCAGGAAGAGCTGCGTCCTTATAAAAGAGTATTGATACCGATTGATTTTTCAGAAGTTTCCGTCAATCAGGTCATGCAATCCCTGCCGTTTATTCCAGAAGATGCTGAAATCATCCTGATGAATGTCTGTGAATCACCTTATGCC
>CAVERB010000052.1:61970-64204 GCA_963618105.1 Oxalobacter sp. | reverse complement strand
GTCTAGGACGTATAAAAGGCAATTTGATTTGTTCAGAAGAACCGTCTTTATAATGGACTTCCATATAATCAATCTTAATGAGTCTTATATCGCAATAGCCCATCTGTTTAGAAAGGATATGTTGAATTTCCTTTTTATCTTCTGGATTGACCTTTTGAGCGTCTTTTCCAGGAACCTGTTTAATCCAACCTAAATGGTTTTTTGAATCAAAAGTTTCTTTATCGGCATAATAAGTAAATTTATTATCTTGATGAATATTTTCCCATCTATCGTTTTTAGATGAGCATCCCATGACGGTTAAGACCAATACACTGCATAACAACAATTTTTTCATGTTGTTCTCCTGATAAATTAGATGTTTCTTTAAAACCATTAGGGATATTGACTTAATTGATGTTTGAGGACTGGATGCGGTTGACCGCTTCTTTCATTTCGACATCGCTCATTGCATTGGCGGTTTCGAACGAAGCTTCCACAGTCCTGCCTTGGAGTTTTTCAACACCTTTGAGTTTTAACAGACCCGATTCATCCAGGGTGAAGGTCACTTCAATCGGCGTGCGGTTGGTGATGCCGGAAGGCAGTTCGAGGTCGGCATGACCGATTTCAGTTCCGACAGACGGGTCACAGTGCTCATCGGAGGCAAAGGATTCAAGGATTTCAAAACGGGCATTCCGCTGGTTGTTTTCAACGGGATAGAGCGTGTTTTCCCCATGGGCAGGCAAGTCCTGGTTCTTGAAGATCAGGTTGAGTAAAGCTTCTTTGCCATCCCAGATGCAACGGACGCCATAAGTACGGCTGGACACATTGACGATGGAGAGCGGTGCGGCAGAAAGCCCAGACTGCGTATCAATCTTCAGTTTTCCAGCATCAATTTCTTCTTTGACTTCTTCAGCCGATTTGTGTTCCTTGGCAGCGATTTCTTCGACTGCCTGATTGAATTCGTTCAGGTGTGCGGCATAGATGGCAGCACCTTTTGCAACTGCTTCATCGGGGTCGAACATCCGGACATCTTTGCCAAAGGCTTCTTTCACCGCTTTCATGATCTGCGGCATTCGGGAAGAACCGCCGACCAGCAGGATTTCGTCAATATCGGATTCCCTGAAACCTTTCTGGGCGGCTTCTTCAAACATCTGACGTGTCAGACTGATGGTGCGGTTGACCAAGTCGCTAGTCAGTTCATCGAATTTTTCACGAGTCAGTTCAAGGCGTTGGCGGTTGCCTTTGAAATTGACAGAAATCGGGGTTTTCTCTTTACTAGTTAGCAGTTTCTTGTTCTTCTCGACATCCAGCAGCAGTTCTTGGGTCGCATATTCGTCATCCAGAATCTCGTCATTGGTGCCGCTCTGGTGCTGGTACTCATCTGCCAGCCAGGTCAGGATACGGTCATCCCAGTCCTTGCCGCCAAGTTCCTTGTCTCCGCCTGTGGCAGACCCTAATCTGCTTGCCATCAACTTTCACAATCGTGACATCAAAAGTCCCACCCCCAAGGTCATAGACGAGGACGGTTTTTGCACGGTCATTCGATAGCCCATAAGAGATGGCGGCAGCTGTCGGTTCATTGATGATGGCAAGGACATTCAGACCCGCCAATTTGCCAGCGGTTTCTGTTGCAGTACGTTCTGCAAGACCGAAATAGGCAGGGCAGGTGATGACGACATCGTTGATGTGTTCATTGTCATCAAGTTTGCCTTCCATCCGCAGTGTTTCTTCGGCATCATTGACGACCTTGCGAAGGATATAGGAGGAGATTTCTTCGGGTTTCAGGTCAACTCCATCGATGTTCCTGACATAGCCTGCCTGTCCGATATAGCGTTTGATGAAGGTTACGACTTTTTCAGGGTCAGTCTTTGCGGCTTCTTTTGCGCTGATGCCAACCTGGACATCTTCGGCAGTATCAAACCAGACGGCTGAAGGGGTTGTCAGGTCGCCTTCGGTGTTTTTCAGGACAACAGCCTGGTCAGTCGGATCAATATAAGCAATACAAGAATAGGTGGTGCCCAGGTCAATGCCAAATACTTTACTCATGGTGTTTTCCAATCTTTGTCTGGTTGATTATTCGGTTTTTGGTGGAACTGCCCGATAGACCTTGACGCGTTCCTTGCGGATGACACGTCCGTTTTTCTCGTAGCCGTCCGAAAGACGTTCTGCAATGGTCCGGTGTTTCTCGGGTTCTTCAGTGATAACGGTCTGGACGTTGGTCTGTCGGTGGCTGTCCAAAGTTTCTGTTTTGTCCT
>CAVERB010000052.1:16420-61960 GCA_963618105.1 Oxalobacter sp. | reverse complement strand
CGGTACAGGATGTCGAGTAGTTCCTGGCGCAGGTCAACGGATTTGTCCTGCAATGCCTTGGCTGTGGGATCTGTTTCAGCTGTTTCTGCATAGAAAGCCATGTCATTGCCCAGTTCATCAATCAGGCGGATGATTTCAAGGGCGATGGCATCGCTGGTTTTCTCAAAAGTGCCGTTCCGGTAGTCTTGCAGTTCCTCATGCAGCCTGTCGAATTGTTCGTTCTTTTTAGTATCTGTTTTGATTTTTTGCTCAAAGGTTTCCTGCAGAGCTGATAACCCTGCCTTGATGTCTGCCAGTTCCTGTCTCAGTGCATCAATTTCCGAAGAGTCCTTTTCTGTTTCTTTCGTTTCTGGGACAGGAGTGGGGGTGCTTTCTGCTATCGGGGCAGGTTCGGAGGTTTCAGTATCTAGAACAGATTGCTCGAAGGTTTGTGCTTCTGTTCCTGAAGGGGGTGAGCTGGTATCGGAAGGTTCTGAGGCTATTTCTGCCAATGGTTCGGCATTAGAAGGTTTTATTGGTGTTGCTGGGTCAGGTAAATCGAGATTACTGGTTTTGCTTGGATCTCCGTTTGAGGAATCCTTTGAAGAAAAAGGAAAAAGGTTGCCTATCATTATTGATTCCTTCAAAGGTTGCATGAAAGGTCGTTTGGATGTATGCCTAACATGACTATTATAGACAAGTAACGATATTACATAAGAAACGGAATCCACACAACATTACGTGCTAAGACTGGATATTTTGGCTGGTAATGTTATGAACAAAGGCAGTGCGGATATTTCTGTTCAATTGGGCAGGAACATCGCTAAGACAAGGAAGTCCGCTGGGAAAACACAGGCGCAGCTTGCTGAACAGATTGATGTTGATACGCTTTCGATCTCACGCATTGAGCGTGGTGCTGTCGCACCGAGCCTGGCGACCCTGAGCAAGATTGCCAATGCTGTTGAGATGCCGCTTCCCAGTCTGTTTACAGGGACATCGACTGCTCCCCATGCTTTGGCAGACAGTATTGCCTGCCTGTTGGACAAGCTGCCTGAAAACCGCCGTGTTTTCCTGTACAACCAAATACAGGCATGGTGCGACCATTTCAACAGTGAAGGGATTTCCCAAGTGTTGCCTGCCAAGAAATAAGCGGGCGTTGTACGGGTTTCCCTTTTTCATGCAGCTTATGCTTTAATACCGTTTCCAGTCTATTTCCTGCAGGCACAATGCGAGTTCTGATTGTCTGTGTCTCTCATTGAGGGATGTTATCTATAGCCTGCCGGTATTGGCGGATATCCGCCGTTATTACCTGGAAGTTATCACAATGAGGAGCGTTTCCAGAGGAAATGAGGCTATCTGTCCCTGGTGTTATGCCGGAAAAAGATAGATCTCAATAAGACTGATGGACTGGGTTGTTTTAACGGGGTAGGGTTGAAATATCCTGTTTTTTGTGTTTTTTCTATAGGGAACCCGTATCATCCAAAAGAAGGGATTTTTCTATGCTTCATTCTGATAAGGAAATTGACCGGATCATTTGGGAAGCCATCGCAGACAGTGATGCGAGAAGCGATTTCATCTGCTACATTGTCCACAGCCCGAACGGTGCAACTCATCTGGCGGAAGCCCAGGCAAAGATGATGGCTGCTTCCCAGCAGATGACGCCTGCAATGAAATACCTGAAAGCGGTGATGGCAATCCGTGAGTTGGCGGAAAAGGGGGATCCCTGCGCCACTTTCCATATGGGCAAGATTTATTCATTGGGCATTGGGGTTGTTCGGGATGTCAAGCAGGCTGTTGAATGGTATGAAAAAGCAATGGCACTGGATGAAGCCCGGGCTTTTGGCAACATGGGCTGGTTCTATCAGGAAGGGACTGGGGTCAAGAAAGACTTGGTTAAGGCCTTTGAATTGCTGACCCATGCGGGCAATGATGGCGTTCAGTCAGCAAAAACCGCTTCCGGAACTATGCTCCTCAAAGGTGAAGGTTGTGAAAAAGATGTTGAGGCAGGACTCCGGCGGATTGAAGAAGCTTTTGAAGCAGGTTATCTGAATGCCGGCAATCATCTGGCGGATATTTACTTTGAAGGAAAATGGGTCCCGAAAGATGTTGATAAAAGCCATGCCTGGCTCCAGAAAGTGGCGGAAGCCGGGGATGAGAAATCCATGGCGATATTGGGATACCGCCTGATTGCAGGGACGCACGGCAAGCAGGATATTGAAGCCGGGAAAGCATGGATGCAGAAAGCTCTCGACCAAAAATACCAGCCGGCTTTCCTCTGGTTTGCCTCTCTGTACCGTAAAGGTTTGGGGGTTCCGCAGGATACCGGCAAGATGATTGCGCTGCTGCAGCAGGGGGCTGCCGCAGGCAGTGCCGAATGTGTGCAGGCACTGGAACAGGTGCTGAAAGAACGGGGTGTTGCAACCAACCATCCTTCAACTTTGCAATAGAAGCAGCTTTTTTTCTGGAAAAAATGTTATGGTAAAGCCTGTTTTTCCTGCAGGGGAAATGGTTTTACCATGTTGTTTGCCTGCATTGGCAGGAGACCGTATTCAGATGAATGGATAAGTGAAAAATGCTTCGTCAATGTGCCATTATTTTCGGTTGCCTGGCGGTTGCCGAATTGTTTGTCCATGTCTTCAACATCAATTTCCCAGCTCCGTTGATCGGGATGCTGCTGCTGACAGTGTTGTTGAAGGTGAGGGTCATCAAGCTGGAATGGGTGAAAGGTTTTGCAGATTTCCTGATTGCCCATATGGGGCTTTTCTTTGTACCGCCTGGCGTTGCGCTGATGCTCTATCTGGATATCATTGAAGCGCAGCTGCTGCCAATTGTTGCAGCAACTGTCATTAGTACTCTGTTGGTTCTGATTTCAACAGGCTGGGTTTATCAGTTGATCAGAGGGCGGAAATGACGGAATTCCTGCACAGTGATTTATTTGCAGTTACATTGACTATTGCCGTTTTCTGGATTGGTGTACTGATCCAGCAGAAAACCCGACTGGTTGCCCTCAATCCTATCCTGATTGCGATTGTGGTCATCATCCTGCTGCTGAAATTGTCGGGAACCTCATATGAAACCTACAACGCAGGTGGTCAATATATTGCTTTCCTGCTCAAACCGGCAATCGTCGCATTGGGTGTGCCGCTGTATATGCAGATTGAGCAGATCCGGAAACAGACTGTGCCGATTCTGGCATGCCAGCTGACGGCCTGTGTTGTCGGTGCTGTTTCTGCTTTTCTGATTGCGAAATACCTGGGCGCGACATTGGAAGTCGCCATTTCTTTGGCACCGAAATCTGCTACAACGCCACTGGCGATGGAAGTTGCCAAAATAACAGGCGGTATCCCCTCTCTGACTGCCATTATCGTCATTCTGACCGGAATCTTGGGAGCTGTTATCGGACTGCCGATTTTGAGGATGGTTGGCATCAGAAGTCCGATTGCACAAGGGCTTTCCATGGGTGCTGCTGCTCATGCGGTCGGCACGTCCCATTGCATGAGCAAGAATATTCATCTAGGTGTCTATTCCAGTCTGGGGCTGATTGTGAACGGAACTCTGACTGGTGTGCTGACACCGTATATCCTGCAATTATTGGGTGTCTGAGTGATGGGATAGAGGCTTAAGTCTGGTGATAATAACAGCTCCAGCGTCTTACCAGGTCTTCTGGGCGGATTCATGTACAAGCTGGCAGTACAGGTCATGGCGCATTCGGGCAATGGCGCCTTGTTCAACGGCTTCAAGGATGGCACAGCCAGGTTCTGTCAGGTGGTGGCAGTTATAGAAACGGCATTTGCCCAGATAGGGACGGAATTCGCGGAATGCTCGTTCCAGCCTGCCTTCGGTCAGGTGATAGAGACCAAATTCCTGGAAGCCCGGAGAATCAATGATGGCAGTGGTGTCATCAATGCGATAGAGGTGGGTGTAGGTAGTGGTGTGCCGTCCTGAATTCAGGGCAGTCGAGATTTCACGGGTGGTGATTTTCACATCAGGTACCAGCAGCTGGATGAGGGTGGATTTGCCCATGCCGGATTGTCCGATAAGGAGGGATGTCTTGTCTTTGATTAATCTGGACAGCAGTTCCTGGGTGTCTTCAGGGGCAGCGGTCGCAGAGACTTCGTGCACGGGATAGCCCAGTGCCGCATAGAAGCCAATCCGTTCACGGGCTGTTTTCAGCTGGTTTGGCACATCGATTTTGTTCAGGATGAGATGGATTTCGATGTTTTCGGCTTCGGCGGCAATCAGGGCGCGGGAAACAAGGTCATCAGAAAAGGTTGGTTCAACGGCGACAACAATGATGAGCAGGTCAATGTTGGCTGCGAGGAATTTGGATTTGTACTGGTCAGAGCGGTAGAGCAGCGAACGGCGTGTTTCAATGGATTCAATGACGGCTTGTCCTTTGGCCATTGGACGGAGAAGGACGGTATCGCCGACTGCTACATTGCTTTTCTTGCCCCGTGTCATGCATTGCAGTGTTTTCCCATCATGTTCCGCCATATAGTGGCGTCCGTGGGCGGAAATGATTTGTGCGGTTAGCAGTTCTTTCATGTTTTTTCCAGTCTTGTCAGGTGTGCAATGCGGATGCTGGCGGGGGGATGAGAGTCATAGAATGCGGAATACAGGGTATCTGGTGTCAGGGTTGCTGCATTGTCCTGGTACATTTTGACCAACGCGCTGATGAGGTGTCGGGCATCGGTATATTGTGCCGAGAAGGCATCCGCTTCAAATTCGTGTTTGCGGGAGCTCATTGCCAGGATGGGCGACAGGAAGAAGGTGAAAACAGGCAGGGTCAGTGCGAACAGGATCAGGGCGGTCATATCGGTCGCTATGGCGGCATCGGTTCCCAATCCTGTATAAAACCATGTTTGTGTTTTCAGCCAACCAAGCAGCGCAAGGAAGCCCAGCGACAGGAGGAATGAGACCAGTATCCGCTTGGTGATGTGTCTGAGTTTGAAGTGGCCGAGTTCATGTCCCAGAACGGCTTCGATTTCTTCTGGTGTCAGTTGTTTGGTGAGGGTGTCGAAGAAGACAACCCGTTTGGCGGATCCCATACCGGTGAAATAGGCATTGCCATGAGTACTTCGTTTGGAGCCGTCCATGATGAACAGTCCTTTTGCCTTGAAGCCGGTGCGCTGCATCAGCTGTTCAATCCGTGTTTTCAGGGTGTCATCTTCTAAAGGCTGGAATTTGTTGAACAAGGGGGCAATGAAGGTCGGGTACAGGAACAGCATCAGGAATTGAAAAGCGCACCACAGGATCCAGGCGTAGAGCCACCAGAAATTCCCGGTCGTTCCCATGACGAGCAGCAATATCCAAAGCAGGGGAAGGCCGATCAGGATGCCGATGAGGGTGCTTTTAACCAGGTCGTTGAAAAAGAGGCCAAGCGTCATTTTATTGAAACCGAAGCGTTCTTCAATGACGAATTGCCGGTAGCAGTCAAAGGGGATGCTGATGATGCCGGAGATGGTGAAGATCACTGCTGCCAGAGCGATCTGGTAAATCATGCCATGCCCCAGCCAGGGAGTCAGGAGGCTGCTGACAGCCTGAATGATGCCGCCGAGGGTAAAGGCGAGCAGGACGGCTGTGTCCACGGCGAGGGAGACGAAGCCAAAACGCAGTTTGGCAGCGGTGTAATCACCGGCTTTCTGATGGGCAGTTAGGGAGATGGTATCGGCGAATTGTTCAGGGACCTGGTTGCGGTGTGATTGGACGGTGCGGATCTGCCGCACTGCCAGCCAGCAGCGAACAGCAACGGTGATTGTCAGAAAGCAGACAAAAAGGATGGTAAAAGCAGACGCTGACATTTTGGTTCTGTGAGAAAATGTGCCTATATCATATGCCGATAAGGAAGGAATTATGTCACAACCTGAAGAAGGACAGGCAGTGTCTGCCGGAAATAAACCTGTGAAAAAAGGTTCAAAGGATATGAATCTCGTCTGGGTTGATATGGAGATGTCCGGACTGGATCCTGAGAGGGAGCGTATCTTGGAGGTGGCATTGATTGTGACGGATCCTGAATTGAATGTAATTGCGGAGGCGCCTGTCTATGTGATTCATCAAAGCGATGAGCTATTGGATAAGATGGATGCCTGGAACAAGGGCACCCATGGCAAATCCGGCCTGATTGATCGTGTGAAGACATCACATGTCACGGAAGAGATGGCCGAAGCGGCTTTGATCAGGTTCTTGCGTCCTTATGTGAACAAGGGCAAGTCGCCGCTGTGCGGCAATACCATTGGTCAGGATCGCCGTTTCATGGTGAAGTATATGCCGAAACTGGAGGCTTTCCTGCATTACCGCAATATTGATGTTTCTACATTGAAGGAACTGGCCCGTCGTTGGCGGCCTGAATTGGTGGATGGGTTCAAAAAAGCCCAAAAGCATACCGCATTGGCGGATATCCTCGAATCCATCGAAGAGCTGAAATATTACCGGGAACATTTCCTGAAAGGATGAAGCCTTTATCGGTTCCAGTTCTTGACTAACGGTGCTAACATCTGAACCGTGCGTTCTGTTGCGCCATGCTGTTGTTCGGCGAATTGACGGGCAATCTGTCCCATTGCCAATCGCCTGTCTGTATCTACCAGCAGGACATTTGCCTGCTGCATCAGTTCTTGGGCAGACTGGATGCGGATGGCGGCTCCGGTTTTGACGGCATCTTCTGTGATGGCTTCAAAGTTGAAGGTGTGTGGTCCGATCAGTACCGGTTTCCCAACAGCACAGGGTTCAATCAAGTTTTGTCCGCCGAGTTTTTCCAGGCTGCCGCCGATGAAGGTGATGTCGCATGCGGCGTAGTACATGAACATTTCTCCCATGGAGTCTCCAAGAAGAAGCCGGGTTCCGGGAGGGATGCTTTCCTGAAAATTTCCATTCAGTGCAGAACGCCTGACCATGGGAATCTTGCGTTCTTCCACCATATGGGCAACTTCATCGAACCGCTGGGGATGCCGGGGTACAAGGAGCAGCAGGGTATCTTCCCGCAGCAGGGAAAGGGCTTCCAGCAGCTGGAGTTCTTCTCCGGCACGGGTGCTCGCGCACATCAGGACGGGGCGGCCGCCGATGGCATGACGTAAAAGTCGCCCCATCCGCAGTTTGTCTTCCGGTGGGCGGACATCGAATTTTACACTGCCGGTGACGGCAATCTGGTTGGCGCCGAATTCACTTAACCGGTCGGCATCGGTCTGGGTCTGGGCAGCGACTGCCGAGAATCCCCGGGCAGCTTCTTCCATGATTGACCGGAATTTCCTGCCTTTGCGCAGGGAACGTTCAGAGAGGCGGGCATTCACCAATGCCAGCGGTACCTGATGGCGAGTACATTGGTGGATGAGGTTCGGCCAGATTTCAGTTTCCATCAGTACGCAAAGACTGGGTCTGAAGTGGTTGATGAAGCGCGACATCATGGTGCCGGTGTCATAGGGCAGAAAAGATTGGATGAGTTTCCCGGACTGGATTTCTTCGGCGAACAGTCCGGCTCCGGTTTCCCGTCCTGTTGGGGTCATGCAGGTGAGCAGAATCTGGCTGTCGGGAAAAGCTGCCATCAGTGCTCTGACCAATGGTTCTGCAGCACGGGTTTCCCCGACTGAAACGGCATGGACCCAAAGGCGTTTTGCAACAGGAGGAATAGCTGGGTAGAAACCAAGTCGTTCAGGGACATGCTGCCGGTAACCGGGTTCACGTTTTCCCCGCCAGTAAATCCGGAGCAGGACAAACGGGAGAGCAAACCACCAGAGAAAGGAATACAGGTAACGCATGACGGGATTTCCAGTGCAATTGTGGGTATTATCCCTGAATTGATGGGATTATGTGTTGACTGCTCTTTGAAAACCTTGAAATTCTGGCAGAACATCCCCATAAAAGCAGCATAACCGCTGTAAAATGCACAATTACTGAACAATCATTGAACAATAATCCGCTGGACTGTGATGGACAGGGTTTGTCACAGCAGGTGGTTTTCTGCTGTATTGAAGAGGCTGATTTGGAGCTCCGTATTGCCACATACAACATTCATAAAGGAGAGTCGTTTGCTCATCGTCCGATTATCAGGGAGCTGAAACGGGCGATCGGCTCGTTGGATGCAGATATCGTGTTTCTGCAGGAGGTGCAGGGACGGCATGATCGCAAAGGGACATTGTTTGCACCGGATTGGCATCATAAGGGACAGGAGGCTTATCTGGCGGATATGACTCAATATTCGGTTTATGGCAAGAATGCGGTCTATGAAAGCGGGCATCATGGCAATGCGCTGCTGAGTGTTTATCCTATTGTCTGCCATACAAATACCGATGTTTCAGACCATTCTCTAGAACAGCGGGGTATTCTGCATTGCAAAATCCAAGCGGGTTCTCTCAGAATTTACTGCTATGTTGTTCATCTAGGACTGTTTAAGGGGAGCCGTATCCGTCAGGCAAGGGCATTGATTGAGACGGTGAACCAGTCTGCGCCGCCTGGGGCTCCTGTCATTATTGCCGGGGATTTCAATGATTGGCAGGTCAACCTGTCCGGGATGCTGCGTGAAGGCTTGGGGGTTAGTGAGGTGTTTGAAGGGATCAATTCGGGACCAGCAAAGACGTTTCCTGCGATTTTCCCTTTTTTCCGTCTTGACCGGATCTATACCCGTGGCTTTTGTATTACAGGCGCTTGTGTGATGCAGGGCCGTCCATGGACACAGCTTTCAGATCATGCGCCGTTGTTTGCAACGCTCAGGATCAGTGGTTAATCTCTTTTTTTCTTTAGTAAATCAAAAGGTTATGCTAAAATAGTCTATTGGAAGCAGACCAGACAGCCGCTGGTTTTCCGTTTCGGCGGAAAACGGGAGGAAGGTCCGGACACCATAGGACAGGATGACGGCTAACGGCCGTCCGCTGAAACCCGCAAGGGATAAGGCGAGGAACAGGGCCACAGAGACGAGCGTATTGGGTTACGGTGAAACGCGGCAACCTCCATCCGGTGCAATTCCAAGTAGGCACGCATTGATGTGGTCCGCGGAGCGTGCGGGTAGGAAGCTTGAGCCCATGGGTAACTATGGGCCTAGATGAATGGCTGTCATAGCGTTTTGGCGCCGTAACAGAATCCGGCCTATCGGTCTGCTTTTTTTTCTTTTTTGCCTGTTTGAAGGCTTTTCTGAGTTCCTCCGGTTTTTCTGTCCAGAAAAACCTGTTGTCTTTCCTTGATTTCAATCCTTTTCTTGACGGAAGCATGTCTAAATCTGACAGGTTGCTTTCAGTATATTTTCTAAGTGCGTGATTTATTTCATTTTTTATGGAATAACGCCACTGAAAAAAGCGTTTCTAAGTCCTTGAGTTCATTGAAAAAATTCTTAAAAAAACCTAAAAATAGCTTGACCGTACCCGATGTATCCCATAAAGTGGGAGTAAGTGTAGATTTGTGTCATTTTGTGGGAAAAATGACGGACTATGGCAAGGGTTGCCACAACACAAAAAGGTGTCAAGGTGTTTCAAGGGGCTTCATCAATCAGTCTGGATGCAAAAGGAAGGATGACCATACCTTCCCGGCATCGTGACGCACTGTTTGAGCAGTGTGGGGGGCGTGTCACTATCACCCGTCATCCCGATGGCTGTCTGCTGTTTTTCTCACGTCCCGTATGGGAAGACCATCGAAAGAAAATTGCGGCTTGGCCAATGTCTGCTCGTGCCTGGCAGCGTATTTTCCTTGGTAATGCGTTGGATGTGGAAATCGATTCCGCAGGACGCATCCTGATTTCCCCTGAACTCAGGGAAGCAGTTGGACTTTCCCGAAAAGTGATGTTTATCGGGATGGGCAGTCATTTTGAAATCTGGGATGCTTCTAGGCTTGAAGCAAATGAAGCTGAGGCAGTCGCTGCTGGTACACCGGATGTCCTGCAGGAATTTTCTTTTTAAAAACACACACATCAAGGTGATCTAATTGACTGCCGATGGACATCAAACAGTACTGCTGACAGAAGCGGTGGATGCACTGGATATTACCGGTGACCGTGCCGATGGTGTGTATTTAGACGGGACTTTCGGCAGGGGAGGGCATAGCCGCCTGATTCTCGAACGGCTTGGAAAAGAAGGCAGGTTAATCGCTTTCGACAAAGACCCTGAAGCCATCAGGGTTGCAAAAGCCGTCAATGATTCCCGTTTTGAAATCGTTCATGGCAGTTTTGCCAGTCTGGGGCAAGTGCTTGACAAGAAGGGGATTCCCCTGATTGATGGCATCCTGCTGGATTTGGGGATTTCTTCCCCACAGGTTGACGATGCCAGCAGAGGATTCAGTTTCAGACTGGATGGTCCGTTGGATATGCGCATGGATCCTTCCAGCGGTATGTCTGCAAGGGAATGGCTGGCGGTTGAGGCGGAAGAAAAGATAGCGGAGGTAATTTACCAGTATGGGGAAGAACGGTTTGCTGTTCAGATTGCAAAGGAGATTGTTGCTGGCCGCGCCCATGGCGCCATTAACAGTACGAAGCAGCTTGCTGAAATCGTGGCAAGGGCAGTCAAGACCCGTGAAAAGGGCAAGAATCCAGCCACCCGTACGTTTCAGGCTATACGGATTTTCCTCAACCGAGAGCTTGAGGACCTGGCGGTAGCGCTTGATCAGGCGTGGAACAGGCTGGCACTGCATGGCAGGATAGCTGTCATCAGTTTTCATTCGCTGGAAGACCGTATCGTGAAACGGTTTATGACAGACCGATCAGAAGCACCGATGCCTGACAGACGGTTGCCGATTCGTGCCAGCGAGTTGCCCCAGCCAGAAATGAGGCTGTGCGGCAGGATTCGGCCTTCATCCGAGGAGGTTGAAGGAAATGCCCGTGCGCGCTCAGCCATCCTGAGAATCGCTGAACGGGTTGCTGTGTCAGGAGGTCTGCAATGAAAGCGCAGATTCCCTGGATTCTTGCGATCATCTTGGTCGTTTCCGCATTGGGACTTATTAATTCCCAGTATCGTGCGCGCAAGATTTTCACTCGGCTTGAAAAGGCCCAGATGGAAACCCGGCAGCTTGAACTGGAATGGGGACAGCTGCAGCTCAGGCAGTCTTCTGCAAGCAAGCATTCTGTTGTAGAAAGCAAGGCTGAAACCAGCGGGCTGGATATGGTTCGCATTACGAAATCCAACACGGAATTCTTGAGAACGGAGTAGGTTATGATGAAACGCCTGACGGATTTCTGTAAGGATTTTTTCAAGAGTGTGCATCATGGCTATGACCATGAAGCTGTAGGCAGTCCCGTTTCCTTTTCTTCCATTCGTCCTCGTGCCGCTTTGTCTCCGATGCGTTCCAAGATTGTGTTGGGACTACTGTTTTCGGCGTTCATTGCGCTGGGGATCCGGGCGTTATGGCTACAGGTGCTTTCTACGGATTTCCTTCAGAAGCAAGGGGAAAACCGCTATGCAAGAAGGCTTGAGATGCCCGCTATCCGTGGACGTATTCTTGACCGCAATGGCAAGGTGCTGGCATCCAGCATGCAGGTGAAAGCTATCTGGGCCATCCCTGAAGATGCAGCTTCAGCGCCGAAGGAAAAGCTCCGTCAGTTGGCGGAACTGCTGGAAATGCCTGAAGACACTTTGATGTCCAAGCTGAATTCCGAGAAAAGTTTCGTTTACCTGAAACGTCAGGTGGACCTTGAGACCGCTGACAAGATCAAGGCGTTGGAGATTCCAGGCATCCAGTCGAAGAAGGAATACAAGCGCTACTATCCTGAAGGGGAGATCATGGCGCATGTTGTCGGGTTCACCAATATTGAGGACAAGGGACAGGAAGGGATTGAACTGGCTTCCCAGGACCTGCTGGCCGGTGAAAACGGCAGCCGCCGGGTCGTCAAGGACCGTCTAGGAAATATTGTTGATGATCTGCAGGAAACCAAGGATCCCATTGATGGACAGGATCTGGTGCTGTCTATTGACAGCCAGCTGCAGTATATCGCTTACAAGTGCCTGAAAGAGGCGATTGCGGAACACCAGGCAAAAGCGGGCAGTGTCGTTGTATTGGATACTCATACCGGTGAAGTGCTGGCGATGGTCAATATGCCGGTTTTCAATCCGAACAACCGGAAAGGGTTGACCGGCGCACAGCTGCGCAACCGAGTTATGACCGATGCGTTTGAACCTGGTTCGATTATGAAACCGTTTGCCGTGGCGCTGGGTCTGGACAGGGGCAAGGTGACACCGAATACGATGATCGGGACCAATGGGGGCAAGATGACTATTGGGACTGCCACCATCGGGGATTCCCATGCGCATGGCACCTTGTCGGTCAATCAGATTATCGAGAAGTCTTCCAATATCGGCACTGCCAAGATTGCCTTGATGTTCCCGCCACAGGAGATGTGGGAAATGCTTTCCTCAGTAGGGTTTGGGCAACAGCCGCAGTTTGGTTTCCCAGGGGCGACGCCGGGTCGTCTCCGTCCTTACAAATCTTGGGTGCCGGTTGAGCAGGCAACGATGAGTTACGGCCATGGTGTTTCGGTTTCCCTGTTCCAGATTGCACGGGCTTATATGATTTTTGCCCGTGATGGCGACATGATTCCACTGACTTTCATGAAACGTGATGAGGCACCGGAAGGACAGCAGATTATTTCTCCAAATACGGCTGCCCAGATGCGCCATATGCTGGAATTGGTGGTCGGTCCTGGCGGGACGGCAAAACTGGCGCATGTCCCAGGCTACCGTGTCGGCGGCAAGACGGGGACGGCCTATAAGATTGAACACGGACGGTATGTCAAGAAATATGTCGGTTCATTTGTCGGGTTGGCCCCGATTTCCGATCCCAAGGTCATTATTGCTGTGATGATTGACGAACCGATTGCCGGTCATTTTGGTGGGACGGTCGCCGCACCGGTATTTTCAAAGCTGGCGGCAGAAATCATGCGTGCCATGAACATTCCGCCAGACGCATGAGGAAGACAGGGATATGAACGGAACAGTTCAGACAACCGTGGAATGGCTCAGGGAGAACTGCCCTGATGGGGAGGTTTTTTCTGATTCCCGTGCCATTGTCCCTGGTGCCGGTAATGGCATTTTCTTCGCTTATGAAGGGGATTCTGCTGACGGGCGGGATTACATTGGAGCCGCTGTTCGGAATGGTGCGGCTGCCGTAGTGTATGAATCAGAAGGGTTTGTCTGGAATCCTGAATGGCAGGTACCACATCTTGGTGTGGCGGGGCTGAAAGAGAATGCTGGTCCCATTGCTTCCACTTTTTATGGAGCACCGGCTGATGCCATGCTGGTGATTGCTGTGACCGGTACGAATGGCAAGACTTCCTGCACTCAGTGGATCGGGCAGTCCCTGTCCCGGTTGGGCAGAAAGACAGCTGTCATCGGGACATTGGGTATTACGGTTTTTGAGGATGGGATTGGCGGGGAGCCGGAAGTGACTGGCTATACCACACCGGATCAGGTGCAGCTGCAGCGTCATCTGGCGCATTTGCGGGCGGATGGTGTGACGTGTGTGGCGATGGAAGCATCTTCTATCGGTATTGACCAAGGACGTTTGAATGGCTTGCCGATCGATGTAGTGATGTTCACGAATTTCACTCGAGACCATCTGGATTACCACCATGACATGGCTTCCTACCATGAAGCAAAACGCCGTCTGTTTGATTGGCCGGGGCTGAAACATGCGGTACTGAATTTGGATGATGCGATGGGGCGTGAGCTGGCGGATGAATTGAAAGGCAGGCTCTCTCTGACAGGTTATACACTGGAAAATGAGGATGCCGGTATTCCAACCCTGTCTGCCACGAATATCCAGAACCGTGATGATGGCGTCGGTTTCACAATCTGTTTTAACGGTCAGTCATCATCCGTCAGTCCCAGACTGGTTGGGCGTTTCAATATCAGCAATGTGCTGGGAGTGCTGGGAGTGCTACTGGCATCCGGTGTTGATTGGCAAGATGCCGTGGGTTCAGTGGACGGGTTGCTGCCACCGCCAGGACGTATGCAGCGGATGGGCGGCAGAGATGCGCCATTGGTTGTGATTGATTTTGCGCATACTCCGGATGCCATGGAGAAAGGATTGGAAACTCTGCGTCAGGTCGCTGATGCCCGACATGGAAAGCTTTGGTGTGTGTTCGGTTGTGGCGGCGATCGTGATCCGGGCAAGCGTCCTCAGATGGGGGCTGTTGCCGAGCAGGCGGATAAGGTGGTGGTGACCAGCGACAATCCGCGCAGTGAAGAACCGATTGCCATCATTCAGCAGATTGTTGCAGGCATGACGCATGAACCCATCATGGTTCCAGACCGTGCGGCGGCTATCCGACAGGTTGTTGTGGAGGCTTCGGTCAATGATGTGGTATTCCTGGCAGGTAAGGGACATGAAACTTATCAGGAAATCAAGGGGAAAAAATATCCATTCCTGGATGCCGATCATGTCCAGAAGGCATTGGACAGCCGCAAGACGGATGAAAGAAGGGGCATAAAGGCATCTTTGTCCCAGATATTGCCATGGGTTGAAGACGGGCGTATCACGGCTAATGCCACGTTCGCCGGTATCAGTACGGATACTCGCAAGTTGGTTCCAGGCAGTTTGTTTGTCGCGCTCAAGGGCGAGAATTTCGATGCGCACAGTTTTTTGCCGGAGCTGGTTGGCAAAGGCGTGGCCGCAGTGGTGGCAGAACGACTGCCGGACAATTATCCATTACCTGCATTGGTGGTGCCTGATACCCGTTTGGCACTCAGCCAGATTGCGGCGGGATGGCGCCATCGGTTTGATATTCCCGTCATTGGTGTGACAGGCAGCAATGGCAAGACAACTACCAAGGAAATGATCGCTTCAATCCTGCATACGGCATTTGGTGATGGTTTCCTGGCAACGGCAGGCAACCTCAACAATGATATTGGTGTGCCGCTGACCTTGTTCGGTCTGGACAGCTGTCATCATGCTGCCGTTATTGAAATGGGTGTCAGTCATCCCGGCGAGATGACAGGACTGACGATGACAGCTTGTCCAACTGTGGCATTGGTCAACAATGCCCAGCGCGAACATCAGGAATTTTTTGAAGGCATCGAGGCATCTGCCCGTGAGAATGGAGCCGCTATCAGCCTGTTGCCTGAGGATGGTGTGGCGGTTTTCCCGACTGACGAGTCATATGCGGGGCTCTGGCGTGGACTGGCAGGCCGCCGCAGGGTGGTGACATTTGGTTTCAGTGATGATGCTGATGTCTCTTCAACCTACTGGGTACAGGATGGCTTGACTGAAATGGACCTGACGATTGCGGGAGAGACGGTAAGGATCAGTCTGGCTGCGCAGGGCCGTCATAACGTTCGTAATGCGATGGCGGCAGCAGCAAGTGCTTATGCGGCAGGGATGGGACTGGACGAGATTGTCCATGGGCTGGAAGCGTTCCGCCCAGCCAAAGGACGGCTTGAACGGAAGCAGGCTTTCAATGGCGCCTTGTTGATTGATGACACCTACAACGCCAATCCGGATTCGGTCCGTGCTGCGGTCGATGTGCTGGCAGGGTTAGCAGGCCACACTATCCTGGTTCTGGGCGATATGGGCGAGGTTGGCAGGGATGGCAGTCGTTTCCATGAGGAAGTCGGTGCTTATGCCAAGGAACGGGGTGTCAGTCGTTTCCTGGGGTTTGGTGAAATGATGAAGGCTGCGGTTCAGGCATATGGCCAGGGTGCGTTGCATTTTGACAGTCTGGATGCACTGAACCGTTTGCTGAGAGAAGAGACAACACCGGAAACGGCGGTGTTGGTGAAGGGTTCCCGCTTTATGAAGATGGAAAGGGTGGTGGAACAGTTGATGGATAAGAGGGAAGGTCGTTGAAATGCTGCTGTGGCTGGCAAATATCATCAGTGGAATCAGTGAACAGTGCGTCATCGACAGTGTACCTGTCCGGGGTGTCCTGGCGACATTGACGGCATTGGTCATTGGGCTTGTTGCTGGTCCTTCGGTGATTCGAATGCTGACTCGTCTGAAAGTCGGCCAGGCTGTGCGTACCGATGGTCCCCAGACCCATCTGATCAAATCCGGCACACCGACGATGGGCGGTATCCTGATCATGATTGCCATTGCGGTCGGCACCCTGTTGTGGTGCGATTGGTCCAACCGTTTCATCTGGGTCATCCTGCTGGTGACCTTGGGTTACGGTGCCATCGGCTGGGTTGATGATTATCGGAAAGTGGTCCATAAGGATCCTAATGGCATGCGTTCCCGCGAAAAGTATTTCTGGCAATCGCTGATCGGTGTCTTTTCCGCCATCTATCTGGCTTTCTGTCTGATGGGGCATTCCAATGCGGAGGTCTGGTCGCTTTTCAAGACCTGGATTTCTAACGGCTTCAGCGCCAGCCTGCCGGAACAGATGGATTTTGTTCTGCCTTGCATCACAACTTTCGGTTATCCGCTGGGTATCTGGGGGTTCATGATCCTGACTTATTTCGTGATTGTCGGTACCAGCAATGCCGTCAATCTGACGGATGGCTTGGATGGTTTAACGATTGTGCCAACCATCCTGGTTGGTGGCGCATTGGGCGTTTTCGCTTATGTGTCCGGCAATCCTGATGCTTCAGCGGTTTTTGTGGTGCCACATATCGCAGGTACTGATGAACTGGTTGTTTTTTGCGGGGCAATGGCAGGGGCAGGGCTCGCATTCCTCTGGTTCAATGCGCATCCTGCCCAGATGTTTATGGGGGATGTCGGTGCATTGGCATTGGGCGGTGCCTTGGGCACCCTGTCCGTCATTGTTCGTCAAGAAATTCTGCTTGCCATCATGGGCGGTGTATTTGTGGCAGAGACCATCTCCGTCATGCTGCAGGTTTCATGGTTCAAATATACGAAACGGAAATATGGGGAAGGCCGCCGTATTTTCCGGATGGCCCCCCTGCACCATCATTTTGAGCAGAAAGGGTGGAAAGAAACGAAGGTTGTGATCCGTTTCTGGATCATCACCATCGTCCTGGTCTTGATTGGTTTGGCGACATTGAAGATGAAATGATATGAGGCTGACTGGTAAAAAAGTACTTGTCTTGGGGTTGGGGGAATCCGGTCTCGCCATGGCGCGCTGGAGCGCATGGTGCGGGGCACAGGTGACGGTCGCCGATACCCGTGAACATCCTGACAGACTGCCACAGCTCAGGGAAAGGATTCCTGATGCCATGTTTGTCAGCGGGGCATTTGATGCCCTGGATTTCAATGGCATGGATGTGATTGCCGTCAGTCCAGGGTTGAGACCCGATGTCGAGTTGAAGGCGGTTCTTGCATGGTCGGCTGAAAAGGGAGTGCCGGTTTGGAGCGAGATCGAGCTGTTTGCCCAGGCATTGGCGGGGCTGGAAGCGGACAGAGGTTATAAGCCCGCTATCATTGCCGTCACCGGTACCAATGGCAAGACCACGACAACCAGCCTGACAGGGCATATGTGCCGCACGGCGGGCAAGACTGTCTGTCTGGCAGGCAATATCAGTCCTGCCGCCCTGGATGTGCTGCTTGAAGTCATTGAAAAGGATGAATTGCCGGAAGTTTGGGTTCTTGAGTTGTCCAGTTTCCAGTTGTTCACGACTGAATCCCTTCAGCCAGATGCTGCAACTGTCCTGAATGTGACTCAGGACCATCTGGACTGGCATGGCAGTATGCAGGCCTATGCGGATGCCAAGGCAAGGATTTTTGGCGCGAGGACAGTTCGGGTTCTCAACCGGGAAGATGACTGGGTGATGGCAATGTGGTCACCGGGCGATACGGTTGTGACATTCGGAACGGATGAAACCATTGGAAAAGGGCATTTCGGACTGCATCGGGTCAACGGTGTGGAATGGCTGTCGGTTGGTACCGGTGAGGGTATCCATGACTTGATGCCTGCCAATGCCTTGCGGATCCAGGGGCGTCATAACGCCAGCAATGCCTTGGCGGCACTGGCGCTTTGCCGGGCAATCGGCCTGCCTTTCGAGCCTTTGCTTCAGTCATTGCATGAATACCGGGGAGAGCCTCACCGGGTTGAACTGATTGCTACAGTTAGAGGGGTTCAGTACATCGATGACAGCAAGGGAACCAATGTCGGTGCGACCCTGGCTGCTGTCCAAGGGCTTGGCAAGGGGGATTCCGGCAGGAAGAACATCATCCTGATTGCCGGAGGGCTTGGCAAGGGACAGAATTTTTCACCGTTGTGTGAGGCGGTCGCCGCCAATGTCAGTGCGGTGCTGCTTATCGGAAAGGATGCAGGCATCATCCATGAAGCATTGAAGACCACGGGTGTTCGGCAGATTTACTGTGACAGCCTTGAACAGGCTGTGGACCATGGTGCAGAGCTGGCAGGGGAAAACGACATCGTCCTGCTTTCACCGGCCTGCGCCAGCATGGATATGTTCCGGAGTTATGCGCACCGCTCACAGGTGTTTGTAACGCAGGTGCGGAAAATTGCAGATAAAGTTGGAGAGGTCCAGTTATGAGGAGCTTGATTCACAACCTGATGAACGTCAATCTGGCAGCTTTCAAGCCACAGGCTTTGCGGCAGTCATTCCATGACTGGCTTTATGCGCCGGTGGCGGAACCATCGCCAGCGCGTGAGGCCCAGACGATGCGTTGGGACAAACCACTGCTGTTTGTTGCGTTGGCATTGATGCTGCTGGGTGTCATCATGGTTTATTCCGCGTCTATCGCATTGCCGGATTCTCCCAAGTATGCCAGTTACTGGGGCGAGCATTTCTTTGGACGCCAGTTGTTTTTTGTCTGTGTCGGGCTAGTCGCTGGATGGTTTGCTTTCAGGGTTCATATCGACAAATGGCAGAAATGGTCATGGTGGTTCTTTGTCGGTGCGATGGTTTTGCTGGTGCTGGTGCTGGTTCCTGGTGTTGGCAAGGGTGTCAATGGCGCACACCGTTGGATTTCGCTGAAAGTGTTCAATATCCAGCCTTCTGAAATCATGAAGCTGGCAATGGTACTGTTCGTAGCGAATTTCACTGTCAGGAACCAGCAGTATATGCACCGTTTGACCAAAGGTTTTTTCCCGGTGGCTTTTTTCCTGGGGATTGTCGGGATCCTGCTGATGATGGAGCCGGATATGGGGGCACTGGGTGTTGTTGTCTGTATCGCCATGGGCATCCTGTTTTTGGGTGGGTTCAACCGTGTCTGGTTTGCCGGTATGGCAGGTTTGCTGGTGTCCCTGTTTACGATGATGATTGTGTTTTCTCCCTGGCGCCGGGCGCGTTTCTTCGCTTATCTGGATCCATGGGATGAAGTCAATGCGTTGGGTAAGGGCTATCAGCTGTCCCATTCCTTGATTGCTTTCGGGCGGGGCGGTTTCTCCGGTGTCGGTCTGGGAGGCAGTGTCGAGAAACTGCATTATCTGCCAGAAGCCCATACCGATTTCATCATGGCGGTTGTCGGTGAGGAACTGGGACTGGTTGGTGTGCTGGTTGTTATCTGTATGTTCTACTGGATTGTCAAACGGGCATTCAAGATCGGCAGGCAGTGCATTGCGATGGACCGGATGTATTCCGGGCTGGTTGCCCAGGGTATTGGCATCTGGATCGGTGTCCAGACATTCATCAATATGGGTGTGAATCTGGGACTGTTGCCAACCAAAGGGCTGACCTTGCCACTAATGAGCTACGGGGGGTCTGGCATTGTATTGAATTGTGTTGCGTTGGCAATCCTGCTCCGGATTGATTATGAGAACCGTAAGATACTGCGTGGAGGCAAGTGCTGAATGGCGGTTAAGAAACTGATCATCATGGCGGCTGGCACGGGAGGGCATATCTTCCCGGGGCTGGCGATTGCCGCAACCATGCAAAAGGAAGGGTGGGAAGTCTCCTGGCTGGGAACCGACCATGGCATGGAAGGCAGGATTGTGCCGGAACATGGCCTGGAGCTGGATACCATCAATTTCGCAGGTCTGCGGGGTAAAGGACTCGGCCATATGATCAGTGGCGGTTTTAAGCTGATTGGTGGTTTTCTGTCCTGTCTGGGCATCATGGGGCGCCGCAAGCCTGACTTGGTGGTTGGGATGGGCGGTTATGTCACCGTGCCTGGTGGCATGGCGGCGAAGATGAAAGGGATTCCCGTTGTAGTGGTCAATGCTGATGCGGGATTGTTGCTGTCGAACAAGGCACTGGCTTCATCAGCGAAATATGTGTTGTTCGGTTTTCCAGGGAATTATGGCGATGTTGCAGCCAAAGCCATCTGTACGGGCAATCCAGTCAGAGATGCCATCAAGGCGGTACCGGTGCCTTCGCTACGTTATCCACAGCGGACTGGCAAGTTGAAGATACTGCTGGTCGGCGGCAGTTTGGGTGCCCAGGTACTCAACGAGAATATGCCTGCCGCCCTGGCATTGCTGTCGGAGGAAGAACGGCCGACCGTCATCCATCAGACAGGTCGTCAGCATATTGCTGTGGCAAAAGGATTGTATGAGAAGGCAGGTGTTGAGGCGGAAGTGGTCGATTTCATCGACAACATGCATGAGCGTTATGCTGAAGCCGATCTGGTGATCTGCCGTGCGGGAGCCATCACGGTTTCTGAGCTGACGGTGGCAGGGGTTGCCAGTATTCTGGTGCCTTTCATCGCTTCCAGTACATCGCATCAGCGTGACAATGCTGTGTTCATGGACAGGGAAGGAGCGGCGGTCCATCTGCCCCAGGAAGAGATGACTCCGGAACGGCTGGCGGGACTGATTGCAGGTATGACCCGTCAGAAATGCTTTGAGATGGCGGAAAAAGCCTATGCGCTGGGAAGGCGGGATGCCAATGAAAAAATCGCTGGCATTTTGAAAAAGGTTGCAGGCGGGGATTGAGAGATGAAACATAAGGTTAGGAAAATCCATTTTGTTGGTATTGGCGGCAGTGGGATGAGCGGCATTGCAGAAGTGCTGCTGAACCTGGGCTATGAAATCACAGGATCCGATCTGTCCAGCAATGCTTCTACCCGTCATCTAGCGGCATTGGGAGCCACGGTGATGCGTGGACACAAGGCTGAGAATATTGAGGGAGCCGATGCAATTGTCGTTTCTACAGCTATCAAGGAAGACAATCCGGAGGTATTGGCGGGCCGTAAGAAAAATATTCCGATTGTGCCTCGCGCAGTCATGCTGGCAGAATTGATGCGCCTGAAAAAAGGGATCGCCATTGCAGGCACCCATGGCAAGACTACAACGACCAGTCTGGCGGCAAGTGTCTTGGCGGAAGGGGGGATGGATCCGACTTTTGTCATTGGCGGCCGTTTGAACAGTGCGGGTGCCAATGCTGGGCTGGGTACCGGGGAATACATTGTGGCGGAGGCCGATGAATCCGATGCCTCGTTCCTGAACCTGACCCCTGTCATTGAAGTCATCACGAATATTGATGCCGACCATATGGATACTTACGGTCATGATTTCGCACGGCTGAAACAGGCGTTCATCTCCTTCACACAGAGCCTGCCGTTCTATGGCAGGGCCATGCTCTGTATTGATGACCCGAATGTCCGTGAAATTCTGCCGCTGGTTTCCAAACCGGTGACCACCTATGGGTTCCACGAGGATGCTGATGTCCGGGCGGTGGATGCCCGGGCAGAAGGCACGATGATGATTTTCACGGCATTGCAGCGGGGGCATGGACCCCTGCAGATTAAGTTGAACCAGCCAGGGATGCACAACGTCCAGAATGCCTGTGCCGTGATTGCAATTGCCCGTGAACTGAGCGTTGAGGATGCCGCTATCCAGCGGGCGATGGAAAACTTTACGGGTGTTAATCGCCGTTTCACCCGTCTGGGCAGGGTCAAGCTGTCTAAGAACGATGGTACAACTGCCGAAGTGGATCTGGTCGATGACTATGGCCATCATCCTGCAGAAATGGCTGCAACGATTGCCGCTGCCAGAGGGGCTTATCCTGGCAGGAGGCTGGTACTGGCGTTTCAGCCTCACCGTTATACCCGTACACGGGATCTGTTTGAGGATTTTGTCCGGGTGCTTTCCGGTTCGGATGTCCTGCTGCTTGGTGAGGTTTATGCCGCCGGTGAACAGCCGATTGTCGCGGCGGATGGCAGGACGCTGTCCCGCACAATCCGTCTGGCAGGCAAGGTTAATCCGGTTTTTGTGGAGGACATCAACGAAATGCCGAAGGTGTTGCTGAACATTGTCAAGGATGATGATGTTGTGATGACTATGGGGGCGGGATCCATTACGACTGTTGCGGGGAAACTGCTGGAGCAAGCGTCGGGCAAATGAATGGTTCCGCAGGCAGATTGAAAGAGAAGATATGAATACAGATGAATTGGGAAAAGTCGGCGTCCTGTATGGGGGCAAGGCAGCAGAACGTAAGGTATCGCTGGTTTCTGGCGCAGCAGTCTGCAAAGCGCTGAAGAACAAAGGGGTTGATGCCCATCTGTTTGACACGGGTACGCAGGATATTGCCAGCTTGCTGCGGGAACGGTTCGATAGGGTTTTTATTGCGTTGCATGGCAGGTACGGAGAAGATGGCTGTGTCCAGGGATTGCTTGAGCAGATGCAGGTGCCCTATACCGGTTCCGGTGTCATGGCATCCGCCATTGCCATGGACAAAATCATGACCAAGCGCATATGGATTGCGGAAGGACTGCCAACACCACGTTATATGGAACTGAAAGCGGATTCCGATCCGTTGGATGTGGTGGAGTATCTGGGGCTGCCGCTGATTGTCAAGCCAGCTCACGAGGGTTCTACGATTGGGCTGACCAAGGTCACTTCTCCTGACCAGCTGGCAGAGGCCTATCAGAAAGCTGCAGGGCTGGACAGTTCGGTACTGGCAGAGGAATTTATTGCAGGTATGGAACTGACCTGTGCGGTGCTTGACCGAGATGGTGTGGCGGAAGCATTGCCCCTGATTCGCATCATTGCCCCGGGTGCGAATTATGACTATCACAACAAATATCTCAGCAATGAGACTCAGTACCTGTGTCCATCTGGCCTAGAGGAAAAGGTTGAGAAAAGCATCCAGGAAGAAGTCCTGAAAGCATACAAGGCATTGGGATGCCGGGGCTGGGGACGTGTTGATGTCATGCTGCGGGAAAGTGATGGAAAACCTTTCCTGTTGGAACTGAATGCTTCCCCAGGTATGACGGGACATTCGCTGGTGCCGATGGCGGCGGAGCAGGCGGGGCTGGATTATGATGACCTCTGCCTGACCCTGCTGAGAGGGGCATCCTTGGATTATGTCCAACATAAGAAAGACTGAAAACGGTTATGTGGCATAACGTCCAGCTGTTGAGAAAACTGTCAAACTTCTTCTTCTGCCTGTTTTTTCTGGCAGTGGTGGTTGGGGTTGGTGCTTGGCTGCTCAAGAAGCCAATGTATGCCCTGCAGCTGGTCAAGGTACAGTCCGTGGATGGCAAGCCATTAGACCATGTCAATGAGATGACGGTCAGGAATATTGCCGTTCCCGGGATAAGGGGCAATTTTTTCACAGCAGATCTTGAAGAGGTTCGTCAGGCATTTGAGTCAGTTCCCTGGGTGCATAAGGCGAGTGTCCGCAGGGAATGGCCGGATAAGCTGATTGTATCGCTGGAAGAGCATCAGCCTTTAGGGAGTTGGCGGGATGATGGCAGGCTGCTGTCAACAAAAGGTGAGGTTTTCACTGTCAACATGGCGGAAGCAGAGACAGATTACAACCTTAAGCGGTTTTATGGACCTGACGGGAGTGGAAAGGAAGTCCTTGAACATTACAGGGACTTCCGTAAGCGTCTTGCGGAAGTCAACCTTGTTCCTGCTGAAGTCAGGCTTTCAGATCTGTATGCCTGGTCTGTCCGGATGGATAACGGCATGCTGGTGGTGTTTGGACGTGACAAGGAACCTCGTCCGTTAGAGATGATGATGGACCGTTTTCTGAAAATCTATCCCCGCCTGGTCCAGAAATTTGGGAATCGCATTGACCGCATTGACATGCGGTATGCCAATGGCATGGCGGTACAGTTGAGGAGATCTGCTTCCTCAGAAGATAAAGCGGCGATTGACGGTAAAGAGTCAGTGCAGACGGAAGAAGGGATACAGTAGTCATTGATGTGGGTGATGAACATATGGCGAAAGAAGAGAAAAAGATAATCGTTGGACTGGATATCGGGACATCTAAGATTGTTGCAATCATTGCGGAAATGCTGCCTGATGGATTGTATAAAATCATCGGGATTGGGCAGAGTGAGTCGAAAGGCCTGAAAAAAGGGATGGTTGCCAATCTGGACCAGACCGTCAGTTCAATTGAGGCTGCTTTGAGCGAGGCGGAAAACATGGCCGGCGTGAAAGCCGATGTGGTCTGCACCGGGATTGCAGGCGGGCATATCCGCAGTTTCAATTCCTCGGGCATGACTATCCTTAAGAACAAGGAAATTTCCCAATGGGATGTTGACCGAGTGCTTGACATGGCGAAGGAAATCAATCTGCCGGAAGGTCAGAAGTTCATCCATGCCGTGACTCAGGAATATGTCGTGGATGGTCAGGAAGGTGTTCATGATCCTATCGGGATGAGTGGGGGGCGCCTGGAAGTCAAGGCGCATATTGTAACTGGTGCGGTATCTGCTGTTGACAATATCATCAAATGTGTCCGCCGCTGTGAACTGGATGTGGCTGACCTGATGCTCCAGCCGATTGCATCTGCTGATGCAGTACTGAGTCAGGATGAGAAAAATATGGGTGCAGTGCTGATTGACATCGGTGGCGGAACAACGGATGTCGCAATCTTCTCCGAGGGTGCCATCCGTCATACTGAGGTGATTCCGATTGCTGGGGATCAAGTGACCAATGACATTGCGATGATTTTCCGAACACCGATTGCTGATGCAGAGGAAATCAAGATGCGCTATGGCGTGGCATTGCAGTCATTGGTCAGTCCGGAGGAACAGGTTGAGGCTCCTGGTATCGGTGACCGACCATCATCACGTTATCCGCGCCAGATGCTGGCCGCCATTATTGAGGCACGGATGGAAGAACTGTTTGGGCAGGCAAAGCAGGTGATTGAGCAATCCGGTTATGGGCATCAGATTGCATCGGGCATTGTCCTGACAGGTGGCACTATGCTGTTGCCAGGGATGCTTCAGCTGGCAGAAAAGGTCTTTGACAGACCGGTCCGCCTGGGATTGCCACAGTACACAGGACATCTGGCAGAAGTGGTCAGGAGCCCCCGCTATTCGACGGTCCATGGTTTGCTGGTTGAAGCCAAACGACAGCATGAGAAAGGCTTGGTACCAGTCACACAGCAGACAACGACAAATGCTTTCATCGGCAAGGTGAAACGCTGGTTCTGGGGAAATATTTGATTGAGGGTTGAGCAGGTTCCATCGGAGAGATGGAAAGCATTACAGGAGCGAAAATATGGAATTTGATATGGTCGAAGATAACATCAATCTTGGTACGGTCATCAAGGTTGTTGGGGTTGGCGGCGCAGGCGGCAATGCTGTCCAGCACATGATCAACAAAGGGGTGTCTGGCGTAGAATTTATCGCTGCAAATACCGATGCACAGGCATTGTCCCATTCCAGTGCGGACAATATCATCCAGATCGGTGATTCTGGTCTGGGAGCTGGTATGCGTCCAGACATCGGCCGCAAGCTGGCAGAGGAATCCCGCTCCCGTATTGAAGATGCACTGCGTGGTGCTCATATGGTGTTCATTGCAGCAGGAATGGGAGGCGGTACCGGTACTGGAGCCTCTCCGGTCATTGCTGAAGTGGCGAAATCCCTGGGGGCATTGACGGTTGCCGTCGTTTCCAAGCCCTTTTCCTATGAGGGGACAAAGTGCATGGATATGGCAGAAGAAGGTCTGGAACAGTTGTCCCAGCATGTTGATTCCCTGATTGTGATCCTCAACGAGAAACTGGAAGAAATCTATGAGGATGACAGTATGGTGGAATGGTTCCAGCATGCAGATGATGTGCTGAACAATGCGGTTGCCGGTATCGCTGAAATCATCAATGTTCGTGGGCATATCAATGTGGACTTCAATGACGTGAAGACCATCATGGCAGAACAGGGTAAAGCAATGATGGGTACGGCTGTCGCAACTGGTTCAGACCGTGCGGTCACAGCCGCACAGGAAGCGGTTTCTTCTCCATTGCTGGATGGCATCAACCTGTCGGGTGCCCGTGGTGTGCTGGTTAATGTCACCGCAAGCAAGAGTCTCAAGGGTAAGGAAATCCGGCAGGTCATGGCGGTTGTCCGAGAATTTGCCTCACCGGAAGCGACGATTGTCCAAGGAGTTGCCTTTGATGATTCAATGGGCGACGATCTGCGTGTTACGGTGGTGGCAACCGGTCTGGACAAGCCATCTGTTGTCAAGGTATTGAAACAGGAAGCTGCGTCAGCAGATGCTGAAGTAGCATCCCAGTCGATTGCAGAGACCCAGGCTGAAGTCCCACCGGTCGATATTGGCTGGAAGTCTGCTGGAGATGTTGTCCAGCAGCTGAAAGAAGGAGGCATGGATACTTATGATATTCCTGCTTTCCTCCGCAACCAGATGAAATGATGGTTGTTCCGGAAAGGGCACAGAGTGCTCCGTCTGAGCCTTTTCTGTTACAGATGGTCACAGTTTTCCATTTGATTTCTGTGGCAGGTTCTGCAAGAATCTTTCCAGCAGAGTAAAATAACAAAGCAATGGAATAACCAAAGGTGTCTGAAGGCACCTTTTACTTCGATTATGTTGAAACAGAGGACAATCCAGCGATCGACAACCACAGTCGGTATCGGTTTGCATTCAGGTTACAAAGTCAAGCTCACTCTCCGTCCGGCGGCACCGGATACCGGTATTGTATTTCACCGGACAGACCTGGATCCTCAAGTGACGATTCCTGTCAGTGCGGAAGCAGTCGGAGAGACCATGCTGGCATCAACCCTGGTGCAGAATGGTGTCCGGATTTCCACAATTGAGCATCTGATGTCCGCCTGCTGTGGTCTGGGTATTGATAACCTGCATATTGATGTTAGTGCTGAAGAGATTCCCATCATGGATGGTTCTGCATCCACGTTTGTTTTTTTGCTCCAACAGGCGGGTCTGAGGGAACAGGATGTGCCCAAGAAATACATCCGTCTGAAGCAGAAGGTTGAGGTTGTTGAAGGTAAAGGCAATGACCTGAAATGGGCAAGGCTGGAACCTTACAATGGCTTCAAGCTGGATTTCTTCATCGAATTCAATCATCCTGCCATCAAATCAACTCATCAGCGGGCAGTGGTTGATTTCGGCAAGGATTCCTATGTCAAGGATGTTTCCCGTGCCCGCACCTTTGGTTTCGTCAAGGATGTGGAACTGCTCCGTAGCATGGGACTGGCCCGAGGTGGTTCCTTGGAAAACGCCATCGTCATGGATGAATACCATATCCTCAATGCTTACGGTCTGCGTTATGAGGATGAGTTTGTTCGTCATAAGATCCTGGATGCCATCGGGGATCTTTACAACATCGGGATGCCGATGCTGGCATCGTATACTGCACATAAGTCCGGTCATGCATTGAACAACCAGTTGATTCGGACGTTGCTGACCCAGCCAGAAGCCTTTGAGGTGGTCAGTTTTGAAGACCAGAACAAGGCACCAGCTGATATGGTCGAGCAGTCCAATCTGGAATGGGTGCCTGCCTGAATGGACTCAACGGCGGTTGAGTAACCTCTTCAATGTGTCCCGAAGGTCTGACCTGCTGCCATTATCTTCAAGTTTCCGGTAAAGGGCTTCGAAAGAAGCCTTTGCTGTTTTTGAAAACCGTTTGGGCTGGACAGGTGATTTCCTGTTTTCAACCGGTTTCTGCCCTAGATTGACCCTCAATCGGATCTGGCTGATTTCCCATCCTCTGTTCCTGATCCCTTGTAGTAGCAGTCCTGTATTCTGGCGGACCCTTGCAGCCAATGTCTGGTTTGGAACACCGATGGACAGGATGCCATTGTCCAGATGCAGGATACGACATTGTCCAAACCATGGGGGCATTAGCCGCTTGCAGTCGGTCAGGATGGCATCATATTGCTGGGCAGTCTTGAAAAGTTGCGCCATATGTGCCTGGCTGTTCAGATAATCTGTTGGAGAAGAAAAAGTGCCTGTCTGGTTCATGCTGGGATAAAAGAAATGTCCCTGAAAGAAAGTGAGGATTACCGCAACCATACCGCACAATGATGGAAGAAAACAACCATTCCCTTGAAAAATATCGGGATGCCCCCATTGTTGTTCAGTATTGGCGTAATCTTGCCTGAAAGCCATTACGGGGCAAAAAGGGCATGATAAAATGCCATATTACGGTATTTGTGCCCTGCGTTTTGAGACAGGGCTTGTTGTCATGCAGTATGTGCCTGTCATGCTGTTTAATTTGATGGATGTCTCATGTCCTTTTTCACCAGCATATTTGGTAGCCGGAATTCTCGGCTGTTGAAACGTTATGGGAAGACCGTAGCGCAGATCAATGCATTGGAACCTGCCATGGAAGCGCTTTCTGATGAAGCGCTGAAGGCGAAAACCCCAGAATTCAAGCAGCGCCTTGCCAATGGCGAAAGCCTGGACAGCCTGCTTCCTGAAGCCTTTGCAGTCTGCCGTGAGGCCAGCAAGCGTGTCCTGAAGATGCGCCACTTCGATGTGCAGTTGATTGGCGGGATGGCACTCCATTACGGCAAGATTGCTGAAATGGCGACAGGTGAAGGTAAGACGCTGGTTGCAACGCTGCCTGCCTATCTGAATGGCCTGACCGGCCAGGGTGTCCATGTGGTGACCGTTAATGATTATCTGGCACAGCGTGATGCAGAATGGATGTCCCGTATCTATGGTTGGCTGGGGCTGACAACCGGAGTCAACTTGCCGAGCATGAACCATGAGGAAAAACGGGCAGCCTATGCCGCAGACATCACTTATGGCACCAACAACGAATATGGGTTTGACTACCTGCGTGACAACATGGTTTACCGGGTCAGCGACCGTGTCCAGCGGGGGCTGGTCTATGGCATTGTCGATGAAGTGGATTCTATCCTGATTGACGAAGCCCGCACCCCGCTGATTATTTCCGGCCAGGCGGAAGATTCCAATGACCTGTATGAACGCATCAATGAGATTCCGCCGAAACTGACTTTGCAAATCGGTGAAGAAACCAAGGATGGCAAAGGGAAGATCGAGGTTCCGGGTGATTACACCAAGGATGAGAAGACTCGTCAGGTCTATCTGACCGATGCTGGTTACGAGAAGGCGGAAAAGATCCTGGCGGAAATGGGACTGTTGCAGAAAGGCGCTTCCCTCTATGATGCCGCCCATATCATCCTGGTCCATCATCTGTATGCGGCACTGCGTGCCCACGCTCTGTATCACCGTGACCAGCACTATGTCGTCCAGAACGGCGAAATCGTTATTGTCGATGAATTCACCGGACGCCTAATGGAAGGGCGGCGTTGGTCTGAAGGCCTGCATCAGGCTATTGAGGCGAAAGAACACGTCAAGATCCAGAACGAGAACCAGACACTGGCATCCATTACATTCCAGAATTATTTCCGTATGTACAAAAAACTGTCTGGCATGACGGGGACAGCGGATACAGAAGCTTATGAATTTCAGGACATCTATGGACTGGAAACGGTGGTTATTCCGACCAATCGGCCCAACCAGCGTAAGGATGCGTCTGACCTGGTTTACCGTTCTGAAGAAGAAAAATATGAAGCTGTGCTGGAAGACATTCGGGACTGTTACAACCGTGGGCAACCGGTGCTGGTCGGCACCACTTCAATTGAGAACTCTGAAAAGTTGTCGGCTTACCTGACTAAGATGGGGCTGCCCCATAACGTGCTGAATGCCAAACAGCATGCGATGGAAGCACAGATTGTTGCCCAAGCGGGCCGTCCAAAGATGATTACCATCGCCACCAACATGGCAGGTCGTGGTACCGATATTGTGCTTGGCGGCAATGTCGAGAAGCAGGTCGAGTTCATCCAGGCGGATGAAAATATCCCAGAAGAAGAAAAGGCGGCGAAGGTCAAGCAGCTACGGGATGAATGGCAGTCATTGCATGATGCAGTCCTGGCGCAGGGCGGATTGCATATCATCGGTACCGAACGCCATGAATCCCGTCGTGTGGACAATCAGCTGAGAGGGCGTTCTGCCCGTCAGGGGGATCCAGGGTCTTCCCGTTTCTACCTGTCCCTAGATGATGAATTGCTGAGGATTTTTGCGGGCGACACGATGCGGGCCGTCATGAACCGCCTGAATATGCCACGCGGTGAGGCGATTGAGTCCAAACTGGTCACCCGGTCGATTGAATCTGCCCAGCGCAAGGTTGAAGGCCATAATTTCGATATGCGCAAGCAGCTGCTGAAATACGATGATGTCGCCAACGACCAGCGCAAGGTGCTTTACCAGCAGCGTGATGAACTGCTGGAAATGGCGGATACGTCTGAATTGGCAAAGGACCTGCGCCATGGTACCTTCACTGACCTGTTCCGTTCCTATGTCCCGGAAGAATCCATCGAAGAGCAATGGGACATTGAAGGTCTTGAAAAGGAACTGAAGAGAGTTTGGCAGCTTGACTTGCCACTGGCAAAGATGCTGGAAGACAACAAGACCATGACAGACGACGACCTGTTGGAAGAAATCCTCAAGGTTGTTGATGAGCGCTATGAGACGAAGATCGAAATGGTTGACCGTGAAGCATGGATTGAATACGAACGAGGAATCATCCTGCAGAGCATGGACAACTTTTGGCGTGAACACCTGTCTTCATTGGAACATCTGCGCAAGGGTATCCATCTGCGTGGTTATGCCCACAAGAATCCAGAACAGGAATACAAGTTTGAATCCTTCAAGTTGTTTGACCAGATGCTGCGGATGATCCGTGATGATGCGACCAAGGTGCTGTTCCTGGTCCATATCCGGACCCGTGAAGAAGTCGAAGCGGAAGAGCGAGCAATAGCGGAACGGGCTGAAGCGGAAAGGTTGGCTTTGGAACAGGCGATGGCTGCCGCTGCCCAGCAGGAACAGAAAATCACCATCAAGACAACGCTCAGCGATGCGGATGGTGATATCGGAAATGAAATTCCCCGTGTTGGCCGGAATGAGCCCTGTCCATGCGGCAGTGGCAGGAAATACAAGCACTGTCATGGCAAGTTGCACTGAGTTTTTATGGCTGATAGGGAAATTTTTAGAAAGGATGGAAAATGGCTGTGAATCTCTCTGCCCCTGCTGCATCTGAACTCAAGCCGGTTGCCGGACTTGAACTGGGTTATGCCATGGCGGCGATTAAGAAAGAAAATCGGAAAGACCTGCTGGTCATCCGGCTGTCTGAAGGTACAACGGTTACAGGTGTATTCACCCAAAACCGTTTCTGTGCTGCGCCGGTGCAGATTTGCCGTGACAACCTTGCCAAAGTCAAGGCTGACGGCAAGACCATCCGCGCGTTGATGGTCAATACCGGCAATGCGAATGCTGGTACCGGGGAATCCGGTTACCAGGATGCCATCAATACCATCACGGCATTGGCAGGACTGCTGGGCATTGCCCCTGAACAGGTGCTGCCTTTCTCCACAGGTGTCATCCTCGAACCCTTGCCGGCAGACAAGGTAATTGCCGGGCTGCCTGCTGCGGTTGCTGACCTGAAAGCTGACAACTGGCTGAATGCGGCGGAAGCCATCATGACGACCGATACCCTTCCCAAGGCAACATCCCGTACTGTACAGCTGGATGGGAAGATCGTAACCATAACCGGCATGTGCAAGGGAGCTGGCATGATTCACCCGAACATGGCGACCATGTTGGGCTTTATGGCAACCGATGCCGCTGTCCCGCAGGATGTGCTCGAAGGGATGCTGAAATATACTGTCGGCAAATCCTTCAACTGCATCACCGTGGATGGTGATACCTCCACCAACGATTCCCTGATCCTGATGGCAACCGGCAAGGTGGATGTTGGTATCACCGGGACAGATTCTGCCAACTATCAGGCATTGCGGGATGTTGTTACTGACCTGGCGCAGGAACTTTCCCAGAAGATCATCCGTGACGGCGAAGGAGCTTCCAAGTTCATCACCATCACCGTTGAACAGGGAAAAACAGAAGAAGAATGCCGCAAGATTGCTTATGCGGTTGCCCATTCCCCGTTGGTCAAGACGGCCTTCTTTGCCTCTGACCCGAATCTGGGTCGTATTCTGGCAGCAATCGGTTATGCCGGTGTTGAGGACCTGGATGTAGATAAGCTAAAGCTCTATCTGGATGATGTGCTGGTTGCCAAGGATGGCGGCAGGAACCCAGACTATCTGGAAGAAGATGGCCAGCGGGTCATGGATAAATCGGAAATCCTGGTCCGTGTCGTACTGGGACGTGGCAATGCCACATCAACCGTCTGGACCTGTGACCTGTCCCATGATTATGTCTCCATCAATGCGGATTACCGTTCATGATGACCAGGCTTGAACAGCTGCTGGAACATGCCGATGCAGTGCTGGACCGCCTTGAGAAGGTATTGCCTGTTGCTCAAGGTATTGCGCCCATTGACTGGAACACGCCGACAGCCGCATACCGCTGGCGGCGGAAAAACGGCGTCGGCACCCTCAAGGCAATTACCCATATCTCTCCGGTTGCCTTGACAGACCTGTTTTTTCTTGACCGTCAGAAAGCATTGCTGGAACAGAACACCTTGCAGTTCCTTCAGGGGAAGCCTGCCAACAATGTGCTGCTGACAGGCGCAAGGGGAACTGGCAAATCCTCCCTTGTTCGCGCCTGCCTGAACCGTTTTGCCAATCAGGGACTCCGCTTAATTGAGGTTGACAAGAACGACCTGATGGACCTGGATGACATCTCTGACATCGTGGCTGCCCGTCCTGAGAAATTCATTCTCTACTGTGATGACCTTTCCTTTGATGAGGGTGACAGCAGCTATAAGACACTGAAAGCCGCATTGGACGGCAGCCTTTCCGCCCAGCCAGACAATGTGCTGATTTATGCGACCTCCAACCGCCGTCACCTGCTGGAAGAAAAACATGCGGACAATGTAGGTTACCATCTGGACGACAACGGTGACATCCATCCCGGCGAGACTTCCGATGAGAAGATTTCCCTGTCTGACCGTTTCGGGCTGTGGCTCTCGTTCTATTCCTATTCGCAGGATGAGTACCTTGCCATCTGCAATCATTGGCTCAAGGCGCTGGGCTGTTCTGATGAAATGGTTGCTGCATCTAAAGAAGAAGCCTTGCAGTGGGCCTTGATGCGGGGTTCCCGTACAGGGCGTACCGCCCATCAGTTCGCCAGGGACTACGCAGGCAGGAACCTGTAATTACCGGGCGATTTTGCCCCGGATATCCCTTCTATCGAGACGTTCCTCATGGGAAGTGCTGAACTCAATGCTTTTGATGCGGTTCCAGCGCCTGCAGTCCCAGCCGTAGCTTGAATCCAGCCTGCAGTTTCTGCCTATTGAGCCATAAGAACCATCATCACGGACGACAACCCAGTCGGCATGGCTGCTGTGCTTGCTTGCCTGACAGACACCGACATCATAGCGCCGTGAGGAGAACAGACGGCCATGGTCATGGCATTTGAGTTTTTCCTTCGAGCCGTCTTCCTTGAATTTCACCTTGGAAAGATGCGCCTTGGTCATGTCGCCATCATATCCACCATGATGGTGATGCTGGGCGAATGCAGTGGCACTTGCCAGAAAAATGGCGCAGGAAAGGATTTTCTTGATCATGAAAGGGGCTCCTTTATCGTTGAGGAAACACGTCCATGATTCTAACAAATTATGATGAAAACATTGCCATCGGCGGTTCCTGGCATGCCCGTTTCCGAGGACGTATCGGTTATACTTTCGAAATTCATACCTGCCCGCAGTCGGGAGAGCGCATGTTTAAAAGTCATTGAAGGGGACAGGACAATGGCGGTGAATTTGAAAGACAAGCTGGAGAAATGGAAAACTAAACTCCTTGACCTGAGCAAACGGAATCCCTTGCTGAATTTCCGATTCCGCAAAGGGGCGAACCTGAAAATCATCGAACCGTCTTTTCTGGCGCTCTGGGAAAGTTTCGTCCAGAAAGAACAGAAAATCACGTTCCCGTTGGTGACGGAAGAAGCTGCCGGTGTCACGGCAACAGCCTCAAAGACCACCACCAAGACCAAGGCAAAACCGGACACTGTCACCGATGATACCCCAGGGGAACGTCAGCGCGCCTTGCGGAACCTCAAGAAAAAAGCTCAGCTGTTCCAGGAAGAACAGGGTATTAATGTCCTCTATATGAGTTTCGGTTTTCTGCGTTGGAATGAGAAAACCGGTGCCAAGGTCTTCTTTGATGCGCCGCTGATCCTAGTACCCGTCATCATCTCTTGGGAAAACATCCATGCGCCGTTTGTCCTGGGACTGCATGAAGATGAAATCGTCTTCAACCCGACATTGAAATTCATGCTGGAAAACACCTATGGACTGAAACTGCCGGAATTCGAGCACGAAACCGACCTGAAAGACTATATCCAGAAACTCAAGGAAGTCCTGGACAACAAGGAATGGCGCATTCAAGAAGAGGTCGGTGTCGGGCTGTTCCATTTCCTGAAACTCAGCATGTATGACGACCTCAAGAAAAACGAGGAAGCTATCCTGAACAGCAAGCTGATCCGTGCGATTGCAGGCGACAGCACTGCCGTTGACTTCACCATCCCTGACTTCAGCAACCTTGATGCCTCTGATGAACTTTCCCCGATGAAGACTTTCCAGGTTGTGGATGCCGACTCCAGCCAACAGGAAGCTGTCCTTTGTGCGAAAAAAGGCATCAGCTTCATCTTGCAGGGACCACCGGGTACTGGCAAGAGCCAGACCATCACCAACATCATCGCGGAATGCCTGGCAAATGGGAAAAAGGTGCTGTTTGTTGCAGAAAAGATGGCGGCACTCGAAGTCGTTTACCGCCGTCTAGCCAGTGTCGGGTTGGGAGATTTCTGCTTGATCATGCACAGCCACAAGGCAAACAAGAAATCGGTGATGAACCAGTTTGAACAGGTTTTACACCGTTCAGAACAAAAAATCACCGTCAAGAATGACGCTTATCAGGAACTGGTCCGGCTCGACAGCTACAAGCAGATCCTGAACAACTATTCACGGGACATCTATACCGAAATCAAGCCGTTGAACAAGACCATCTATGATGTCTATGGCGAACTGACAAAGCTGGAAAAAGTCCCCGACCTGCCGTTCTCCATTGCCAATGTCCGTCAGGTGTCCGATGCCCGTTTGCTTGAGCTGACCGAAATCCTCCAGACGCTGGTTCGTTCACTGCGAGACATGAATGGGGATTTGGGCAGCAACCCTTGGCATGGTGCCAACAAGATTCCGGTGCTGACCAATGAACTGCGCCAGGGCATTGCTATGAACCTTCAGAACCTTCAGGGCGCTTCCCGTAAACTGGTTGCTCTTGGCAATGAAATCCAATCACAGTTCGGGCTTGACATCACAAAAAGCCATGCCGGTTTTGAAGCGTTGCAGCGAACACTGGCAGCCATCCAGCATGCCCAGCCTGTGCCAGCCAGCTGGCTGCTCGAAGACAATACGGCTTCCCTTGCAGAAGAAATTGCCTACTGCAAAGACACCAAGAAGGTTTTTGCAGCCACCAAGCAGGAAATCCTCGGGCTGCATGAAGTCCTGCGTGCCGATGACCCCCAGGCGGATTTCGCCAATTTTGAAAGCCTGACCACCACATCATCCATTCAGGAACATCAGGAGGCATTGCGGGCATTCATTGAAAACACACCGGCTTACCGGTCACTCAGTATCGCCAATGACATGGCAACAGTCGAGAAGACATTGGCAATGCTGCGCGAACGGGCAGACGGCTATGATGCCATCAAGGAAACCGTGCTGGGCGAGTTCGAGAAAGACATCCTGACCCTTGACTGCGATGCGCTGTACCGGAAATTCCGGACCGATTACGACTCGATGTTCAAACTCTTCAATTCCGACTACCGCAACGACAAGAAACTGATTGAAAGCATGTGCATCAAGATCGGTGCAGAGCTCTCCGATGAACATATCATTGATGTCTTAGGCAAACTGCGCCAGATGAAAGAACATCAATCATTCCTTCAGGAAAAAGAACCGATGGCGACCCAGTTGTTCGGGACGGTATATCAAGGCGTTGACACCGATTTCAATGCGCTGAACAGCAGCATTGCCGTCTTCAAGCTGGTGCAGTCCTGCCAGCAGAAACTGGCAGCCTTGCGGACCTATGCCGGTATCATTGAAGACCAGGATGCCACCCTCCGTCAGCATTATGGCGGACTGTACACCGGCATGGAAACCGACTGGGAAGCTGTCCGTGGCGCCTTGGACTGGGCAGACAGCTTCCGGCAGGTCATCCAGCCGATGGCTGGCAGGGAAACCCTTGTCCAGAAAATCTGCACGGACAACGAAGCTGCCAAGGCACAGGCGGAAACCTACCTGACCAGGCTCAATGAAGAAATGGCAGCCTATACCGCCTACAACACCGGATTCACCCAGTTCTTTGACAATCCAGACAGTTTCTATACCGTGCCGTTCAGCGAACTTGACCTGCGTTATGAAGCCTGCCTGAACAACATGATACGGCTGCAGGACTGGATCGATTACCGGAGAGCGGTTGCCAAATGTGCGCAGATGGGGCTGGACGACTTCATGAAACAATATGAAGCTGCCAAGCTGCCGACCGACCAGATTGTCCCGGTCTTTGCCAAACGGTTCTACAACCTCTGGCTCGACAGCGTCATGCCGGAATACCCGTCTGTGGCAACCTTCCGGCGCAAACAGCAGGATGCACTGATTGCCGAATTCAAGTCCCTCGACAAGAAACAGTTTGAAGTCGCCCGCAACCGCATCAGTGCCGACCTGACCAACAAACTGCCCGCATTCAGTTCCTTCACCTCTGGCGGGGATGAAATCAGCATCCTCAAGCGCGAACTCGCAAAACAGCGGCGGGTCATGCCAATCTGCAGGCTGTTCCAGAAAATCCCGAACCTGGTCAGGATGCTGAAACCCTGCCTGATGATGTCGCCATTGACCGTCAGCCTGTTCCTTGAATCCAAGGACTTCATCTTCGATACCGTCATCTTTGATGAAGCCTCCCAGGTCTGCACCGAAAACGCACTCGGTGCCATCGTCCGTGGCAAACAGGTCATCATCGCCGGTGACAGCAAGCAGATGCCGCCGACCAGCTTCTTCAATGCTTCCTCTGACAGTGATTTCGATGAATACGATGAAGAAAACGAAGAAGCCAACGATGTCTTTGAATCCTTGCTGGATGAAGCCTCGCTACTGCCTGAAAAGACACTTCTCTGGCATTACCGCAGCCGCCATGAACACCTGATTGCGTTCTCGAATGCCGAAATCTACCAGAACCGGCTGGTCACTTTCCCGTCGTGGATGGCGGAAATGCCGGGCATCGGTGTCGAATACGTCCATGTCCCGGATGGTGTCTATGACCGTGGCGGACGCAAGGGCAACGTCAATGAAGCCCAGAAAATCGCGGAAATGGTCTTTGAGCACTTCGAGGCCTGCAAACAGGGACGCTTCAACCGCTCCCTCGGTGTCATCGCCTTCGGGGTTGTCCAGCAGCAGGCAATCGAGGCCGCTCTCCGGCGGATGCGCTCAGAACGGCCGGAATATGAAGAATACTTCAACGAAGGGCTGGAAGAACCGTTCTTCATCAAGAGCCTTGAAAACGTCCAGGGCGACGAACGCGACACCATCATCTTCAGCATCGGCTATGCGAAGGGTCCCGATGGCAAGATGGTCATGAACTTCGGGCCGTTGGGGCAGCAGGGCGGTGAACGGCGGCTGAATGTAGCGATTACCCGCGCGAAATACAATATCAAGCTCGTTGGTTCCATCCTGCCGACTGACATTGATGTCAACCGCATCACGACTGATGGACCGAAGCTCTTGAAAGCCTATATGGAATTTGCCATCCAAGGCCAGCAGGCACTGCTGCCAGCCGCCAAGGCGAACGCCAGCCAGGAAGAACCATTGGAAACCGCCATCCATGACCTGCTCGTCTCGAAAGGCTATCAGGTCGATACCCAGGTCGGCTGTTCCGGCTACCGCATCGACCTCGCGGTCAAGCACCCCGACCATCCGGGCTGCTATGCGATTGCCATCGAATGCGATGGTGCCTCATACCATGCCGCCAAGACCGTCCGCGAAAGGGACCGCATCCGCCCCGATGTCCTGCAAAGCATGGGCTGGAAGACCTACCGCGTCTGGTCGCCAGGTTGGATCAAAGACCCGCAGTCAGAAGGACAGCACTTGATCGAGGCGGTGGAAGACGCCATCAAGAACTTCAGGCTGGAAGTCGCCTCACAGGCCACACCAGCGCCGAAGACCGGAAAGGCAGAGGAACCGAAAGAAGAAATGGTCGTCGTCACAGCGGCAGAAGAAACCGATGCCACCAACCCTTACCATTTCGACCCTGCCCCTGAAGTCGTGGTGCCATCCACGATGTCACCGAAAGGGCCGTTCGGCAGGCAGACCTGTCTAAAATACCTGATCACCACCTATTTCCCGGTCCATGTCGATGTGCTCACCAAAGCCATCTATGCCGACACGCCAAAGGTAACGCCTGCAATGAAGGCAGAGCTTCGGGCAGACATGCAGCAGATTGAGAAAAACGACCTGTACAAACGCAAAGGCGACTTCTTCTATCCGCCGGTCATCAAGGAAATGCCGGTCAGGCTGAAAGGCGGCCGCACCATCGACCAGATTGCCCAGGATGAAATCCAGGCGGCCCTGCTCAAGGTCGCGAAGATGCGGGTCGGCATCAACCAGAGCGCGCTGATCACCGAGGCCATGCACGGTTTTGGTTTCACCCGGAAGAACCCGAAACTCAACGAAGCCTTCTTCGCCGCCTTTGATGACCTGCTGGCGAGGGGCAAGGTCAGCAAAGACGCAGAAGAAGTTGTCTCGGTGCTTTGAGGGGTAACCCAGTCTGGAGGTTGAAATGAAGATTATTGAAGCGTTTTTAGCCATGATACTTTCAATATTCCCTATCTTTGCATCGGGCGATGCCATCAGTGACAGGCTCGAAGGTACATGGACTGAAACAAAACAGTACAAAGACTACCCTAGGGCAGTCCTGCATTTCGAGGGGAAAAACCTCCGCATGGAACACGTGTTTGACGAAGCAGCGACCGTGGAATACAAGGTCATCGAACAGAAGGATGCGGATGACTTCACCATCAGCTTTGAATACTGGCATAAGGTCAAGCGGGCCAACGGTCGCATCATCGACCGGCGGGAATCACGGGATTACCGTTACCATGTCGAGAACGGGCATCCCATCCTGTCAGAAATAGTCTTTGAATACGATGGGCGCGGGCTGATTGTCTTCGGGGAATTCCTGCGGAAGGATAACTTCATTGATGGCTTCGAGTCCGAGCTTCGGAAAAAGCTGAACCACCGGGAAGCAGTTCCAACGATGATGAAGATGGAATAATACGGTTTTCTCATAAACAACCGCATAAGTCCTTCCTATACTTTCCTTGCATTCAAGGTGATGCTCGCATCACTTTTTGTAAAAAAACCACTTTTCAAAAGTTTGGTTATAAATAACCTTGACAGCAATGTCTGTAGCGTTACAATGGTGTCACTGTATCATTTGGTTAAAGATAACCAGAATAACAAAAGGAGTGATAAATGCCTTACAAACGACAGAATAATAAGGAAAGCGGTTTGAACCAGAATCCCGAAAAACAGCTTGTAGAAGAACTGGATTCGATATTATTTGAACATTCCTTGAAGAATCTCTCTTTCAGGGAACGTGATCGAGACATTTTCTTCAATAGGCCTTTAGCTGCATATCTGCTCTACAAGGTTGCTAAATTTACTCAAGAAACGGTTCCTTCATTCCAAGACATCATCAATGGCAAACTTCAGTGCTGCGAAAATGCCATTTATTTATGTCGTCAGCGCTTTGATGAAGAGCTTTGGGAAAATATCAGTACTTTGCTCACTAAGTACCCTGCAGATGTCTTTGCAAAGGTTTTGTTGATACCTGAATCTAGTGAGTACTATAAGGGTGATTCTTCAAAAATGGGAGATTTTGGAACGCCGCCATCTCTCATCAATCTTAGCCTTTCTTTGCTTAAGCTCACTCCAAATGATGTAATTGCAGATCTTTGCTGTGGTTCAGGTTCTTTCATCACTGATGCATCCTTTGCTGCTCCTAATGCCAAGATCCATGCATACAGCCTTTATGTTGATGTTGCTGCGATAGCAGCTATGAAGGCAGATATCCTCGGAAACATAACCGTTTCCATAAACGATATCTTCAACCTTGTTGCGGGAGAAAAAGACCATCTGGCAACAGGGCAATTTGACAAGGTTTTCCTGCATTCTCCTTGGGGCTACAATCCTCACTCAAAGGCCTATGATAAATATTGTGCAAGAATAATTGATCAAAACCCTGGTCTCCCTAAACATACTTCCCCTGAATGGTTCTTCTCCTCATTGGCATGCGATTTGATGTCATCCAACGGGAAAGCTGTTGCCATCATGCCTTCAGGCAGAATGATGGTTTCTTCAGACCGTCTGCTTCGAAGGCATTTCGTTGAAAATGGGTTAATTGAGAGCATTGTTTTATTGCCTCAGAACATGTTCAGTTCCACATCAATCTCAGCTTCCTTGGTTGTTTTCAGTCATGGAAACGAATCGGTACAGTTGATTGATGCAACAGAAATCTGCCACCAGAAACGCCGGCTGAATGAATTCACTGAAGAAGATATTGAAACAATCTGTCAGGCTCTCAATATTGATACCTCTTACAGCAAAACCGTTTCCATTACAGAAATCGCAGAAAACGATTATTCACTGAGCCCGCAACGTTACATCATCAAGAACACCTATACTTTTGAAAATGGTGTCTTGTTTGGCGATATCATGAAGAATGTCATCAGAGGCGTACAGATGTCTTCCAAGCACATTGATACCCTTGTTTCAGCAACAGATACCGGTATGCAGTACCTTGAGCTGAAAAATATCCAGGACGGCATCATTTCCGACAGGCTTCCCTATATCAAGGCAATCAATCCAAAGCATCAAAAGTACTGTCTGAAAACAAACAGCCTCATACTTTCAAAGAGTTCCATGCCGTTAAAGGTTGCTGTTGCAGAGGTTCCGGAAGGACGTCAGATTCTTGCAAGTGGCAACATGTTCATCATTGAGCTGGATGAATCACGGGCAAACCCCTATTACATCAAGTCATTCCTCGAGAGTGAGGCTGGTCAAGCTATCCTGAAAAGCATTACAGTCGGTACGACACTCCCGATAATCGGAGTTGATGAACTGAAAAAGATTTCTATTCCATTGCCATCAATGGAAGAGCAGGAACGGGTGGCAGCAAAATATCTCGCGGCATGCGATGAGGTGAAACTGATGCGATATCGGCTGGAAAGAGCCCTTTCTAAACTCCAGCATGTCATGGACGATTCCGCAGAGTGGCAAAATGCTTAACATCAAGGGACTTGCTGATCTGGAAGACGCCATCAAAGCTAATCTTGATGAGAAATTGCCAGAAGTTCTTACAAGATTAAACAGGATGGAGCGGCTTGGTGATTTACTGGAATTGTTGGGGATGCCTGAGTTGGTGAAACAGTCCCCCCAATATGAAGTCTATAGATCAGGGAAAATTGTTGTAATCGGTGAATCCGAAATCAAAGAAAAAGACTTGCTTGGAATCGCCAGAAAGATGGGGATAGATCCCAGAAGGTTTGAAATCTGTCTTGGTTATGACAATGCGAAAACCTTCCGGTTTGAAAAAATGCAGTATGAACCGAAATACAGTCTCGTCATGGTTGGTCCGATGCCACACAGTGGTGTCAGTAAAGGTGATTACAGCAGCATGATTGCTGCAATAGAACAGTCTGATGGCTACCCACCTGTTGTGCGCCTAGGAGCTCAAGGACTGAAAATTACAAAAACAGGATTCCGGAACGCACTGAAGGAACAGATTGATAAGGGCACCGTCATTGCTGGATAACTGTCAAAATCAATTGAGAAAGAGCCTGTTTCTGTGTAAATAGATTGATGAATATATTGAAGAATAGTAACAATCCGATTCAGTTGGAAAAACAGAAAAAAGAAGGAAGAAAACAATCATGCCAGATAATAGAATCCAAGATGCCGGAATGAATAGGGCGGAAAAGGCTGCCTTAATCTGGAATGTCGCAGATATGCTACGCGGACCGTTCAAGCCCCATGAATACGGGCTTGTCATCCTGCCGATGACCGTTGTAAAGCGTTTCCATGACTGCCTTTTGCCGACATGGCAGGCTGTCCAAGATACCTATGCGAAAGTCAAGAAACTGGCGGTTGTTGATGGCTTCCTGACACGCGCTTCCGGTTACCAGTTCTACAACACCAGCAAATTCACTTTTGAGAAACTGCTGGCTGACCCAGAGAACATCGAAACAAACTTCCGCGATTACCTGATGGGGTTTTCCTCCAATGTGCAGGATGTTTTACTCAAGTTCGATTTCGATAATGTCATCCGGCGCATGGTAGAAAGCAACACACTGTATCTGACCATCAAGGAGTTCAACAGTCCGAAAGGCTACCTCGGTCCTGACAAGATAAGCGCTGTGGATTGCGGCTATATCTTTGAGGATTTGGTACGCCGTTTCTCTGAGTCGTTCGAGGAGGAAGCTGGAGCGCACTTTACCAGCCGGGACATTATCTATCTGATGACTGACCTGCTGCTTTCAGATGCAGACCTGAGCAAAGCAGGCAATATCACTGTCTATGATATGGCGATGGGAACGAGTCAGATGCTCTCTTGCATGGAAGAACGCATCCATGACCTCAATGCTGATATAGAAGTCAGTTGCTTTGGTCAGGAATACAATCCTTCCACCTTTGCCATCGCCAAGGCAGACATGATGATTCGTGGTGGTGATCCAAACAATATGCGTTTTGGTGACACCTTGTCTGAAGACCGGTTCCCGGACTATACCTTCCAATACTGCATTTCCAATCCCCCCTTTGGCATTGACTGGAAGAAGGAGCAGAAAGCCGTTAAGAGCGAAAATGCACGAGGGGAGTTTGGGCGTTTTGCCCCAGGACTACCCAAGATTTCAGATGGACAGCAGTTGTTTGTGCTGAACGGGCTTTCCAAACTGGCGCCGAACGGGAAAATGGCGATTATCCAGAACGGTTCGCCACTCTTCGCAGGGGATGCTGGAAGCGGTTCCAATGAAATCCGCCGCTACATTCTGGAGAACGATTGGCTGGATGCAATTATTCAGCTCAGCACCGACCAGTTCATGAATACTAGCATTTCGACCTATATCTGGATATGTTCCAAGAACAAGCCAGCCCACCGTGCCGGTAAAGTGCAGCTTATTGATGCGAGCCATTGTTTTGAACCAAGACGCAAGAGTATCGGTAAAAAGCGCAACGATATCACTGACCTCTGCCGTAGCCTGATTGTGCAGGCATACGGCGAGTTCAAGCACGATGCCGTCTACGGCGATAAGGATGGTGTTTACTGCCACAGCAAGATATTCAATGTAGAGGATTTCGGCTACCACAAGATTGTGGTGGAACGTCCGATGTTGGATGAACAGGGTAAACCTGTTCGATTTCGATAATGTCATCCGGCGCATGGTAGAAAGCAACACACTGTATCTGACCATCAAGGAGTTCAACAGTCCGAAAGGCTACCTCGGTCCTGACAAGATAAGCGCTGTGGATTGCGGCTATATCTTTGAGGATTTGGTACGCCGTTTCTCTGAGTCGTTCGAGGAGGAAGCTGGAGCGCACTTTACCAGCCGGGACATTATCTATCTGATGACTGACCTGCTGCTTTCAGATGCAGACCTGAGCAAAGCAGGCAATATCACTGTCTATGATATGGCGATGGGAACGAGTCAGATGCTCTCTTGCATGGAAGAACGCATCCATGACCTCAATGCTGATATAGAAGTCAGTTGCTTTGGTCAGGAATACAATCCTTCCACCTTTGCCATCGCCAAGGCAGACATGATGATTCGTGGTGGTGATCCAAACAATATGCGTTTTGGTGACACCTTGTCTGAAGACCGGTTCCCGGACTATACCTTCCAATACTGCATTTCCAATCCCCCCTTTGGCATTGACTGGAAGAAGGAGCAGAAAGCCGTTAAGAGCGAAAATGCACGAGGGGAGTTTGGGCGTTTTGCCCCAGGACTACCCAAGATTTCAGATGGACAGCAGTTGTTTGTGCTGAACGGGCTTTCCAAACTGGCGCCGAACGGGAAAATGGCGATTATCCAGAACGGTTCGCCACTCTTCGCAGGGGATGCTGGAAGCGGTTCCAATGAAATCCGCCGCTACATTCTGGAGAACGATTGGCTGGATGCAATTATTCAGCTCAGCACCGACCAGTTCATGAATACTAGCATTTCGACCTATATCTGGATATGTTCCAAGAACAAGCCAGCCCACCGTGCCGGTAAAGTGCAGCTTATTGATGCGAGCCATTGTTTTGAACCAAGACGCAAGAGTATCGGTAAAAAGCGCAACGATATCACTGACCTCTGCCGTAGCCTGATTGTGCAGGCATACGGCGAGTTCAAGCACGATGCCGTCTACGGCGATAAGGATGGTGTTTACTGCCACAGCAAGATATTCAATGTAGAGGATTTCGGCTACCACAAGATTGTGGTGGAACGTCCGATGTTGGATGAACAGGGTAAACCTGTTCTGAAAAAGGGCAAGCCTGTTGCAGATGCAAGTCTACGCGACACTGAAAATGTTCCGATGACAGAAGACATAGAAGAATACTTCCAGCGTGAAGTGTTGCCCTATGTTCCTGATGCTTGGATTGACACTAAGAAAACCAAGGTGGGTTATGAGATTCCGATGACGCGGTATTTCTATGAGTATGAAATTCCTGAACCTGTTGAGGATATCATTTCAAGAATTACAGTTTTAGAAGCAAATATTTCTGCTGGCCTGCAGGCGTTATTCCATAAGGAGGCGTGAGCATGGTGAGAGAAATGAAAGAAAGCGGGATTGAATGGATTGGGAAAATTCCTGCTTCATGGAAGACCAATACCGTATTCCAGCTCTTTACTCAGGTTAAAAACAAGAATTCGGATTTGCGGGAACAAAACTTACTATCACTCAGCTATGGCAAAATCAAGCGCAGAAGCATTGATACGACGGATGGTCTATTGCCTGAAAGCTTTGATGGTTACAACATAATCGAAAAAAACGATATCGTCCTTCGTTTGACTGACCTACAGAATGACCATAAAAGCTTGCGCGTAGGGCTTGCTACAGAAAGAGGTATTGTAACCTCTGCTTATCTTACAATTAGAAACCGAAGTGAATCATTAGCGAAATACCTATACTATTACTTGCATTCTTTTGATATTTCTAAAGGGTTTTACGGTATGGGGGCTGGCGTTCGGCAAGGTTTGAATTGGGATGAAATGAAATGGCTCAGAATTCTCACTCCGCCCGTGCTTGAGCAGCAACGCATCGTGTCTTTTTTGGACATTGAATGTGAACATATTGATGCTGTAATAGAACAGACCATCGCATCTGTTGAGGAGTATAAAAAACTGAAACAAACGATTATTTCACAAGCGGTTACTAAGGGTATCCGTCCTGACCGTCGGATGAAAGAAAGCGGGATTGAATGGATTGGGGAAATTCCATTTGAATGGGATGTGCTGTCCTTCACAAAAAGCATACAAAGTATCGTTGATTATCGAGGGAAAACTCCAGA
>CAVERB010000052.1:15866-16410 GCA_963618105.1 Oxalobacter sp. | reverse complement strand
AGAGAAGCAAGACGAAGGAACGCTTTTGGTTACAGCCAGAAATATCAAAGAAGGTAAAATAGATTACGAGTGTTCCAGAGAATATGTTCGCACAGAGGATTATGATGAAATCATGCATCGCGGGAAAGTTAAGATTGGAGATGTCCTTTTTACAACTGAAGCGCCTTTAGGAGCTGTAGCTAATGCTGACCGAATAGACTTTGCTTTGGCTCAAAGAATTGTAAAATTCCAAGGAATGCCTGACGTGCTGAATAACTATTATTTGAAATACTGGATAATGTCTAATGGCTTTCAGCAGAATTTGGCAACCTTTTCTACAGGTTCAACAGCAAAAGGTATCAAGGCATCAAAATTCTGTATGCTCAAACAAGTGCTTCCTTCAATTCACGAGCAGAAAGAGATTGTTGACTACCTTGATGAAAAAACCAGTATTCTTGATGAACTGATAGGCAAAAAGGAAACACTTTTGGCAGAACTTGAGTCATATAAAAAATCTTTAATCTATGAATATGTCACAGGAAAGAAGGAGGTTGTGTGAATGATA
>CAVERB010000052.1:12910-15856 GCA_963618105.1 Oxalobacter sp. | reverse complement strand
AATGATATCAATTCCCGTAACCCTTCATTCTGACGAGAAAGGATATTTTGACAGGGAATGTCCTAATGAAGACTGCCTGTATACCTTCAAAATCTTGATGAAAGATTGGGAAGAAAAAGTCTCTGACGATGAAGTGCATTGCCCTTTATGCGGTCATGTAGACACATCTGACAAGTGGTGGACACAAGACCAACTTAAAAAAATGCAGGAAATCGCTGCAAGCTGGGCTATGAACTATATTCAAGGTGAACTTGATAAGTCTTTCAAAAAGCTTGAAAGGTCTACACGACATAACAAGTATTTCCGCATTACATATAAGCCTGGGCATAGAGTCACTTTTATCAACAATCCTATTGGCCAGCGTGAAGAATGGGAAACTGAGATTTGCTGTGAAAAATGTGGTACGCATTATAGCGTTATCGGTTCGGCCTATTTTTGCCCGTGCTGTGGATTTAACTCTGCGGTCAATTCCTTTAACGATTCACTGGATAGCATTGAAAAAATGCTTGAATCTCTGCGGGAAATGAAAGCATTGCTGACCGACAAATACAATTCCGATTTAGCAGAAACGATGTGCCGTAGTATGCTTGAAGGCAGTATTGGTGATATGGTTTCTGCTTTTCAGAAGTTTGCAAGCTGTAAATATGATGAACTAAGCGGAAAGACCTCACGAGTCAACGATTTTCAGATTGTCGAAAAAGGCAGCCAGTTGTTTGAAGCGGAGGCTGGAAAAAAATACGGTGATTGGCTTTCTGCTGGAGAACTGGCCTTTATGAAGTTGATGTTTCAGAGGCGGCACTTGCTGGAACACAATAATGGAATGGTAGACCAACAATACTTGAACAAGTCAGGTGATACCAGCTATTCTCTTGGGCAGAGAATTATAGTCAAAGAGGTAGATGCATATTCTCTATTGGCTATTCTGAGAAAACTCGGAAGCTCAATAACGACATTGCAGGTAGGTGGTGATTAGTATGGCAATTGATGTAACAAATGAAAAACGCTTTGAGTCTGATATCGAAGCTGCGTTCCTGTCTCCCGCTGGCGGTTACGTCAAGGGCACAGATAAATATGACCCAAATCTGGGACTGTATGTAGATACGCTGGTTACCTTTGTTCAGAAGACCCAGCCCAAAGAATGGGCGCGGTTTGAGAATGCCAATAAGGTTGATACCGTACGGAAGTTCTGTGTGGCATTCAACAATGCCTGCGACATGAGCGGCCTTGTCTCTGTACTGCGGCATGGCTTCAAGCATCGTGGCATCACCTTCCGTGTTTGCTACTTCAGGCCTGAATCCTCTCTTAACCAGACAGCCGCAGCGCAGTATGCCCGCAATCATGTTGCCTGCTATCGCCAGTGGTATTACAGCGCCGACACGAAAAAGAGCGTGGACATGGTGCTCGTCCTTAACGGCATCCCTGTCTTTGCCTTTGAGCTGAAAAACCAGTACACGGGACAGACGGTAGATAATGCCAAGACCCAATGGATGTATGACCGCGACCCTCGCGAAGTCTGCTTCCAGTTCAACAAGCGTATTTTGGGCTACTTTGCCGTTGACCATACTGAAGTCTGGATGACTACCCGGCTAGCAGGCAGGGATACCTATTTTCTGCCGTTCAATCAGGGCAGTAATGGCGCTGGTCGTGATGGAGGCAAGGGCAACCCCACCAATCCTGATGGTTATCCAACTGCCTATCTCTGGGAAAACGTATTCCAGAAAGACAGCATGATGGATATCCTCCAGAAGTTCATCCATCTACAGGTGGTTGAAGACAAAAAGCGCCAACCTGATGGTACGGAAAAGACTGTCAAGCGGAAATACCTGATATTCCCACGCTTCCACCAGCTGGATGTTGTGCGGAAGCTGATTGCTGATGTTTCTGAAAAAGGAGCCGGTCACAATTACCTGATTCAGCATTCCGCTGGTTCGGGCAAATCGAATTCCATCGCTTGGACGGCTTACCGTCTGGCTTCCCTGCATGACAAGGACAACAAGGCAATCTTCTCCAGTGTCATTGTCGTGACTGACAGGACAGTCCTCGATGCACAGTTGCAGGCAACCATTTCAGGCTTTGACCATACATTGGGAGCCGTGGAAACCATCGGTGAAGACAAGACCAGCCGTGACCTGCGGGATGCCATTAACGCTGGCGTCCGCATTATCGTGACCACGTTGCAGAAGTTCCCGGTCATCTATCAGGAAGTGGACAGTGCAAAAGGCAGGAATTATGCCGTCATTGTGGATGAAGCGCACTCTTCGCAAACCGGCAAATCAGCCATGAAGTTGAAAGCGGCTCTGGCGGATACTGAAGAAGCACTGCGTGAATATGCAGAAATCGAAGGTAAGGCAGAGGATGAACTTGATCCTGAAGACAAGCTTGTCCAGGAAATGGTTATTCATGGCAGGCACAGGAACCTATCCTTCTTTGCTTTTACGGCTACCCCCAAGGGGACCACTTTGGAAATGTTCGGCACCGAGCAGGAAGATGGTACTTTCCGTCCGTTCCATATCTATTCCATGCGGCAGGCTATTGAAGAAGGCTTCATCCTGGATGTCCTCCAGAATTACATGACCTATAACACCTGCTTCAAGATTGCCAAAACCATCAAGGACAATCCCGATGTACCTGGTAGCCGGGCAGCCAAGGTCATCCGAAGGTTTGAAGAGCTGCATCCTTACAATATCAGCCAGAAAGCACAGATTATCGTGGAAACGTATCTGGGGACAACGCAACATAAGATTGGCGGGCGGGGTAAGATGATGGTCGTTACATCATCCCGTTTGGCGGCTGTGCGTTACTACCATGAATGCAAACGGTATATTGAAGAAAAGGGATATGACGATATCGGCATTCTGGTGGCATTCTCGGGTGCTGTCCAAGATGGCGATGTTGAATACACGGAACCGAAACTGAATGTCCGCAAAGACGGCAGCCATATCGGAG
>CAVERB010000052.1:9054-12900 GCA_963618105.1 Oxalobacter sp. | reverse complement strand
CCAGACCAAGAGCGAGTTCCGTGAGAATTTCCATGTCCTGATTGTTGCCGAAAAGTACCAGACAGGATTTGATGAACCCTTGTTGCATACGATGATTGTGGACAAGCGGCTTCGTGGTGTGAAAGCTGTGCAGACGCTTTCCCGTCTGAACCGCACCTGCCAAGGCAAGACGGATACCTTTATCCTGGACTTCATCAATACACAGGAAGATATCCAAGAGGCATTTCAGCCGTTCTACCAGGAAACCATGCTGGAAAGCGAAGTCAATACAGACCTGCTGTACCAGGTTCAAAAGGAACTGCGGGGCTATGCCATCTATTCGGATGACGATATTGCTGCCTTTGCCGGAGAATATTTCAGTTACAGCAAACAGGATTCACGGGCGATGGGGCGTATGACCAGCATCCTCAAACCCATTGCTGACCGTTACAACCAGCTGTCTCCTGATGAGCGGTACCAATTCCGCCGTCTGTGCCGCAATATGATCAAGTGGTACAGCTACCTGTCGCAGATTGTGCGGATGTTTGATAAAGACCTGCACAAGGAATATGTGTTCCTCAGTTATCTGCTGGGGCTTATCCCTGCTGAGACCACCCAGATGATTGACCTTGAAGGGAAACTGCAGCTGGAATACTACAAGTTGCAAAAGACCTTTGAGGGTGCCATCGAGTTGAAAGAGGAAGCCGGTGTTTACAAACCTGCCGATGCTAAAGGTGTGGCGAAGCCCGAAGAAAAGCAGCCGCTGGATGAAATCATTGAAAAAATCAATGAGCGGTACAAAGGGACTTTCACCGATGCCGACAAGGTGCTGTTGACTTCCTTGAGAAGCAGGCTGATGAATGACCGGAAACTGCAGAATATGGCTCGAACCAGTGATCCGCAGATTTTCACAGAAAGCATCTTTCCGAAAGCGTTTGGGACAGCAGCGCAAGACAGCTATATGGAATCACAGGATACCTATACTTCACTGTTTGAAGACCAAGCAAAATACAATGCCATCATGCATGCACTTGGAAGCATCATCTACCGTGAAATGCGGATGAATCTGTAGAAGGGATGATTTAAAAAAATTGATATTGGATGCCAATAAATGTTGAACCGCAGATTTTTCATAATCTGCGGTTTTTTTGTGGGAAGCAGGTTTTGAAATGGAACCCAGCGGTGGCTCAGGCGGACAACGGGTTGTCCGGTGGAAGTTTTGGACTTGTTGATTGAAAGTATTATTGTTCAGTGTTCACATAATCGTCCGCTTCATCGAAATTGATGCAGTTGACGGGTTTGATCTCAACCTCGACATCCTTGGTCCACGTCTTGCAGCGCCATTTCCTCATATCGCTTGCCTGATGGAAATAGCAGTCCTGTCCATAAGAACTTGTGGTTCCGCTTGCCTTTTCATGGAAACCCGCCACCCATTTCGCGGTGCTGATAGCAGGGCCGCTGGTGTTCTCTGCTGAACAGACAGCCGTCATCCTGCCTGCCGTCGCCACACCGGCAAGGTATGTCCGTTGGGTTCCATCACATTTCAGAAGGTCCTTGTTTATCGTCACATCGACAGGTCTGAATAGCAGTATGCGTAAGCGGAAGTGGCGGTAAGACCCAGCAGAGCCATGGAGACCAATAGCAGTTTTTTCATACCATCCTCTCATAGGGGTTGCCTTCCGTAATCTTACAGGAAAAGAACTTGGAAAAGGAAACGGGCAGCAGGCGTCAAAGGTCAGGACCGGCGTTTGGCGTGCGCTTCCGTAGTGCACGGCTTCTTCTTTCCGCCCTCAGTCTGGTAGAATAGAGCTGTCCAGAACAATTGGATTTCTGGAAGAAGGATTATCGATAGAAGTCCTCATCTGCCTATGCCGATCCGATGCATGCGATTATCCACTTCTCCAAATATCTGGGATAGCGCTTAGCGCCTATCCATCATCAGCCGATTTGCTGCCGATGGCAGCGGGATATGCCGGACACACACAGATTGATTCCTGAGCCCATGCTGCCCCAAGACGCGGGGCAAGGTCATTGCCGCCGGTGTCGGCGGTGTGTTTGTTCAAAATTTGCTATAGGAGGGTTTATATGGCAAAAAGACGGGGTAAAAGCTCTTATGACCATGAGCGGTACTGTGAGTTGCCGAACCCCTTGGTCTATGCCTCGATGCTGTGGGGCAGGAGGTCCAGCAGGCGGAAACCGTCAGGCTGCGCCAGCAGATGGAGACAGCGGCTGAGATCGAGAGGCTGCGGAAGAAGCTTAGGGACTTGGAATCATAGGGACCTGGGCGCAGTGCCGGCACAGGGACAGTTTTGTTCCCTAACTTCGGCAACGCTGGTAACATCTTGGACAACAGGCATATTGGACAGATTGAAAGGAGATCGATGTGAGTGCCCAGGTTTATATCAAGGCAATCAAGAAGCTGGAAGGGGTGAAGGCGATGCTTCAGGCGGAAATGGATCAGACTAGTAGCTCATTGTTGGACCGGTTGGATGATATCGACCGATTGCAGTCTTCGCTGCTCTGGAACCTTTTCTTGGCATCCCAGCAGAGATATACGCTGGAAGAGGTGCTGAAGATGCCAGACGCATGATGGGCTGTTGCCACTGAAGAAAGCCGGCAGGATATTCGTTCTGTCGGCTTTTTTCGTTATCTTGCGGTCATCTTGTGTTAAATCCGCATATCATGCGTTTATTGATTGCGGAAGCGGGGTGTGTCTGGCGAGGAGGTTTCAGTAAAATCGTGCAGTAGGTTTTAGTAAAATCATGCAGTACGCAATGGAAATATCGGAAAAAAACGGCAGCCCGGGGAGGGGCTGCCGTTGCTGTCTCCGCTTTCTACCAGGTTACATAGTAGCGAGTTTCGCCAGCTGGTCGTTGAGTTTTTCTAGCGTGGCGGTGTAGTCCTTCAGCCGGGCGCGTTCTTGGGCAACGACTTTTTCCGGTGCTTTGGCAATGAATTTCTCATTGGCGAGTTTGCCGTTGATTTTCTGGATTTCGTTTTCAATTCGGGTCTTTTCCTTGTTCAGGCGCGCAGTTTCCGCAGCAACGTCAATTTCGACTTTGAGCATGAGCTTGAGGGTGCCAACGATGGAAACGGGAGCCGGGGACTGCGGCAGGGCTGGCATGATGTTGACATCTTCAAGCTTGCCCAGTGCCTTCAGATGCGGGATGAAGGAGGGGATGTTGCCCGTTTCAGCGGCTTCGATGAACAGGGGGACGCGTTTGGCTGGGGAAAGCTGCATTTCACCGCGCAGGTTACGGGTGCTGTCAACCAATGATTTGCATTGAGCCATCCATTGGTCGGCTTCTTCATCGAACAGTGCCGGATCTGCTTCAGGATATGCCTGGAGCATGATGGTTTCACCGGATTTGCCTGCCATCGGCGCGACAATCTGCCAGAGTTCTTCGGTGATGTAAGGGATGATCGGGTGTGCCAGCCGCAGGATTTTTTCCAGGACGTTCAGCAGGGTGTAGCGGGTTGCGCGTTTCTGTGCCTCATTGCCTTCCTGAATCTGGACTTTCGCCATTTCAACGTACCAGTCGCAGTATTCATCCCAGATATAACGGTAGATGGCATTAGCGATGTTGTCGAAGCGGTATTCCGCATAGCCTTTTTCCGTTTCAGCGGAAGCCCGTTGGAACTGGGACTGGATCCAGCGGTCTGCCAGTGAAAATGCCATCTCTTTGTTTTCACCGAAGCCGCAGTCTTCGCCTTCTGTGTTCATGAGTACGAAGCGGGTGGCGTTCCACAGTTTGTTGCAGAAGTTGCGATAGCCTTCGCAGCGATTCATGTCGAAGTTGATGTTGCGTCCCAGTGAAGCATAGCTTGCCATGGTGAACCGCAAGGCATCGGAACCGAAGGAAGGAA
>CAVERB010000052.1:1717-9014 GCA_963618105.1 Oxalobacter sp. | reverse complement strand
GCGATGGCTTCGACTTTTTTCGGGTTCATCAGGTTCTGGGTGCGGCTCTGCACCAGGGATTCCACATCAATGCCGTCGATTAGGTCAATCGGATTCAATGTGTTGCCCTTGGATTTGGACATCTTCTGCCCCTGTGCATCGCGGACAAGCCCGTGGACATAGACGATCTTGAATGGAATCTTGCCGGTGAAATGCAGGGTCATGATGATCATGCGGGCGACCCAGAAGAAGATGATGTCGAAACCGGTGACGAGCACAGAGGATGGCAGGAACAAGCGGGATTCGACAGTGTCTTCCGGCCAGCCAAGGGTGGAGAACGGCACCATGGCGGATGAGAACCAGGTGTCAAGGACATCCGGGTCGCGGCGCAGTGTCTTGCCACCGGCTTTTGCCTGGGCTTCAGCTTCTGTGCGGGCGACATAGATGTTGCCTTCGTCATCGTACCATGCTGGAATTTGGTGCCCCCACCAGAGCTGGCGGGAAATGCACCAGTCTTGGATGTTGTTGAGCCACTGGTTGTAGGTGTTTGTCCAGTTTTCCGGCATGAATTTGATTTCCCCGTTGGCGACTTTTTCCAGCGCAACCTCGGTGAGGGATTTTCCTGGGAAATGGGGGCTGTTTTCAGGTGCCGGTTTGCTCATCGCGACAAACCATTGGTCGGTCAGCATCGGTTCAATGATGACACCAGTGCGGTCGCCACGGGGCACCATGAGTTTATGCGGGTCGATGCGGACGAGGTAGCCTTGGGCTTCGAGGTCGGCGACAATCTGCCTGCGGGCAGCGAAGCGGTCCATGCCACGGTAGGCCTCTGGGCCGTTTTCATTGATCTTCGCATCCAGGGTGAAGATGTTGATTGGTTCCATGTTGTGGCGCATGCCGACTGCATAGTCGTTGAAGTCATGCGCAGGGGTGATTTTCACACAGCCGGTCCCGAAGGTTTTGTCAACGTATTCATCGGCGATGACGGGAATCTGGCGGCCAGTCAGTGGCAGGATGAGTTGCTTGCCGATGAGGTCGGTATAGCGTTCATCTTCTGGGTTGATGGCAACCGCAACGTCGCCCAGCATGGTTTCTGGACGGGTAGTGGCAACGGTCAGGGAACCGGAACCGTCAGCGAATGGGTAGCGGATGTGCCACATGGAGCCGTTTTCTTCTTCTGATACAACTTCAAGGTCAGAGACTGCGGTGCCAAGGACGGGATCCCAGTTGACAAGGCGTTTACCCCGGTAGATCAGGCCTTCTTCATAGAGGCGGACAAAGACATCGGCGACGAGCTTGGAACGGTCATCATCCATGGTGAAGTATTCACGGTCCCAGTCAGGGGAGGTGCCCATGCGGCGCATCTGGCTGGTGATGGTGGAGCCGGAGTGTTCTTTCCATTCCCAGACTTTTTCCAGAAATTTTTCACGGCCAAGGTCATGGCGGGAGATTTTCTGGGCATCGAGCTGGCGTTCAACGACAATCTGGGTGGCGATGCCGGCATGGTCTGTGCCAGGAATCCAAGCGGTGTTGAACCCTTTCATCCGGTGGTAGCGCACCAGCCCGTCCATGATGGTCTGGTTGAAGGCATGTCCCATATGCAGGGTGCCGGTGACATTGGGCGGCGGCAGCTGGATGGCGAAAGAGGGCTTGCTTTCATCAAGAGTTGCGCGGAAGTATCCATTCTTTTCCCATACATCACGCCAGCGTTTTTCAATTTCTAAAGGTTCAAAAGACTTTGCCAGTTCCATAATACAAAGAGAATTCTGCTGAAAATCAATAAAGTCGGTGAAAAAAGGCTATTATAATGGGACGATGATGGAGACGCATCTGAAAGATGCCATTATAATTTCTCCATGCAGTAAAATATCAGAATGCTAGGGGTTCTGGCTGGAAACAGCTGGGCGAGATTACACCCTCTGAACCTGATCTGGGCAATGCCAGCGAAGGGAAGCGTCAATATGGTACAGGTATATGCAGCCATAAGATTCCCAAGCTGGATTTATAGAGCAATGCTGAAGGAATCATATGAGCGACAAGCAGAAATTCTTATCCGCCACCGCCAGGGTCGATGAGGCGGCGGTTCAACCTTTTCCCAATTCGCGCAAAATCTATGTCGAGGGTTCCCGTCCTGACATCCGCGTGCCGATGAGAGAGATCACGCTCTCTGATACTTCCATCCTGTTCGGTCAGGAAAAGAATCCGCCGATTTATGTTTACGATACGTCTGGTCCTTATACCGATCCGGATGCCAAGATTGATATCCGTTCCGGTCTGCCAGCCATCCGTACCGCATGGATTGAGGAACGCGGCGATACCGAGGAGCTGGATGGACCAACTTCTGAATACGGCAGGGCGCGTCTGGCAGACCGTTCGTTGGATGAACTGCGTTTCAACCTGACCCGTAAGCCACGCCGTGCGAAACCAGGCAAGCGCATCACACAGATGGATTATGCAAGGCGCGGCATCATCACACCGGAAATGGAGTATGTCGCCATCCGTGAAAACCAACGCCGCGACCACTATATCAAGAGCCTGAAGGAAGCCGGACCAAACAGTGAAAGAATGGCAAAGCTGATGCTGAAGCAGCATCCTGGTCAGCCTTTTGGGGCAAGCATTCCTGAAACCATCACGCCGGAATTTGTCCGGGATGAAGTTGCGCGTGGCAGAGCGATCATTCCTGCGAACATCAACCATCCAGAAGTGGAACCGATGATCATCGGGCGCAATTTCTTGGTCAAGATCAATGCGAACATCGGTAATTCCGCATTGTCTTCCGGTATTGCGGAAGAAGTGGACAAGCTGACTTGGGCAATTCGCTGGGGTGGCGACAATGTGATGGACCTGTCCACAGGCAAGAACATCCATGAAACCCGTGAATGGATTGTCCGCAATTCCCCGGTGCCTATCGGTACTGTGCCGATGTACCAGGCGTTGGAAAAGGTCAATGGAATTGCCGAAGACCTGACGTGGGAAATCTTCAGGGATACATTGATTGAACAGGCGGAACAGGGTGTCGATTATTTCACCATCCATGCCGGTCTGCTGAAACGTCATATCCCGCTGACAGCTGAAAGGATGACCGGCATTGTTTCCCGTGGAGGCTCCATTATCGCGAAGTGGTGCATGACGCATGACCAGGAAAGTTTCATCTATACCCATTTTGAGGAAATCTGCGAAATCTTGGCGGCTTATGACGTGGCGGTCTCTCTGGGTGACGGGCTGCGTCCGGGATCTGGCTATGACGCAAATGACCCTGCCCAGTTCGGTGAATTGCATGTGTTAGGTGAACTGACTGAAGTGGCGTGGAAGCATGGTGTCCAGGTGCTGATTGAAGGGCCAGGTCATGTACCGATGCATATGATCCGCCAGAACATGGAAGAACAGCTGAAACACTGCCATGAAGCGCCTTTCTATACTCTGGGTCCATTGGTGACCGATATTGCGCCGGGTTATGACCACATCACTTCCGCAATGGGGGCAGCAATGATCGGCTGGTATGGTACGGCAATGCTGTGTTATGTCACACCGAAGGAGCATTTGGGGCTGCCAAACAAGGATGATGTCAAGGAAGGCATCATTGTCTATAAGATGGCGGCGCATGCTGCTGATCTGGCGAAAGGACATCCAGGGGCGATGATCCGCGACAATGCAATGTCGAAGGCGCGTTTCGAGTTCCGTTGGGAAGACCAGTTCAATATTGGCTTGGATCCAGACCGTGCCCGCGAATACCATGATGAGACACTGCCCAAGGATTCCGCAAAGTCAGCGCACTTCTGCTCGATGTGCGGTCCGAAGTTCTGTTCGATGAAGATTTCCCAGGAAGTCCGTGAGTATGCGGCAAACAAGGGGCTTTCAACGACACAGGAAGAAATTCCGGAACGCACGATTGAATTTGTGAAGTGAAGCAGGGATTGATGATGGAAATCAAATTGAATGGTGAGGACCGTCAGGTGGCTGACGGCATCACCTTGCAGGCATTGATTGAGGCACTGAAAGTGCCGAACCGTGCGATGGCGATTGCGGTGAACCGCCGGGTCATCACCAAGACAAAATGGGCGGAATATGTCCTGCAGGCAGGTGATGTTGTAGAGCTGGTACGTGCCATTGGCGGTGGCTGATTGCCTGAATGGATAAAGAAAGGGAACAGGGGTTCCCTTGTTGGAAAGTCTGAGAGGAAAGAGGAATTGCAATGAACAGAGAAGATACAGGCCTAACGATTGCGGGCAAGACTTACAAATCACGTCTGCTGGTTGGCAGCGGTAAATACAAGGATCTGGAAGAAACCCGTCTGGCGACTGAGGCAAGCGGTGCGGAGATTATCACAGTTGCTATCCGCCGTGTGAACATCGGTCAGGATCCGAACCAGCCGAACCTGCTGGACGTTGTTCCACCGACCAAATACACCATCCTGCCGAATACGGCAGGCTGTTTCAATGCAGAAGACGCTGTCTATACATTGCAGCTGGCGCGCGAACTGCTGGACGGCCATAAGCTGGTGAAACTGGAAGTGCTTGGCGATCAGAAGACATTGTTCCCGAATATGCCGGAAACGCTGAAAGCCGCAGAAATGCTGGTGAAGGATGGTTTCGATGTCATGGTTTATTGTAGCGATGACCCTATCCAGGCAAAGATGCTGGAAGATATTGGCTGTGCAGCCATCATGCCATTGGCATCCCTGATCGGTTCTGGCATGGGCATTCTGAATCCTTGGAACCTGTCGCTGATTATTGAGCAGTCCAAGGTGCCTGTCATTGTGGATGCGGGGGTCGGCACGGCCTCTGATGCGGCGATTGCGATGGAACTGGGCTGTGATGGCATCTTGATGAACAGTGCGATTGCATTGGCTCAGGATCCTATCCGTATGGCGCGTGCGATGAAGGCGGCGGTTGCCGCTGGACGTGATGCGTTCCTGGCTGGCCGTATCCCACGGAAATTTGCAGCTTCGCCATCTTCTCCGATGGCAGGCCGTATCGTTTCTTGATTCTTGCAAATGCCTTCCGGTTGGAAGGCATTTTTTATCAGGCGTTATGGATGCCGCGATCGGTGTCCATAGCGTTTCATCACTATGAAAACTATGAAACAGGAACTGCGCCCATGCGTGCTGGTTTTTGCTGGTCTTGACCCAAGTGGCGGGGCAGGGATTTCTGCGGATATTGATGCCATTGGCGCAACGGGTGCCCATGCTTTGCCGGTCATCACGGCATTGACAGTGCAGGACAATGACCGGGTCTATGCGGTGAATCCTGTCGATGATTCGATTATTGCGCAGCAGGCAAAGGTGCTGATGGACAAGATTCCGGTTGCAGCCGTCAAGATCGGCATTGTCGGCAATCGGGAAAATGCACTGGCGGTCAGAGAAGCGGTCATCCGTCTGCGTGAGGCGGATCCGGCATTGCCGGTGGTGCTGGATACGGTTTTGGGCAGTGGTCAAGGTTTTGCATTGACAGATGGGGTGCCGGAATATGCGCTGTCGCCGCTGATCGGTCTGGCGACCGTAATTACGCCGAACCTGCCAGAGGCGAAGCGGCTGTATCCTAAATCTGATGATATACGGGAGCAGGCTGCCTATCTGATCCTGCAAGGTGCAGAGGATGTGCTGATTAAGGGAGGGCATGGCAGTGAGCCTGATCTGGTGGTTAACCGCTGGTTCAGCAAAGCAGGGGTAAAACAGTGGCAGTGGCATCGCCTGCCTGGCGAATTCCATGGGACTGGCTGCACGTTGGCTTCTGCAATAGCGGGTTATCTGGCGCAGGGATTGCCGAAAGAAGATGCACTAGAGAAAGCCCAGCAGTGGTGCCAGCATGTGCTGGAAAATGCGTTTTCCATTGCAGATGGGCAGCAGATACCTGGACGGCACAGTTGAATGGACAGTATTGAAGGAAAGTATTGAAAGGGAGGAATCTGATGAAAGGTCTTTATATTGTGACACCGGACTGGGACGACACTGCCAAGCTGGTTGATGCAACGGAAAAAGCATTGAAGGGTGGGGCGCAGATTGTGCAGTATCGCCATAAGACGGCAGGTCCTGAACAGCGTCTTGAACAGGCAAAAGCTCTCCAGACAGTCTGCAAGCGTTATGGACGCACTTTTATCGTCAATGATTATGTTGACCTGGCGTTGGAAATCGGTGCAGATGGCATCCATGTTGGCGGGACGGATGCGCCGGTTGCGAAGGTCCGCGCAGCGGTTGGCCCCGACAAGATTGTCGGCGCTTCCTGCTATGGCAGCTTGATGCTGGCACGCAATGCGGTCAATGCAGGGGCAAGCTATGTCGCGTTTGGCGGTTTCTTCCCATCCCGTGTGAAGAAATATCCAGTGACAACGCCACCGGCAATCATCGCTGACTGGAAACAGGAGATGCCTGAAATGCCAGTCTGTGTGATTGGGGGGATGACGGCGGAAAATTCCGCTTCGTTGGTGAAACTGGGTGCTGATATGGTTGCTGCGGTAAGTGGGGTTTATTTTGATGAGGATCCTGAAACAGCGGCAAAGGTCTATGCGGCAATGTTCGGTTAATTTGTTGGATTTTGCAGAAAACCGGTTCCTGCAAGCAAAGGAGCCGGTTTTTCTTTGTCTATAGCAATGGGGAAGAAAGTCTCGCTACGGCTTCACAAAGCCTTGCAATAAATGGAAGTCTCCGCTGTTCGGGAACGAGCGTTGCTGATTCGATGTCTTTGAGGAACTGGGCAGCCAGTTTGTCAGTCAATGCCTCACTGTAACCAGCGACGCAGATCTCAAAGTTCAGGCGGAAGCTGCGGTTGTCGAAGTTGGCGGTGCCGATCAGGCTGTACTGACGGTCAACGACGATGGTCTTGGAATGGAGCATGCGTTGGTGGTATTCCCAGATTTTCACGCCAGCGGCCTTGAGTTCGCCGAAGTAGGAACGGGCAGCATAGGTGACCAATCTGGAATCGCTCTGTCTGGGAACCAACAGACGGACATCAACGCCACGGAGTGCCGCGTTGCTCAATGCAAAGAGGGTCGGTTCAGTCGGTACGAAGTAGGGAGTGGTGAGCCAGACCCGATGTCGTGCCTTTTGGATGATGGTCAGGTAGAAACGGTGGATGATTTCCCAGGGATTATCGGGGCCGGAGGGAATGACCTGTATCGGGAATTCTCCCATTGGATGTATCGGGAAGTAGTTTCGGATGTCTAGGATGTTCTGGACATGGGAGGCATAGAACCAGTCTTCCAGGAAGGTCATCTGCAGCCAATGGACGGCATTGCCGGTCAGTCTGAGATGGATGTCATGGTAGGCATCATTAGGATGGATGCGTTCATCCTCTTCATCGGTGATGTTGAGTCCGCCAGTAAA
>CAVERB010000052.1:0-1707 GCA_963618105.1 Oxalobacter sp. | reverse complement strand
CCGGTGAGTTCGGAAGTTGACCATCGGCTTGAAGAGTCGGGACAGCCGAGGCTTATGGAAGAAAGCAAACTGGGCACCGGCATCCAGCAGGGGCTTGAGAAAACGGGTTTTCAGCCTGGCGGATCCCAGTCCATCAACCAGCAGCCTGACATGAACCCCTGCCTTTGCCTTGCTGATCAGCAGATCACGCAGCGTGGTACCGATATGGTCGGGTTCATAGATATAGTATTCCAGATGGATATGGTGCCTGGCGTTGGCGATGGCTTCCAGGATGGCGGTGTAGGTCTGTTCCCCGTCAACCAGCAGTTGGAGTTCCTGTGCAGAGGTCAGAGGGTATCCGGTGGTTTTCCGGACGAGTTCTGCGATATGCCCCACTTCTTCAGGGTGTTCATGGATGGCGAGTGTTGGGATATGCCCCGACAGGTAATCGGCATGTTCTTTCAGGGAAGTCCTTGGAATCAGGCGTTTGAACTGTTGCTTAACCAGTTTATGGGGGCCGAGGAAGTGGAAAATCAGGAAGCCGACATAAGGCAGGAATGCCAGGGCGAGGATCCAGCCAAGAGTGGCGACAGGCGAACGTTTCTGAAGGATAATCCAGATGGACAGGAACACGATATGTACCAGCCAGGCAATCCCTGTCAGTTTCAGGACTGTCATGGTGGTTTCAGGGATTTCCAGTGTCCAACAGAGGTCAAGCATAAGCAGAAATCATCTCAAGCGGTAAGTCCAGCTGTTGAGACATCATACACTGATATGCGGTTCACTGGTGGGAGGGAACCTTAAAGGGCAATGGCAGTATTGAACGGAACCAGGACATCCTGATGATGGAGACCATGCACGAGTATTGTGACTGTGACATCCATCCATGATGACAGGAAGTGGCTGTCAAGAATTGAAATAGGCTTTGCCTAAGTAATAAAGTCCCACAATGAAGAAGAAGACAGCAATGCAGAAAAGACCGGTGGCAACTTTGCTACGTTTCTTGGGTTGTTTGTTCCAGTTATGGCTCATGTCAGTCCTGTCAGGCAAGGATTAAGGAAAAAGTTTCAGAAATCGTCTGGATAGGGCATATTATCGTTTTTTCCAAGATAAAGACAGCTGGATCCTATTTTTCGGCACTATCATTGGTGGTTCTTTATATAATCCTAGGCATATATCTCAAGGCGTTGCAGATAGGGAAACACGGTTTTGCAGTATGGGAACGGTTTCCACTGGATTGTCTATTCTGCAACACTGCACAGAAAGAACGGTGTGTGTCTGTTGACATCAAAAAATTGTTTCGGCATAATGCCAAATTCCTGCGGAGAGGTGGCCGAGTGGTTAAAGGCAGCAGACTGTAAATCTGCCCTCTTATGAGTACGATGGTTCGAATCCATCCCTCTCCACCACAGATTAAAGTGAAAGCGAGCGCGGGTGTAGCTCAATGGTAGAGCCGAAGCCTTCCAAGCTTAAGACGAGGGTTCGATTCCCTTCGCCCGCTCCATTTGAACTGTTGGAGTTTTTTGTCGCCCTTGTAGCTCAGTGGTAGAGCACTCCCTTGGTAAGGGAGAGGTCACGTGTTCAATCCACGTCAAGGGCACCACCGATTTTCTCGATGGTTTTATTTGCCGCGTACTGCGGAGTCTTGATGTTCTCTCATATTTAGGAGCTGGAAATGGCAAAGGAAAAATACGAACGCACGAAGCCGCACGTTAACGTAGGGACCAT
>CAVERB010000051.1:4510-7338 GCA_963618105.1 Oxalobacter sp. | reverse complement strand
CCTTTATAGGCGCCGATCCTGTCAAGGATAAGTCCTGCGGGTAGCTGAACGAGACTATGTGCCCAGAGCAGTCCGCTGAGAAAAAGGGAGAGTCCGGCATACCCGACACCGAAAAGGGACATGAACTGGGTGCTGTTTGGTGCAACACTCATGAAAAGATAGCCTGAACATAAGCAAATGAGCGCGGGGAACCAGACAATCGCAAACATGATCTAAATCTTTTCTATAACGGAAAAAAGGTTTTCAAAAGGACCGACATTCTTTTAATAGCCAAGGGTTTTAGCAGTACCTAACACCGATTTTATCAAGAGGGGAGGGGGAATTGATTTCTGTCAATAAAAATAGAAATTGACGGTTATTAAACAGGCATGGATGATGACCGGAACTGCCAGGGGTTGGGTATTCGGTAGATTCTGTTCTTGTTTTCATCTATTGAACAGTATTTTATTAGTCTTGATAAGTCTGGAAAGCAGTATACACAGTCATTATTCATATGGGTAATACTTTTTCCATTTAAGATAAATACATTTTATATATGGTGAAAAAACAGGTTTTTTAAGGAGATGTTCGCTGGCATAATGGATACTAGGCTTTGTAAGGCGCCATTTGTTTTTTGCTTGGAAGGAGATGCAAATGTTTGCGGCAATCGATTTGGGATCCAACAGTTTCCGTGCCCATATCGGCAATGTGGAGGATGGCGGAATAACTGTTTTCAGGAGTACCCGTGAATCGAACCGGATGGCAGCAGGATTGGATGAGAATAATCGGCTGACGCCTGAAGCCATTGAGCGAGGGTTGGATTCAATCCGCAATATCAAACGGTTTCTTGACCAATATCCACTGGATGAAGTGCGCGCTGTCGCTACCAATACTTTCCGGATTGCAAAAAATGCGCAAGATTTCCTGGTTAAGGCGGAAAAGCTACTGGGATATCCGATTGATGTGATTTCAGGTGAAGAAGAAGGACGGTTGATATACTTGGGTGTTGCCAATGTGCTGAAAGTGGCGGATGAAAAGCGTTTGGTGATTGATATCGGAGGAGGATCCACAGAATTGATTGTCGGTTATGGCAATGAGATCAAGCGGGTAGAATCGTTCCCTGTCGGTACAGTGCACCAAAGTTTGGATTTCTTCCAGGATGGCAGGATTGATGCACCATCGTTTGATGCGGCGCTGCTGTTTGCCAAGAGCCGTTTTGAAGATGTTGCTGATTATTACCGTCAGGCAGGATGGACGGCCGTGTATGGTTCTTCCGGCACCATCCGGGCGACTGGGGAAATGCTGGCGGTCAACAAGATTGGCAATGGGCTGTTTACGCTCGAGAATCTGAAAAAGCTGAAAGCAAAGATGATAAAGGCCGGACGGCTTGACAGGCTGAAACTGGATGGCATCAAGCCCAAACGGGTGACTTCGATCCTGGGAGGATTGACGATTCTCTTGGTGTTGATGGCGTCATTCGGTATTGACAGGATTTTCCCGATTGAGGCAGGGCTGCGTGTCGGGGTTATATGGGATACTTATCTCAAGTTAAACCAGACAGACCGTCGGGATCAGACTGTCCGTCAGATGATAAGCCGTTTCTTTGTTGATGAGAAACGGGCAAAGCGTGTTGCGGAGTATGCGTTAGCTGTCTATGCATTGATGGAGCCTGGGACAGATCATTTCCGCAAACTGCTGTATTGGAGTGCATTGCTGCATGAGGTAGGTATTTTCATCTCGCCAACGAACCATCATCATCATGGCACCTATTTGCTGGAACATGCGGATATGGCAGGGTTTACAACCCGCGAACAATACCAGATGAGCCGTCTGGTGCTGGGACAGATGGGAAATCTTGAGAAACTGGGGCCGGGCGGTTTACTGGATGAACCCGAAGCCCTGAAAGCGGTTTTGGCGTTGCGTCTGGCAGTCATGTTCCAGCATGCGAAAGTCGGTTTCAAACGTGATAAGCTGAAAGTGTCTATGGACAGTCATATTGAGATACGCTTGCCAGAAGAATGGCTCAGGCAGTATGAGACATTGCCTTTCTGGCTCGAACGTGAAAGGGAGTTCTGGCAGGATATCGGGATGCCTCTGGCGGTAAAACCATATTGAGTTGCCGTGTTTCGTATCTGGTATCCGTATTCAGATTTTCTGCCACAAAAGCCGTTATTAACAAGGATTTGCTGATATAGTGGAGAGAAGTCTGCTGGAAGTTGCTGGTTGGCATCTTTTACGGATAGCTTGATGCTCCCTGTCAATGTGTTGGGGAAAACATGATAAATGCCGTAGCTGCTACTGAGATACCCTATTTTTTCGTTGCAGTGAAACTGTTGTGTGCTATTTGCGCTGGCGGTTTCATTGGACTGGAACGTGCCATCCACGGCAGGCCGACAGGTTTCAGAACCCATAGTATTGTCTGTCTTGCCTGTGCCGCACTGGTCCAGGTGGTTGTTCATCTTCCCATCTGGCTGGCAGGAGCGCCAGCGGATATCTTCAGAACGGATGCGACCCGTGTCATGCAGGGGATCATGTCAGGCATGGGGTTCCTTGGCGCAGGGGTTATTTTCCGGGAGGGGCTGACCATCCGTGGACTGACAACGGCAGCATCCATCTGGATTACAGCACCGATCGGCATTTTGTTTGGCGTGGGTTTTTTCTATGTTGGCACCATCACGACAGTGATCGCCATCATCATCCTCACGGCTTTCCGTCAGATTGAGACACTGATCCATACCCTGACATATGCGCACTGTATGGTAACTTTTGTCCGGGAAAGCGAGATACAGGAAGAACATTTCCTGCGGCTCCTGTCAGACCATAAACTGGAAGTGATTGGCAACATGAAC
>CAVERB010000051.1:0-4500 GCA_963618105.1 Oxalobacter sp. | reverse complement strand
CATGAACCATAAGATCATCAATGACGGGAAAGACTGTGAACTCAATATGACTATTCGTTCTTCCAAGCCTGATTCGTTCGAAATCCTTTCAAGGACATTGAGGCAGAAGCCGGAATATAAGACTTTCAACATTGAGTTCATGCGGGATTGAGGATTTATCCATGATAGACAGTTTCCTGGAACTGACCGGTACCCAAATCGCAGCGACAACGGAAGTGCCTTATTGCCTGGTTGCAGTCAAACTTTTTTGTGCTGTCTGCGCGGGCAGTATGGTTGGGCTTGAGCGTTCTTTTCATGGACGTCCTGCCGGTATCAGAACATATTGTCTGGTTTGTTTAGCATCAGCAGCACTTATTCAGGTCACCCTGCATGCGCCTATCTGGCTGGCAGGTGCACCGCCTGAAGTGTATAAGGCGGATGGGACTCGCCTTATGCAGGCAGTGGTGTCTGGCATTGCTTTCTTGGGGGCTGGCGTTATTTTCCGAGAGGGATTCACAATCCGGGGTTTGACGACAGCTGCCGCTATCTGGGCAACGGCTGTCATCGGCATCCTTTTCGGTATCGGTCTATTTTATACAGGAGTTTTGGTAGCAGTTTTGCTCATCCTGATCCTTTCGGCCTTCCGCAAAATAGAAAGCGTGATTTCTGCCAGGACATATGCGCATTGCAATGTGGTGTTCGCCCGGGATGGCAGCATTACAAAAGAACGTTTTTTTGGCTTGCTGGCGGAGCATCAGCTGGAAGCCACAGGAAAAATCAACCATCAGCTTGTCAATGACGGGAAAGATTATGAAGTGGATCTGACAATCCGCTCCCGCATACCCGAGGCTTTTTCCAGACTGTCAAGATCCCTCAGGCAACAGACAGAATACAAGACATACAGCATCCGGTTCATACGGAACTGAGTTTTCGGAAGGATTCCTTGAAAAAAACGAACTGCCAATGGTTTGAAACCATTGGCAGTTCCTGACAGGACAAGACCTAAGTGTCTGAACTGTCCATCGTCGGCAGTATCTCTATATCCTGGTTGACAGGTGGTGCAGTGTTAGGTTCTTCGGCAGCAGGTATCTGTTCAACAGCGGTTCTCCCTGTTTTGGGAGAGGGTTTCAGGGGTGCTGTTTTCTCTGGGGCTTTTTTGCCTTTGTTTGCAGGCTCTTTCTTGGGCTGCGCGTTTTCCTGGGAAATGTTTGAAACGGTCATTACCTGCGCATTGGCATCATAGACAGAGGCAAGGTACTGCTGGGCACCGAAACGGGCCTGTTTGCGGCGGATTTTGCGGCGTTTGTACTCGCCATTGGTCTGCAGTATCCAGGCATTGGTATTGTCTTTGATATAGGCGCGCAACCCTTCTTCGATGACACGGCGTTTCAATGTCGGGTTAAGTACTGGAAAAGCCACTTCAATGCGGCGGAACAGGTTTCTGCCCATCCAGTCGGCGCTGGACAGGTAAAGATTATGTTTCAGATCATTCCGGAAGTAGTAGATGCGTTCATGTTCCAGAAAACGGCCGATGATGGAATGGACTCTGATGTTTTCCGAAAGGCCTGGTACGCCTGGGCGCAGGGAACAGGCGCCACGGACAATCAGGTCAATTTTTACACCGGCAGAAGAAGCAAGATACAGAGCCCGGATGGTGGATTCCTCAATCAGGGAGTTCATTTTGGCGATGATATGAGCAGGGCGTCCCTGCCGGGCAATGCGGACTTCATTCAGAATACTGCGGATAATGTTGCGGTGCATGGTGAATGGCGCCAGCCACAGATATTCCATCTTCTTCGGTTTGGTGATACTGGTGATGTGGACAAAGACATCATTGACTTCACGGGCAATCTGGGGATTGGCCGTCAGTAAACCGAAGTCAGTATAGAGCTTCGTCGTGGTTCCATGGTAGTTACCAGTTCCGAGGTGGGCATAGTAATGGAAGCCGCCTTGTTCTCTACGGATGACAAGGGCAAGTTTCGCATGCGTTTTTAGTCCCATGACACCATAAATGACCTGTGCACCGGCTTTTTCAAGCTGCTGTGCCCAGTCGATGTTTTGTTCTTCATCAAAGCGTGCCTTGATCTCAACAATGACGATGACTTCCTTGCCCCGGTTGGCAGCATCAAGCAGTGCCTGCATCAGTTCTGAATCTTCCCCGACCCGATAAATGGTCTGCTTGATGACAATGACATTCGGGTCATCAGCTGCATCACGGATAAAATCAATGACTGTCCTGAACGACTGGTAAGGATGATGCAGCAGAATGTCTTTTTTCTTGAGTGTCTCAAACAGAGAGCCATCTTCCCGGGCATTTGGATTCAGGGATGCCTGATAAGGTTCAAAATAGAATCGGGGATTGGTGACAAATTTGAAAATCTGATTCAGGCGGACAAGGTTGACGGGACCATCAACGCGGTAAACATAATCTTTGTCTAGTTTGAATTCATTCATCAGGAATTCAACCAGATGTTCCGGGCTGCCTTTAGAAATTTCAAGGCGGACCGCCGTCCCGAACTGGCGGCTTTGCAGGCTTGTCTTGAGAGCCTGGCGCAGGTTCTTGACTTCTTCTTCATCAACCCAGAGGTCGCTGTCACGGGTCACACGGAACTGGGCCTGAGCCAGGATTTCACGTTCAGGAAAGAGCGATGAGATATTGGCAAGAATGAGTGATGAAAGCAGACAAAAACCGATACCGTCTTCAACAAGTTGCTCTGGCATCTTGATGATGCGTGGCAGAATACGTGGCGCCTTGACGATTGCAATGGCACTGCCTCGTCCAAACACGTCTTTGCCTGCAAGCGAAACAATAAAATTCAGACTTTTGTTGGCGGTTTTCGGAAAAGGATGGGCAGGATCCAGCACGATAGGGGTCAAGGCAGGGGAGATCTGTTCGTCAAAATAGCTTTTTGCCCAGGCACGCTGTTTATCATTCCAATCTTTGTGGAGAAGCAGGTGAATGCCGTTCTCAGCCATTTCAGGCAGGATTTGCCTGTTCAGGAGAGCATACTGCATATCCACCAATTCATGACAGCGTTTGCTGATTTCATGCAGGACAGTATTGGAAAGCGATTTCGCTTCATGCGTCCGGTGCGCCAGCTGGCTGGAAATACGGACTTCAAAGAATTCATCAAGGTTGCTTGCGCCGATACAGAGGTAGCGCAGACGTTCAAGCAGTGGGAGCGTTTCATCTTCAGCCTGTGCAATGACACGGCGGTTGAATTCAAGCAGGGACAACTCCCGATTCAGGTATAAATTGGGATCTTGATGATTGACCGGAAGTCCAAGGCTGTTTTTAGAAGACTGGTTTTTATTGTCTGACATAAAAGCCTCCTTTATCCAGTTGAGATAAAGATATCATAGCAAATATTTTTGACGGATTTACGACAGAAAGGAGCGTTTGGTGTTTTTTTTGCATAAATTGCATGTCAGGATATAAAACGCCTTTAAGAAATCCGGAAATTGGGCAAATTCCTGTATTTTTTGCTAATATAGGGACATATCAATGTCATTTCTGACTGGTCTTATCTTAAAAAGGGGACGTAGCAGAGGCCGTGGTGGCTTTTTCCAAAGTTTTTTTCTGGCACAGGAGGTTGTTCTATGGCACGGAGTGCCCGTTTGGTCTTACCGGGGAATCCGCATCATGTTTTCCATCAGGGAAACAATAGACAGATAGTGTTTTTTGACGATGAAGACAGGCGGTTCTATCTGGATCATTTGAGACAGTCTTCGCAACAGTATCGGGTGGACATTCATGCTTATGTTCTGCTTGACAGCAGTGTCCATTTGCTGGCAACACCTTCAGACGAGGAAGGACTGGCAAGAATGATGCAATGGATGGGACGCTGTTATGTGCCTTATTTCAACCGCCGGTACCAGCATAGCGGATCGCTCTGGGAAGGGCGTTTCAGAACATCGGTTGTCGAAGAGGTGCCATGGCTGATGAAGTGCTGTCGGTTTATTGAGATGCGGCCAGTTGTACAGGGACTGGTTGAAAAGCCTGAAGATTATCCATGGTCAAGTTACAGGCATCATATCGGCGTTCAGCCTTCATCTGTTATCTGTGATAATATCCTTTATTGGGGTCTTGGCAATACACCGTTTGCACGTGAGTCAGCCTATCTGTCTTTTATGAAAGAATTCAGTTTGGATGAGGATGCCTTTCTGGCGCAGGTCCTGACAAAAGGATGGCCGTTGGGTTCCCGTACATTTATCTCATTGTTGGAAAAACAGGTGGGAAAACCGTTTCGCATGGGACGTCGAGGGCGTCCTGCCCGAAAATCGGCTAGATGATAAGGCGGTTTTCAAGAAAAATTGCCTGTTTTTCTGTCTGAGGAAGCATTGCTCCTATAAATATCATTCAGTCAAGCATCAGATTGCCTGTTTTAGGGCTGTTTTTTGTCTGAATGTAACCTTGTTTAGGTTACATTTCGCATTTTTTTAAATAATGATTGGCTATTAACATATTGTTTAAAAACAATATTTTCAAATATGAAAGCCTCTTTTTGCTGATTTAATTAC
>CAVERB010000050.1:0-18730 GCA_963618105.1 Oxalobacter sp. | reverse complement strand
CCTCCTGCCTCCTCAGGGCGTTGTGCCTGTATCATGAGCGGAGAATCGAAATTATCTTCCCTAAAAACTTTCTGTGTCAACTGTTTCTTCAGAAAAAATGCGTCTGTCCAGCCAAAAGACAAAAAAACAACATTCATTTTCTGGAAAGCACCGAAACTGACTGTTCCTTTTTTCTATATGCTTCCGCATTGGTCGTTTTCAAGATCCAGACAAAAAACACCAGAAACCAACATCATCAGTCTCTAGTGTTTCTGGATAGCCATCGCGTGCAAGTTACCGATATCGGACTTTTGCTTTACGGTAACTGTCATAGGCATCCAAAATTGCCTGCCCCAACAGTTCCGCCTGGAGGGTATAGGCTTTTTTCGTATAATGAACACCATCTTTCGCCATGAAACCGCCATTCCACCAGTTGGTACAGGCATTTTCTTTTCCGCCCACCGTGTCATAGAGGTTCCAGACAGCAATATTGTTCCTTGCGCCATAACCAGCCTGGAAAGCAGCAACATCCGCTGCGGCCGGATTAGGCACTTTGGATGTCACACTTTCAATTCGGACTTTGCCCTCATCGTCAACATATTCCATGGTATCCGTCTTTGAGATATGACTGCATGGCGGCGTTGTCAGCAAAAAAGCAACCTCCCTCCCCTCAGCAGCAAGCCGTGACCGCATCTCAGCGATAAACGTATCCAGTTTTTCCTGATAAGCCGCTGGATCGAATTTGGCATGACTTTCATTCGTCCCTACGGAAACAATGATGAGATCCGGCTGTAACCGGGCAATTTCATCCAGCCTTTTCTCATTCAGATAATAGGCAATTGTGCAGCCATTCTTGCCCTTCGCATGGAAAATAAAACCATTCTCTCCGGTTTCTTCCGCCATGGCTGTTGTGTGGTAATTGATGGGCTTATCCACCATGGCCGCACTTCCCCACCTCTGAGAAAGTTTCTGGCGCAAAGCCGCTGGAAACATATGTCCACGAACATGAGAATCCCCAATCTGGACAACACGAACCTGCCGGTTTGCACGGTCATCCATCTTCTGGAAGAAACCTGTCAAGCTCTGAGGATTGTAAATCCGGTTCTTGCGCGTATTCTTGAACCCCATTTCAATCAGCTTCTGCTCAGGGGTTACATCCTTGGGCGGCTGAGGAACCGGTTTTGGCGGCTTTGTCGAAGAACACCCGGCTAGAAACGCGCCTGCCAACACCAGAACACCTGCCAGTTTCCATGTCTTGAACGCTCTCATTTATTTTTTCCTTTCCTTTCTTCATACCCTTGCATCAGGGCATCAAAAAGCCGCTGCGCAACAAACTGGCCACCCTTTGCATTGATATGGGTATAGTCCCTGTTCGCCATTGCCGGTTTCGCCTCCGCCATCTTCACAATACTGCCTGGTCCTCCCATGCCCTGATAAAGGTTCCAGAACGCACACCCTGTCTTGAATGCCATCTGCTGTTGGTAATGTCCTAACGCTTTGATACCCCCCATCGTGACAATACCGCCCCCCTTGCGCTCGCCACGATCACCGACACCGATAATCAGAATCGATGTTTTCGGGAAAGCCTTTGCCAATTTTCGGATGACATTCTCCATTTCCTTTTCATAGCCGGAATAATCTGCCTGCTTGTTATTAGCAACATTCAGTCCGAACTGCAGCACAATCAAGTCATAAGGACGTACAGCAGCAAACTGCACCAAGGTACTGTCCGGCACCTTCGACAATGTCATCCCACTATTGCCGCGCATCGAGAAATTATCGACAGAAATCCCCTGGCGGGATTCCAATCCAACCCCGAAGAAAGTCCCTGCACCATCCGGTACTGACCAGAATGCCTTTTCTGCCCTGCCAGACAACTGAACCTGCTGAATCTCCGAAGACCCGCCGATTGTCAATGACTGGTCTGCCCCATCATCCAAACGCCCTGTCACCACTGTACGATTCGGAGCCCGGAAATACAAAGTCGTGATCTCCCAGGTATCCTGGTGCAGTGCTTTCATCGCTCCATTGCCCTCCAACGTTACCTGACCGTTGCCCCGTGGCACAAAATAACGCTCATTGATCCCTTGACGGCTGGCATCAAACCCTGACTTATCCGTCACTGCAAACGATGCCCAACCCTTGGAAACTGCCCGGACAGAAACACGGAACCCTGCTGTCGGTGACGCAATATCCACAAACCCCACGCCAGAACCGCCAAACCGGGTCTGAAGCATCGCTCTCAAGTCCTGCGTGATAATGTCACCTTCAATAAAAGAATCCCCGAAATAAGCCACACGGACCGGACGTTCCAAAGATGGCATCCTGTCCAGCGCCTCATAGAAATAATCCATGCCATGACCGACATAAAGATCAGGATTCCCCTTGTGCCAGGCATAATCCTCAATCGGCTGCAGACTGCCCTGAATCGGCAAGTCATAATTGCGCAAGCCATTAGCATCAACCGGTGCAACTGCCACCTGAGTATCCGTGCTGTCAGCTACACCTTCCCTGTTGTCCTGTCCCGGACGAACATCTGCCAGCAAATCAACCGGCTTTGTCTTCATATCCAAGATTTCCATTTCAGGCAGCCAACTCAATCCATACAGCATGGCAATAACCATTACCGTCAGCAGGAAAGTCTGAAAAAGCCTGTTTTTCATTCTCTTCCCCCGCTAGAACTGAAAATAAATGAATGGCTGGATGTCACTGCTTTTCACCTGGATAATCAGGTAAATAACAGCCGTAATCAGCACAGCTTTCAAGACCAATGGCAGTTTGGTCACCACCTTCTGGCAGAAGGCCGTCACGCTATCAGGCAGAAAATGCAAGACAAACCCCAAGACAATCAAACACATGACTGCTGTATAACCGTCCCAGATCTGCGGCAGAAGCGCCGCATTGAATTCCGTGCCGATCTTCATCATCATCTGCCACGAATGCTCGAAAGACGTATTGCGGAAAAAAATCCAGCAAAACACCACGAAATGGAAAGTCGCCAATCGTGCAAGAATACTGGCAAACCCTTTCGCCTGCTGCTTAGAATCAAACCCGCAAAAACTTCGAAAAGCCTTATGGACACCCAATGCTGCCCCGTGCAACGCCCCCCAGACAACAAAGTTCCAGCTGGCACCATGCCAGAACCCGCCCAGCAACATTGTCAAAAACAGATTGAAATACGTCCTGACATTGCCATGCCTGTTGCCGCCCAACGAAATATACAGATGATCCCTCAACCAATGTGACAGACTGATATGCCAACGCCGCCAGAATTCTGTGACCGAAGTACTTTTATAAGGCGAATTGAAATTATCCGGAAACTTGAACCCCAACAACAATGCGAGACCAATCGCCATATCGGAATAACCGGAAAAATCACAATAAATCTGAAGCGCGTATCCATAAAGCCCCAACAGATTCTCAATTCCCGAATACAACGTCGGATCATCAAAAATACGCTCCACAAAATTGACACTGATGTAATCGCTGATGACCGCCTTCTTGAAAAGCCCGGCAACAATCAGGAACACCCCTCTGCCAAACATCTCATCAGTGACTTTGAGCGGCTGGTGAATCTGTGGCACAAAATCCCGTGCATCCACAATCGGTCCCGCCACCAACTGCGGGAAGAAACTGACATAAAACGCATAATCCAGCAGACTGTCCAACGCCTGCAACTGCCCCCGGTAAATACTGACCACATAACTGATGGACTGGAACGTGAAAAAGCTGATACCTACAGGCAGGAAAATATCCAGCGGTTCAAACCTGCCATGCCACAATGGACAGAATAGCTCATAGAAAAAATTCGTATATTTGAAATACGCCAGAAACCCCAGATTCACCAGCAAGCTGCAGCATAACAACAGCCGCTGTTGGTATTTACGGGCATTCAGATTGCGTTCCCCATCCGCCATCTGGACACGATATATCGCCTTTGCCAGCAAAAAATCTGACAACGTGACCACAAAAAGCAGCGCCACATAAATGCCGCTGCTTTTATAGTAAAAATAATAGGAAAACAGCGTGACGAACAGAATACGAATGGTTGCCGTTCGTACCAGGCAGAAATAGATCAGCGAAAAAATCGCAAACAACCACAGGAACAGGCCACTGCTGAAAATCATTGGGGACTTGGGATTGTAGGTCAACTCACCCAACAACAACCCCCAATCTATATCCAAGTCGATATCCATCGGTCAAACGTTACCTGTTGCTAAGCCATATTCCCTTTACACAGGGATTTCGAAAAATTAATTATTCTACCTTTTTTTATCGCATTGCCCTAATGTCTCCCAACTGTCGCTTTTTTGTCTTTCTATCTGTAAAAACAAATGCTTTTCCTTCTGCCCCGTGTATATACTTCTCCTTGAAGGCCACTTCATGCGACTTTCAGGACAGGCAAAAACTGCCTTGCTGATTTTTTGTTCAATTAAGGATTTATCATGAAAAAAACGCTTCTCGCCGCAATCATCATGGCATTTGCTGCAACGGCAACCGCCTACGCCAAACAGCCAGCCAGAAAGGCGCCTCACAAGAAACCACATGCTTCCGCTAAAGCACCCAAACAGGGACCGGGAACACAGAGGCCACAACAAAGCCCTCATGCAAAAGGCCCTCAACAAGGTCCTGGCGCTCAGGGGCCCCAGCAAGGACATGGCCCTCAAGGATACCAGAGCGGTCCGCAGCAGAGATCCAATGCTCAAGGCCCTCAGCAAGGTCAGGGACCACAAGAATATCAAGGTGGTCCTCAACAGGGACAAGGACCTCAGGCTAGATAATCCATCCCCCCAAACCAGCATGAGGCATCGCTTGCAGCGGTACCTTTTTTGATTTCATGAGGAAAAAACTCCCTATACTTAACACGTGGGGAAAACGAAAGAAATTAGAGCCATCCTAGTTATCCAGGACAGCCCCATCTTGAATATCCAATTTATCATTACCTTTTCGTCAGCGGCTGCAATTCACTGGTATCAACACGCTTGCTGGCGTGATAAAGGTCATAATCTGTCTGACACTGCAGCCAGTACTGTGCGGTTTGACCGACTGTTGCCGACAATCTGATGGCCATCTCAGGCACGATAGCGATTCCCTGTCTAGACCTGTGCGATGCTCCCCATCGTTTCGTCCATATGTCCTAGCAGGATAGTGCTGATGAAAACCATCTGCAGATTGCCATCGAAAGCGATATCAACACCCCTGAAAGCCAACAGGCAGCCGAACAGTGGATCAATGACACGAAACAGCTGGAAGGCGAGAAATACCACCCCAATGGCATCGCATGGACAGATAAACATTACCAGCGGGGATTGACCTTCTTCAGGATATCCCAATCACCTCTATCCAAATTGGATACTGCTTCCTGGATGTCTGCAACCCATGACAAAAAACGGAACATTCCATGATCAAGCGGTTGCTAGCCGTCTTCATCCACCTTTTTCAGGAATGTGGCGGGATACCCGAATGCCAATGACCGTTGCCCTACACTGAACAGCAGCAGAATCAATACCCGCCACCGCCCAGCAGTCTGTTCCGCTTCGCATGACGGTTGCAGGAACCACCGACCTGGATATTCTCCATATCACCCCAGACTTCCATATAGGCGTTGAGCAGGTCAGTACCGTCAACCGACTCAATAAAGTCAGGGTAATCAATGGATGCAATACAGTTGCTGAGCGCTTCCATCACTTTGGCTTTCTTGACAACCGCCTGATAACGGTAGTCGTTGTCTGGCGTTTCTTGAACAACCGCCTGGGGAAAAACGCGTTCGATATCACCAGTTCGCCTTGCCTGCACCAGCAGTTCATCGTCCGCACAGTCTTTTTTGATGATGGACAGAAAACCGCTGTTCAACATGATCCACATGGAAATTTCTCCTTGTTTTTGCCAACAATATCCCTGTATTGCAGTCGATAGTCTGGACATTCTACAAGGGAAGTCAACATGGCGCAAAAATCACATTTTTATACATAAAAACGTGAAAAAAATCACACTGTTATTGATAATGATGTGATTTATCGCTTTTCCCTTACGGAACCAACACGGAATAGGTTCAGAGAAAACACGGAACAGGCAATGCTGCCATACAGCAGTCTTCCTGCAATACGGGAGGACTTTCTCAATCATTGGACTCGACTTTGCGGATTGCCTTACCGAGATCCTTTTCCAGTGTAAGCGACTGGAAACTTTCAGAAGAAGGCAGGCTCATGCTGAACCCTGTCGTCTGGTCAAACCGTGCAACGGCACCGTCTATATTAACCGCCAGCAGATGTCCACCATAACGGCGTCCCCCATCAATGAAATGGAAGTGCCAGCCAGGAACATTGAGTCCATTCATATAACCAGGGCAGTACAGGCCGACAATGGTGCCTTTGATGTCTTTGTGTTCTGAAAACGTCTGGTCGGTCTCCATCACCTTATCCAGCGAACGGTAAGGTTTTTCCTGGGCGTATTCGCTCCTGACCTGCACTGACCGAAAAGTCCCATCAATCCTCACCATGTAAAAATGGTTGGCTCCGTGCTCTCTGACCACCTCATCCAAGGAAGATTTCAAAGCATCAACCGTTGAAACATTTTTAAGGTCCAACGTATAGTCCGTTTCAAAAAACGTCACACAGGAAAAAGGCACGGTCATCGAATCTGGTGGCTCCGCAATGGTACCGTCTGACAATGCCTGATAGACACGGCCATCCAGCATAATCAGTTCACCGTTCAATCGGTCAAACGTACCGATTCCGATGTCACCCAGCCGTTTTAAATCAGATATCGGAACAGAACCGTCATATTCTCCCAGCATCAGTGACTGCAACAGCGCTGTCTGGTAAAGCGTTTCATGGTCAACCGTCAAGGGTTCTGAAGCAGTTGCTTCCGGCACCTGTGTCAGGCAAAGGAGCATCGCCATAAAGAACTCGGCTGCAGGCGTCCTGATGGTTCCCCTGTTTCCATCTTTACCGGTTCCGGTTCCTGGCAGTCCATCCGTCTCAATAATCTTTCCATCCATGCCCTTCCTCCAGTGAAACCTGTTGATAGCAGGATTATGCCATGAACCCGTCAGTCCTCTGTCAATACAGCAATCCCTGTCAGATTGAAAAGCGCCTTTCCCAGGTGTAGGATGATTATTTTCCAAACCAGCCAACCGACTATGTCTGACAGCGAGCATGCCTCATCAAAAGATTTCGCCCTGATTATGCTGGCGACTTTCTTTTTCATGGGTTCTTATGTGATGGTCACGCCATTGCTCACGGGTTTCGCTGAGAGTATTGGCTCAACCCATGTCATGATCGGTCTTATCGGCGGCGTGGCAAATATCGTCTCTCTTTTCTTTCGCCCCGTTGTCGGTGCCATCATCGGCAAACACCGCAAAGTCAAGTTATGTTTGATTGCCGGCATCCTGCAGCTGATCGGTGCCATTGGCTATTTCTTTTCTTCCGATCCTTTCATCGTTCTTGTCTGCCGCATTCTCGCTGGTTTAGGCTATGCGATGACTTCGCTCTGCCTTTCGACCTGGGTCGCTGAAATGATGCCGCCAAACCGTATTGGTTACGGTGTCGCCATGTATGGCACGATGAATGCACTGGCTATGGGGCTTGCGCCGGCATTTGGTGTGCTTATTTACCAGCATCTCGGTTATCGGGTATCTTTTGCCCTGGATATTTTCTTTGTCATCGTCATGACATTGCTGCCCTGCCTTATCAAACACAGCGGCAATCCGCCAGTCATTGCACATACGCCTGAAGAAATCCGCAGGTCCCGGTTCCAGTTTTTCCTGCCCAGTGTCTTGCCGATTGCCTTGGTCAGCTTGTTGTTCACGCTGCCTTATTACACGATGCAGACTTTCATCGTGCGCTATACGGAGGTCCGGCACATTCATGTCATGGTCAGTTTGTTTTTTCCTTGCTATGCCATCGTGCTTTTCCTGCTCCGGCTTGGTGCGAAAAGTTTGTTTGACCGCGTTGCATTCATCTGGTTCATGCTGTTTTCTTCCCTCTCCGCCGGCATCGGCTATCTGGCACTCACCTTCATGCAGGGCAATCTTCTGATGTTTCTGGGTGCTGCCTGTATGGCGGGCGGATTCGGATTCGCCTTTTCTGCCTGCCAATCAACGGCCATCTTTGTGGCACCGCCTGACAAAAAAGGGCTCGCAAACAGTACGTTTTATGTCGGGGTTGATACCGGTATGGCATGCGGTCCCCTGCTAGGTGCGATGCTCTGGGAGTATCTGCCGATTGAATGGTTTTTCTGGGTTCTATTCTGCTTTGCACCGGCAACCCCACTGGTATGGTTATTGACCAAACCTTTCAGAAGACATATCAAGCGGGCTTAAATCTGTCATCAGCAAGCATTTAAGATATGTCTTTGCAGAACAGGAACCAGCCCAACGGTATCCGGTTCAGGCAAGGATGCCTGCTTCTGGTTGTCCGCACGGTTTTTCCATAGATTGATATGACGGTAAGTCCCTAATCCTTTCGGTTCACGATGGGCAATGACGATGATACTGCTTTGCGGCAGATGGGTTCTGATTAGGCTGTACAGTTTCTCTTCAGTTTCAATATCCAAAGAACTGGTCCCTTCGTCCAGGAAAATCCAGTCCGGTTTGGCATAGAGGATACGAGCAATCTGCAATCGTTGCAGTTCCCCGCCAGACAACCGGTAATCATCACCAATACTGGTCGCTTTCTTCAGCTGTTCTTCATGACGCGCTTCATTCATCCCAACTAGCTGTAACAGGTTATGGATAGTTTCCATATCTTGTGGCGGTTCCGGATAAGCGACACATTCTGCCAGACTGCCCAATGGCAGATAGGCTTTCTGCGGAGAAAAAACGATTTTTCCTTTGGGAACGGCCAGCTTTCCATGGCAATATGGCCAGATACCGGACAGGGCTTTCAACAGAGTGGACTTACCAATGCCGGAAGGACCATCAATCCAGACGGTATCACCAAGTGCGATGACTAGGTTATCAATCTGTAACAGTTCTTTGCCAGAAGGATCGTTGACGGTCAGGTTTTGGATATGGAACTTGCCATCTTCTGCCTCGACTTTCTCAACAGGGGAAGGGATTGTGGCAATCGCTTCCATTTGCTGTTTAAAATTGGCAAGACGGTGGGTCGTTGCGCTCAGTTCCGCCAATTCCCGATAAGAGAAGATGAACCAAGACATGGTGGTAATCAGGCGCAGAAAAGCAGAACCGAGCTGCATCAGACCGCCCAACGCAACATGCCCTGCCAGATAGGCTGGGAATGCTAGAAAAGTCGGTATCCGCATGATGGACATGTAGTAAGGGCGTGTGAACAGCCCCAAGATAAATTCTCGGTTGATACGATGCCGCCAGTTCTCAAGGATTCTGAGATAACGGTTGTCAATGATTTTGCGTTCTGCTTTCTCCCCGTTTTCCAGTGCAACCGCTTCCTTGAATTCACGCAGTCTTGCCAATGCGAAACGCATGTCTGCCTCACGGTGCTGCTGGATGACATTCAACCGCATCAGAGGTGAGCCCATCCAATGGGTCAATGTGCTTGAAATCAATACATAAATCGGTGCCACGATAATCAGGTAATGTTCAAAATAATATGTTTCTCCGAACAGGGTAATCTCGATAGGGAATGCAGACAGTTTCCACAGGATGAAGATATAAGTGGACAAACTGATGACGGCACTGATCAGGTCTAATGCTTTGCCGGTCAGACGCTCTACAAAGATACGGCAATCTTCCGAGATGCGCTGGTCAGGGTTATCCAGCGTTGAGGTTTCATCGGTATTCAGATGCCAAAATGCCTTGTCAGAGAACCAACGGCCGAGAAAGGTATTGGTCAGCACAGTCCGCCAACGGATCTGTACTAACTGACGGAGATAGGTCGCCACCAGAAACTGGCATGAATTGACGACTGTGATAATGGCAAAGACCCCGATTTGATACAACGCACCGCTGGCATCGTATTTCTCCAAGGCACTGAAAAAGTCCTTGTTCCACATAATCATCTTCATGGAAAGGTAAATCTCTAACAGGTTCAGCCCCAGGATGATGCAGCAGTAAAGGATACCGACTTTCCCACCGGGTCCCTTGATGCAGATGGCAGCCAGATTAAAAATGCGTTTGAGTGTCCTGTTCATAATATGGTTTCAATGGATGTCAGGTGTTATCGCTGGTGGGTTTCTTTTTGGGTATACGGCGTTCGGGAATCGGGTCTGGCATATCCAGCCGGAAAACCGCATCGGCAAATGACTGGGCCGGCTTCCCTGCTTCCCCCGGTATGTCAGGACGCAGCAGCCAATCCTCGGACTGGGATGGCAGCAGGACTGCGGTATCGGTGATGCCAAGGTCCGCCAACTGGTAAGGTGTACCAAACCGATATTCCAAATGTCCCCTGCCGATGATACCGATGATGAGCGGTGCCTCGCCGGCGGCTCTGACCGCTGCCTCACGGGCATAAGCGATATTGCAGGCAAATGCTCTGTCCCAGGTCTGCATCGCCCGCATGAACCGACCGCCATCGACTGGGATGTTTTCCCGTCCCCCCGCATTGCCGCCTGTCATTGCTTGCAGATGTTTGACATAACTGGGCAATGGCGGTGCTGATGGCGTCAACCCATCGCGTTCTTCAATGGGAATCGCATGCCACCCTTCCTTGCCGACACGAGTCACCAATTCTCGATAGCAGTTGAGCGCCAGCATCCTGACGTTGTTTTGACGACAGAAATGGAAAAGCGGCAGATAGATTTCCGGCGGAAAGCCCCAGACTTTCTGCCATTCCGCTTTTTCCAGGAAAGTAAGCGTATCCAATTTGCCTGCTACCCATTCATCCAAAACAGGCTGAATCCGGCGGGGAAACATTTCGAACCCCATCATCATATTGGGGCGCAATGCATACAGGAATGATGCAATATGCAGCTGCCAGCGGTGGATTTCCGCAATGTCATGTGTTTCTCCCAGCATGACGACGGATTTTTCAGCCATTTTTTCCATCAGCGCTGAAAAGGGAATGGATTGCCCCGTTGCAGGAGCAATCCATGTTCCTCGCTGATGGAAAACAGAATTACCCTGTTTTGCCATTAAGTGCTCCTTCTGAAATCAGAAGTCAGCCCGCAGGGAAACGGCAACTGTTCTGCCTGGATCAGTATATAGTTCCAAAGGATTCTGTATACTGTACTCACTCGATTTGTCTAAACCTGCCGCCGTATAGTTAAAATATCGTTTGTTCAGGATATTCGTGACGGATGCAGTCAGTGTCAGGTTTTTAGTCATCTGCCAGTTGACATAACCATCAAAGACAGAATAGCCGCCTGGTTTGAATTTGTTGCTGTCCGGTTGATGAGGAGATTTGGCAAATGTGCCAAATAATTCTGTAGTAACACCATACTCAGGCAGTTTCCATTTCAGGCCAACCACACCCGTAAGCGGCGGAACGACCCATGAGGTTGTTGTATGCGCATTTGCGCCGGAACCATCATCATAGCCGCCATCATCAGACTTCTTGGCATATTGCCAATCAGCACTTGCCGTCATGCTCCAATTTCGGGCAAACTGCCATTCTCCTGACGCTTCAATCCCCCAGATCCGCAGTTTTTTCAGGTTAAGGGAAGTATAGGTATCGTCACTTATTTGCTGGAGCGGCGCGATAAAGTCATCATAATCGGTATAGAAAGCGCCCACTGAGAACCAGGCATTATCATATTTGCCCCGGAACCCGAATTCAACAGTATCGCTGGTTTCCGGTTTCAGATCTGGGTTTGCAATGACGTTAGTCGTTGAACTACCCATCGCCATATCATAGCTGAAATAAAGCTGGGATGCGGTCGGCATCTTGAAACCTTTGGCATAACGCCCATATATAGAATAGGTGTCATTGAATTTGAAGATAGCTCCCAGTTGCGGCAACCATTTGTTTTCACTGAGTTTGTCATTTCCGCCAGTTGGATCCAATGAATAATGCGCATGGCGCAGACCAGGTGTTACAGTCAAACGATCATCAAACAGCTTGACTTCATCTTGAATATAGACATCAGCTCGGACAGTGTCTGCATTTGCGAATGTACCGGATTTAAGATCGCTCTTGTACTGTGTCACACCTGTCAAGAAATTCGTTTGCTTGATGTCGTGGGTGGTTTCTGTCAAGTCGCCCTGGAAACCATAAGTCAGTCTATGGGATGTACTTGCCCAATCAAAACTGGAAGTCAGCTGGACATCAGCCTGATAAGCTTCTTGTTCATAATGGGTATTCCTTCTGGTGTTTGTTTTAGTCCCTGGAATAGTAAAAGTCATGCCACCCATAGACATCGTTGAAGCCTGGGTTGTATAGTCCTGGTCACGTTGGTAATCCCGTTCTTGGTCGGAATAGGATACCCGCCATGTCAGGTTATCAAGCCAACGCAAATCGGCATCCCATTTATGTTCAAACGCTAAACGCCATCTTGTTTGCTCTTGTTCACGATAATCACCGCCATTAGCAAAAGCTTTACCAGTCATTGTCGCAAACGGAATCGTCGTATCTGTCTTCGATTCAAAGTATTCCCCTGTCAGCTTGAATTGATGCGTCTGGTTCGGCCGATATATCAATTTACCCAATACATTGTTGGTTTCAATATCGGTGTCCGGCAAGGCTCCTCCTCTTATACCCTCACGTCTACTGCCATAATGATGCGCTCTCCTAAGCCTGGTTTCATCCTGTTTTCGATGAGTATAGCCAATCAGCGCCTGGACGGTATCTGTTGGCTGGACGGCAAAAGAGCCATGTTCGCTCCAGCCATAATTCAACCCATCCCAACTGACAGACGCTTTGCCGCCAACTTGCCTGCCTTTCAGCAGGTCATCCGGGTCAAGCGTCTGGTATGAAACCATACCACCCATGGCATCAGCCCCCCATAAGACAGAGGCTGGTCCTCGAGCGATTTCAGCAGACTTCAGCATCTGCGGATCAACAAACATCCGGTTGCCAATTTCACCTGTCAATCCTGTCGATTCCATCACCCGGTCACCGTCAACGACAGTCAGGATACGGTTGCCGCCAACACCACGCATGGAAATACTACCGGATCCGCCAAATGCAGAGTCAGCCAGAGATGTCTGACGATCAACATGCACTCCAGGAGTATGCCGAACCATTTCTTCAATCGTCGTAACATTATGGTCATCCATTGTCTTACGAGTGATGACATTGATGGTCTGCGGCACGTTCAGGATCTTTTCTTCCTGACGGGTTGCAGTCACGGTAATCGCATCCATTTGCATGACATTGCCTGATGTTATGTCTTCAGGTAACGCAGACTGTTGGGTAACGTCTGCCACCGGAGCTTCCTGTTGGGTTGCCTCTGTAACAGGAGCTTCCTGTTGAGCCGCTTCCTGTGCTTTTGCCTGTAATGCCAAGAAAAGCGCGGATGCAAGGCAAACCCCGACAACTGGGTATTGCTTTCTCTTCATTGTTTCCTATTCCTTTAATTGAGAATCATTCAATATTTTTAATAAATTATGAATGCCTGTCTTTTTATCGTTATTTTTCGGGCTGTGTAATGAAGCCGATACGGGTCAGTCCTGACTTGCCGGCATCCGCCAATGTCTGTGCTATTGACTGGTAATCGGCATGTTTATCTGCATAGATATGCACTTCGGGCATCGGTTTTTTCTGTGCAGCTACCATGAAAAACGCCCGACTTTCTTCACGGGTGACAGTCCTGCCATTGATCTGACGTGTCCCATCGGCATGGATGGCAACCGTCATCTTGGTGGGTACCTGGGTATCTGATACGGCTTCCGCCTTCGGCAGGTCAATCTTGACTGCCTGCCCAATCAAGGGAGCTGTGACGATGAAGATGACCAACAGCACGAGCATGACATCAATCAGCGGAATCATATTCATTTCCGTCATTGGCATCCCGCTGCTTTGCCGGGAAGAGAATTTACTGCCGAAAGCCATTTATTTTTCCTTCCATGCAAATGGAATGACCTTGTTGTCATTCTCTTCGGGTTCTTCTGCCGACTGCGGCATGATGTAAGGTTTGCCAGTTGTCAGGAACGTCAGCAGTTCATTGGCAAACGCATCGAGTTTTGCCAAAGTGACGTTGTTCATCCGGAGCAGCCAGTTGTAACCGATAACCGCCGGGATGGCGGTTGCCAGACCGATACCGGTCATAATCAGTGCTTCGCCAACTGGTCCTGCGACCTGTTCCAGCGAAGCAGAACCGCCGACCCCGATGGCAATCAGTGCATGGTAGATGCCCCAGACGGTACCAAACAGCCCGACAAACGGGGCAGTTGAACCAATAGTTGCCAATACGGTCAACCCCTTGCCGAGGCGGGTAGCATCTTCGTCAATGACCATGCGCATCGTGCGGATGATGAATTCCTGCTGGGTACCGGCTTCAGACAGTTTGGAAGCCCCATAAGTTTCATGGTGTGCCTTGGCATGAATGGCATGGGCAGTCAGATGGGAAAACGGACATTGGATGCCATGTACCTGAATTTCGTGTTCGACACTTTCCAATGACGTGGCGTTCCAAAACAGTTGCAGGAAAGTCTGGCTGCTGTTTTTCTGCTTCCACGCGGCAATGCCTTTGACGATGATGATGGTCCATGACACGATGGACATGGCAACCAGGACAAAGAAGAGGAATTTGCCCAGAAAATCGCTATGACTGATGAAATGGCTGAACCCAAAGGCGTTTGCTGTTGTTTCCATTGTGCTGCTGATGCTCCTTGTCTTTCCTGTTCTATCTTTATTTATGCTATTTAAGTAGCGTTTTTACCGGGCAAGGTTGAAGCGGTAAGGGATACTTGCCATGACCGCCACGGCAATCCCGTTGTTCATATACGGGTAAAAGGTTGTCCGTTTTGCTGCAGTGAGGGCTGCATTGTCCAACCGCCTGTAACCCGATGATTTTTCAACCCCGGCATGCTTCACCGCCCCATCAGTACCAACCACGACCCGGATATTGACCTGCCCGGTTTCCCGCCGTTCAATCGAATCTTCCGGATAATAGGGTTTGACAGCATTGCGGTAGCGCAAGGCAGACAAAGAAACCCTGAGCACGCCTGTCCCGTTACCTGAGCCGCTGCCAACACCTGATCCAACCCCTGAACCGATTCCATCGCCAATACCAGAGCCTGAACCACTGCCTGTACCACTACCAATACCTGTACCCTGACCGGTTCCGACACCACCGCCTGAACCGGTCCCTGAACCTTCTGAAGCAGTCTTTTCCATCACCGGTGCCTGCAGCGTGGTTGGGACAGGCTGGCTCTGCCGGACAGGTATTTTTGTTTCTTTCCGGGTAGTGGTGAAGCTGTTGTCCGCATCATCGAAGTCTGTAGTAATAGCCTGTTCAGTCTTCGGTTCAGAGATTTCAACCCGGATGTCTTCTCCCTGTGGCACTTGGAGGACACTGACCTGTATCACACCATTGCCTGCGGAACCGCCCCCGCCTCCGCCGCCGCCCTGGTCGATGGCAACTGTCTGCATCGCACTCTGGGCAACCCATCCTAAGATCAAACAGTGAACCACGGTCACGATAATGCCCAGCCCCCTGACTAACGATCTTGGCAGCTGCGTGTTGTGCCGGTATCTGAATGGCAATGATGGTGTTGTTGACATGATTCAAAGTTTTCCTGCTATATTTGCCGGATTGTTCCATTGACGATGAAAATGATTCTCTTTATCATTTATGCATCAATTTTTTAAATGATAATTGTTCTCACTTAGAATAACAAGACAAAAAAACGGGACTTTCTGGAAAAAAGAGGAATTTATGCAACAAAACAATCAGGAAAAATTGACGGGCATACGGAAAAGTATCAGGACACAGTTGGCAGAAAATCCTGGCATGCTGCTGGAACCACTGGCAAGGGAAAATGGACTTTCATTGGCAGAGGTCATTGAACTGCTGCCGGAAGGTACCTGGCAACGCACCGATGGCAGCCGGTTCATCGAAATCATGAAAGCATTAACTACGTTGGGCAAAATGACCATCATCGTCAATACAGGAGATGTCATCTTTGAATATGCCGGTGAAGTACCGAATGGCGGTATTGCTCATGGCTATTACAACCTGTCACCGAAGAGTCCTTTACATGGCCATCTGCGCCATGAAAACTGCAAGACTATCTATCTGGTTGAACGTCCTTTTATGAATACGCCTACGGTCAGCATCCAGTTTTTCAACGGTGAAGGCAGGAATATGTTCAATGTCTATGCCGGCAGGGACGACAATCGAAAGCTGCTGATAGACCAGGTTGAAGCAATGAGAGCGCTCTTTAAATCTGAAGTCCCTGGAGCTTCTGTATGACTTCTTGTGACCTGCTGATTTTCGGTGCAACCCGAAATACGGGATTACATATTGCAGCGCTCGCAACTGAACAAGGTGAACGGGTCATGGCAATGGTCCGAAAAAGCAGTGATGCTACAGCCCTTGAAAACTTGGGCATCACGGTGATTCGTGGAGATGCGTTCAGCCTGGATGACTGTTTTCAAGCCGTTGCGCAGAGCAAGCCGCGTCGGGTAGTCAGTCTGATGGGTGGAAAAAACCAGCAGGGACGCCGTATTTGTGCGATTGGCAATATTCATGTTGCCGAAGCGCTGTCAGGTCATGAAGGACTGGAACGGTTCCTGTTGGTAACTTCGATGGGCTGTGGTGACCAATATGCTGGAACGAACGAGATGGTAAAGCAGTTCCTGGGAGGAGCGCTCCGTGCAAAAACACGGGCTGAAGATTATCTGCGTTCTACGAATCTGCCTTGGACGATTGTCCGCCCAGGTGGCTTAAACGATACCCCAGCAACCGGCAGGTTCCATCTGTCGGAACAGCCTGACAGGTCCTTAAAAGGATATCTTTCCCGTTGGGATGTAGCGTTGGCTGTTTTGCAGGTGTTGGATGCCCCGGCTTGGCTGCACCGGATCGTGACAGTACAGAATGCAGAACGACTGGAGAAGAATTGATGGATCTGACCCCTTTCTATGCCCGTGTATCCGAATGTCCGGCAAGGGATGCGTTCACCCCCGAGGAAGACAAGATGCAGGCAATGATGGCTGCACATGTCAAGAAGAAGATAGCGTCGCTGTCAGAAAACAGCTCCGCTGAAGATGCTGAAAAAAAACGCTTGACTGAGCAAGAGAAGAAAGCTGTTTCCAAAGACTCCCCTGTATCAGACACTCCTAAAATGCCACCGATGATGGCACAGATGCTCGCCAAGATGCAGGCTGGGGATAACGATGCACCAAAAATGCCGCCTAAAATGGCTGAGATGATTGCCAAGATGAAATCGTCAAAAGACGGTTCATCTGCTCGCAATCCAAAGGATATGCCGCCATTGATGGCTGAAATGTTGGGAATAAAACAGCCAGAATGGACAGGTGGTACGTTCCAGGAATTTGCAGAAGCGGCTTTCATGGCAGACCCTTCCCGCCCCCTCGCTCTGTATGTGCATGTGCCGTTCTGTCATCACCATTGCACATTCTGCCCGTTTTATATCAACCAGACGAGAAAAGGATTCAGCAAAGACTACTCGAATCTGCTGTTGCGAGAGATTGAGATTACAGCGGATGCGTTAAAAAATGTCATTGATAAACGGAAGGTCTCCACCGTGTATTTCGGGGGAGGAACACCGACCGATCTGGATGAAGATGACATGGTTTCAGTGATGCAGTCACTGTTTGACCATTTCAATATCCCAAAGACTGCCGAATTCACCATCGAAGGACGCATCACCGGTTTCACAGGTTCGAAGGCAAAAGCTTGGACAGCAGCAGGCGCAAACCGTTTTTCGCTCGGCATCCAGTCTGCAAATACCGCCTTGCGCAAACGGCTTGGCCGTATCTCGAGCCGCGAAATAATCGAAACATCATTGCATGACATCTGCTGCGAAAGCGGTTCTTTGGTCATTATTGATATGCTATATGGCCTGCCTGGACAGACCCGTGAGATTCTGCTGGATGATATCCAGTTTATTTCCGAAAGAACATCAATTGATGGGCTTGACCTGTATGAGCTGCGGATTTTCCCAGGCACGCCATTGGATAAAGCCATCAATATCGGCAAGATACCGCCAGCCCCTTCGTTCGAGGCTACGGCGGTGATGTTTGCCGCTGCCTATGATGCGTTGGAGACGACCGGGTTTGAACATTTCTTACCAAGGCACTGGCGGCGGAATCCCCGCGAGCAGTCGCTGTACAACCGCCTGGCAGGTTCCCAGTGCGATATGATTCCATTCGGTTCTGCCAGCGGCGGCAGACTCCATAACATCAGCCTAGGCGGAGCACGGGACATTGACAGTTACCGTGCAAAAATCGAAGCGGGTGAAAAACCGCTGAGCAGAATCATGGCATCGCCATTGCCGCCTCCTGCGACCGGTTTCAAACAAGTGTTGGATACTTATGAGAAGAAAATATGCTTGCCGCCTGCCAGTCTTTTTCCAGAAACCCACCGTGCGATGGCAGACCAGTTGCTATCGCAATGGCAAGATGCTGGATTGTTGAAACCTGCCGATGATAGCCTGCGTCTGACCAGTGCCGGTTTTTTCTGGGCAAAGAAGCTCCAAGGACTAATCCAGCAATTCGTGCAGACACCTGTCTGATAGTATCCCCATCAGATTTTTTAACGTATCAGGTATCACGTTTGAAAATCTGTGGGTAAGTGTTTTCTTGGTATTCCTGATTTCCGGGTATTTTTTCACCTTTTCTCATCGTCTGTGAACAAAATCCCTATTTTTTTCAAAGATTTTTCAAAAAAAGACTTTCAATTCCTAGTAAATTAGGGTAGAATTATGCTC
>CAVERB010000049.1:0-14744 GCA_963618105.1 Oxalobacter sp. | reverse complement strand
GGGTAATATAGGAAAAAAGGATTATTATTAACTACTGGAATTGGTCCCTTGCCCCTTTATTTGGTGTAGACCCGAAAAGATGAGCGTTTTCAATGGCTTATTGGTGGACCCAGCAGGGCTCGAACCTGCGACCAAGGGATTATGAGTCCCCTGCTCTAACCAACTGAGCTATAGGTCCTTCTGTGAACCGCAATTATATCAGTTTCCTTCCAGGAAACTCTTCAATTTGTCAGAACGGGAAGGATGGCGCAGTTTGCGCAATGCCTTTGCTTCAATCTGGCGGATACGTTCGCGGGTCACATCAAACTGCTTGCCGACTTCTTCCAATGTATGATCGGTGGACATTTCCACACCGAAGCGCATGCGCAAGACTTTGGCTTCACGGGGAGTCAGGGAATCCAACACATCCTTGACCACGTTGCGCATGGAAGCGTGCAATGCCGCATCAGAAGGTGCCAGGGTATTGCTGTCTTCAATGAAATCTCCCAGATGGGAATCATCATCATCTCCAATCGGAGTCTCCATTGAAATCGGTTCTTTCGCAATTTTCATGATCTTGCGAACTTTATCTTCCGGCATATCCATCTTTTCAGCCAGTGTTGCCGGATCGGGTTCAGAGCCAGTTTCCTGCAGGATCTGGCGGGAAATACGGTTCATCTTATTGATGGTTTCAATCATATGAACCGGAATACGGATGGTCCTTGCCTGATCTGCAATGGAACGGGTGATTGCCTGGCGGATCCACCACGTTGCATAGGTCGAGAACTTGTATCCCCGCCGATATTCAAATTTATCGACTGCTTTCATCAAACCGATGTTGCCTTCCTGGATTAGATCCAGGAACTGCAGTCCACGGTTGGTATATTTTTTTGCAATCGAAATGACCAGACGCAGATTCGCCTCGGTCATTTCTTTCTTTGCCTTACGAGCATGAGATTCACCTGCCAGCATCTTCTTTTCGATTTCACGCAGGTCCGCCAACGGCATCCCAACATTTTCTTCAATCTCAATCAATTTACGCTGGTGTTCACCGATAACCGGACGGTTGCGTCTCAGCAATGGACTGTATGGCTGACCTGATGCGATTTCATTATCCACCCAATCCGGATTGGTTTCATTACCCGGAAATTCCGTGATGAAATACTGGCGCGGTACACCGCAACGATTCACAACGACTTTCAGGATGTCCTTTGTGATGTTCCGGATGGTTTTCATCTGGTCACGCAGGGAATCGCATAGTTTCTCTGTAAAGCGTGCGGTAAAACGCATTGCCAGCAGTTCCGCAGAAATCGCTTCCTGTGCCGCCATATAAGCAGGAGATCGGTATCCATCTCTGCCGCTTTCATTCCTGAAAGCGGCCTGCATGTCTGCAAACAATTCCTCAATCCTGGCAAAACGGATCAGAGCCTCACGCTTGAGCTGTTCTTTTTCTTCGGCAGAGATGCCGCCTGCTGCGCCACCCGATGCGGCATCATCTTCATCGCCATCATCCTCCGCATCATCTGCTTCGTCTTCCTCATCCGAACCGTCATCCATATCACCCGCATCATCCACCTTATCCTCAGCAACAACAGGCGGTACGGAATCCCCGTCTTCCTTGGCATCAGCCATCCCATCAACGACTTCATCAACTTCAATCCGTCCTTCACGGATGTCTGCCGCAGTTCTGATGATTTCAGCAATGGTAGTTGGACAGGAAGAAATGGCTGTAATCATGTCTTTCAGCCCTTCTTCAATACGCTTGGCAATCTCAATCTCGCCTTCTCGGGTCAGCAGTTCAACGGTTCCCATCTCACGCATATACATACGGACAGGGTCCGTGGTCCGGCCAAATTCAGAATCGACTGTCTGCAATGCCGCTTCTGCTGCAGCCTCTGCTTCTTCTTCGCTAGTGACATTGACTGCATTGTCATTGAGCAGCAACTCTTCCTGATCGGGCGCAACTTCAAAGACATTGATGCCCATGTCATTAAAGGTGCTGATAATCCCTTCAATTTGATCCGGATCATTGAAACCATCCGGCAGATGGTCATTGATTTCCGCATGGGTCAAGTAGCTGCGTTCCTTACCCATCTTGATCAGCATTTTCAGCCGTTCGCGACGGCGTTCAATCTCTTCTGCCGAGGCTCCGCTGTCTCCTGTCAATGTGCCTGTCAGCAATGCTTTTTCTTTCGCACGCTGACTGCGCTTGCTGGCTTTCTTCAGCTCTTCGCGTTCCATCGCATTGATGGCTGTCAGCTCATCGCTTTCAGGCTGTGCTTCTTTGGGCTTGCGGCCACGGCGAGCCGGGACTTTTTCGGTCGGAAGGACATAGCTGGATGTATCAATCGCTGCCAGTTTCTCTGCATCAGTCACGACAACAGGTTCCGAGGTTCCGGTCTTTTCCAAGACATCTACGGTTTCAACAACCACCGTTACAGCAGCGTCATCTGCAGCCTCAGCGCCTTTACGAGCCTTTGGCTTACGGTCCCGTCCTGACTTGCCGGTTTTCACAGGTTTGTCTTCAGCTAGTACCGGAACAGCCTGTTCAACAACAGGTTTCGTGACGACTACAGTTTCCACAACAACCGTCTCGACGACAGGAACTGAAACTGTCGGTTCAACGGATTCCCCGACTGTTTTCTTTGCCTTGGTCTTACGGGATTTCTGTGACTTCTCTGCTTTTGCTGCTTTTTCTTTCTTTTCTTTCGCAACAACCGCTTCAGCGACTGGTTTTTCCGGAGCGGCAGCAGCTACTGCATCAACCGATACCTTTTCTGTTTTTCCTGCACTGGCAGCCTTGCGTTTCTTGCTGGGTTTCTTGGCTTTTTCTTCAGTTGGCGTGACGGGCTCAACGACAGCTACCGATGTCTTTGCCTTGGTTTCAGCCACTTCAGCAGCCTTGCCTGCTGCTTTACGGCGTCTTTCTTTTTTGACAGACTTGACAGGCGCATCTACAGCATTGTTCTCGCTTGCAGGATTCTGATCTGATTTTTTCATGTCGTCCTTATTGTCCGTTAGTCATGAAAGATGCAATAAACCTTTTCTGCATCCATCCAAACAGGAAAAGCCCCCTTTCCCCCATGCAGTCAGAAATTCGGGCATTATAAAAATTCTTTATTATACTGCATCCTAATACAGAAACTCAAGGAAACTGTCAAGCCTTATGATTGTCCTGCTGTTGCCACAGCCGTTCGTTCTCCTGCTTTTCCGTCTCCTGCAATGCCATCAGCTGCCTGTTCAGCTCACGGTATTTTTCCCTGGCATCCAAATCAGTGGCAACGGCCTTCGCCAGCCTGTCAATCTCTGAAGTCAGCTGATGCATCTTCATCTGGCGCACTGCCCCACGCAGCTGCGCGCCAGCCATTTCTTCGCTGAAACTGTCATCAGCTGTTTCCTGCACCAATGATTCAACATCCAACCCTGTTGTCCGTAAAGCTTCCACCAACGCGCCATACTGAACCGACTGGCCGTCTTCTGCCCCCAGCAAGACAATTTGTTCCTGTACCGCCCTAAACAGCCTTCCACCATCAGATGCCGAGGCAACAGCCACATGGATATCTTCACCCGAGAGTGTCGCCAACAATGCCGGATAGCGAATCAGCATCCGCAGTGCCTGACGATCCAGTGCCGTTATCGCTGACCGTTCCACCCTGACAGGAAAGCGTCCTGACGGTTTCCCCATGTCACGGTCATAGCTGAATCGATTGCTTTTACCGCCATCCCCTTGCCTGGCAATGCCCAGCCATGGCAACACATCGCTCTCAGGCATTTTGGTCAATTCCATCAGCTTACGGACAACCTGCATTCGCAACGCTGAAGGTTTCATGACACCGCACCATGATTTAGCACGATTCAATGCCTGGGCACAGCCTTCCATGGTTCCCATATCGGCATCGCCGATAATTTCTCTCATCAGAAACTGAGATAACGGTTCTGCACTTTCCACCATCTTTTCAAAGGCTTCTGCACCTTTCTCACGAATGAAACTGTCAGGATCATGCTCAGACGGCAGGAACAGGAACAGCACCTGCTTTTCATCATTCACCTGGCCAAGGGATGATCCCATCGCCCGTTTGGCGGCATTGCGCCCTGCTTCATCCCCATCAAAAGAGAATACAATCTTGTCGGTATGACGAAACAGTTTACGGACATGCATTTCAGTACAAGCAGTCCCCAACGCCGCGACCGTCTGCGGAAATCCAAGCTGTGACAGTGCAACGACATCCATATAGCCCTCAACCACCAACGCATACTTCGCATCACGGATGGCCATTCGTGCCTCAAAAAGCCCATACAGTTCATTGCTCTTGCTGAACAGCGGTGTCTCAGGGGAATTCAGGTATTTCGGTTCGCCTTTATCGAGTACCCTGCCCCCAAATGCAATTACCTGTCCCCGTTCATTGCGGATCGGGAACATGATCCGTCCACGGAAACGGTCATAACGCCTTTCCCGGATATTGCCATCCCCGCCATCACGATCTATAACCAGTCCTGATATTGCCAGTTCCTTGGCGTTATACTGTTCAAAGCATTCCTGCAATGGCGTCCAGGAATCCGGGGCATACCCCAACCCAAAGCGGGCGGCGATCTCTCCAGTCAGTCCCCGTCTCTTCAGATAGTTGATGGCATTGGAAGAATGCCGGAGCTCCTTGCGGTAAAAACGGTCTGCACGCTCCATCACTTCGGTCAGTGCCAGCGTCTCCGCCTGTTTCTTCACGCGTTCTTCTTTTGAAATTCTCGTCCCTTCATGGGGAACCTCGACACCAATAGAACGCGCCAGTTCTTCAATCGCTTCAGGATAGGTCAATCCGCTGTAATCCATCAGGAAAGAGATGGCGGATCCATTGCGTCCACAACCAAAGCAGTGGTAGAACTGCTTGGTAGGACTTACCGAGAAACTGGGCGTCTTTTCTTGATGGAAAGGACAGCAGGCCCAGTAATTGGTGCCTGATTTCTTGAGCGGGACGCGGCTACCAACCACTTCGAGAATATCGACACGGGTCAGCAAATCTTGAATGAAAGACTGTGGAATCACAGCAACAGCGCCCCAACAGAATAGCCGCTGACAATTGTCAACAGCAGAAATCACGGAAGGTTTTGCAGACGGCCCTTCCCGGCCGCCTACGGGCTATCAGCCCATCAAAGCATGTTTAACCAGCCTGGATACAACACTCATATCGGCACGGCCAGCAAGTTTCCCTTTCAGAGCCTCCATGACCTTACCCATATCCTTAGGACCTGATGCCCCTTTGACGGCTTCCGCGACCTCAGCAGCAATTGCCGCTTCAGACAACTGTTCAGGCATATAAACAGACAGCACATCAATCTCAGCCTGTTCACTTTCTGCCAGATCAGGACGGTTGCCTGCGGTAAACTGGGCAATGGAATCCTTACGCTGCTTGATCATCTTCTCAATGATGGCAAGAATCTGCCCATCATCAAGCTCAATGCGTTCATCGACTTCTTTCTGCTTCATGGCGGCAGTCAGCATCCGGATTGTCCCCAGACGTTTCATTTCCTTTGCACGCATTGCCGCTTTCATATCGGCGGTAATTTGTTCTTTCAGGCTCATCCTGCTCTCCTAAAGAATGTCATCAATTAAAACTACAAACAGCAAAACCCGCTATGGCCGAACCAAAGCGGGAATTTTCTCAGACTGTCAGATCCCTTTTTACCCTGCGGTCAAACAGACCATCAGGCAATCAATACATTTTCTTAGGCAACTGCTGGCTACGGATACGCTTGTAGTGGCGCTTGATTGCGGCAGCCAGTTTCCTCTTACGTTCCGCGGTCGGTTTTTCGTAGAATTCGCGGGCACGCAGTTCGGTCAGCAGACCGGTTTTTTCAATAGCACGTTTGAAGCGGCGCATTGCCACTTCGAATGGTTCATTTTCTTTAAGACGGATAGTGGTCATGAATGTATTACGGTTTAAGCCAAATTTCGAAAGATTAGGATTCTAACAGTCTTTTCCGCTGGTGGAAAGCCTTAAAGGTCAGCGAAAGCGCAATTACAACAACTAGCATTTATCTGGCCCCTCTGTCTCTTCAAGCGGAAAAAGGCACATCATCTTGATGTCAGATGGTAATGGCTTTTCCGCTGACCATTGACAGAGACATCCAAGCTGTCATCACTGTCACCACGGAGTTCATCAAACAATTCGATGGTGACGTTGCCTGTACGGAAAAGATAAGAGGAATTGCCATTGACCGCCAAGATATGCTTACCGCCATGAATAGTTAGATCCGCCTTTCCCTGGCCAACATCCCTGGGTTTGTTCCAGGATTCATAAATGCACTGGTCTGAGCCGGCCTCAGGGCATGTCACACGGATATTATGCCGGCTTGTCGAATACACGGAATGCCAACTGGCATCACCCGCCGATGCAACAGCAGAAACAAAGCCCATCGCAATGACAAACATCACCAACCACTGCTTCATTCATCTCTCCATAACCCGATTTCCGAACCGTCAACAAACCGCCAGCTCTTGCAACTATCTTTGCCATTCAGAAACGCTGTCCTTTCATTGGATAGTCTGCCGGCATCTGATACCGTCCTGTCTGAACATTGTAATCAAAGCGGTAGAATTTTGCCGGCATATTGGTTCCCCCTTTCGGCTCACAACTATTGCAGGCAATCCGGGCATTGGTGAGGCCTGTCACCTTGATCTCCAAAGGATATAACTGGCCGCTGCCTTTGCTGACCTGAATATCCCCCGTCAGGACAGAAGCATTATTGGAAGGCTTTGAACGGGAAAAGTCCTGGATACTGGCAACATGCCTGATCCTGCCATCCATCACCGCATAGAAATCTTCGTATAAGGTCATCCCACCCTTGTCGCCAGTCATGATGTTCCAGCCATACACATCCCTGCCAAGCTGGATGAACATCCCATCACCGCTAAACCCCATGCCTTTATAATGTGCTTTCGACACCTCCTGATACTTGCCATTATCCTTCCGCAAGACATACATGTCATAGACCATCGCTTCTTCATCAGAAGTCAGCACATAATAGAGCGTGCCTTCCTGGAACCTGATCTTATTGGCGAAATTCACAGACATGCAGCTCTTTCCCCAGCATTCATGACTGCGACTATAAGCACCATAATTGGCAGGCATGATCTGGTTTGAGATCTCTTTCAGCTCACCATCGCTGACTGCTGTGCCACGAGTCTGCTGTTTCTGTTTGTTGCGTTTCTGCTTGAACGAAGCAAAGGTATTCTGGATCCATCCAAAGAAACTGTCGAGCAGTCCTGCATGAGCCGGTACTGCCGGAACAGCAATACACAATGCCACAACAGATGCAACCAGCGTTTTCCTCATGCTTTCCCCCCAACAAAAAACAGCCAATAGAAGCTCCAAGACCATCAGACACCGACTGCCGCCAGCAGCTCTGCCGTTTTCAGGCGTTCAGGCACGAATTTCAGCGCATATCCCGAGTTCTGGACAGCTGTCATGCACAATTCATGGGTCTTCAATGCTTCAGGCACATATTTCAGCGCAATGCCATTGCTCTGCACTGCCGCCATACAAAATTCAGGTGTCTTCAAGGCATCCGGCACATAACGCATTCCCTTACGATTCTGCTTGACTGCGGCAAGACAGATTTCCGGCGTTTTCAGCTCATCAGGAACATAACGCAAGGCCCTGCCATTGCTTGTGACAGCAGACAGGCAAAGCTCTGATGTCTTGCTGGCTTCAGGGATATATTCCAGGACTGAACCATCATTTTCCACGGCAGCTGCATAGATTTCCGGTGTCCTCAAAGGTTCCGGTACATCAATCATTGCCCATGCACTCTTTGAAACAGCCGCCATACAAATTTCAGGAGAACGCAGCGCCTCAGGAATATCCTTCAGGACCATGCCATTATGCTCAACAGCGGCAATGGCAACTTCATGTGTCCTGTACTTCTGGGGAATATGACGCAAAGCCCAACTGTACTGACGGACAGCTTCCAGGCAGATCTCTTGCGTCAACACGGATTCCGGAACCTGCATCAACATCCGGCCATTCTGCCGGATACCGGCAAGACAGACCTCTTCTGTCCGTAAGGCGACAGGGACATGTTTCAGAGTAAAGCCCCGTTGCTGCAATGCCGCCAAGCATAACTCCTGGGTCCATAAGGATTCAGGGACATACTTCAACAGAGAAACATTGTCCTGGATTGCAGCAATACAGATTTCGGTCGTCTTGAAAGCATCTGGCACATAGCGCAGGGCCGCACATTTATTCTGAACTGCCGCCAGACATATCTCTTCTGTCTTCTGGGAGTCAGGAACATTCTCAAGCAAAAGCCCGCTCTTGCTAACAGCTGCCAGGCAGATTTCCGCTGTCTTCTCGGCATCGGGAAGATGCCTGAATATCGGCGCCGCACTTTTCACCGCTGCCCGGAAAACATCGCTGGTCCTCAACGCTTCAGGAACATACTCCAAAGCAAAACCGTCATTCTCAACCGCTGCCAGGCAGATTTCCGCCGTCCGCAGTGCCACTGGCACATTCCTGAGCATCGAACCGGCATGACGTACTGCCATTAAGCAAATATCCAATGTCTTCAAGGCATCAGGAACCTCCGGAAAGGCATTCGGGTCATGTGCCATCGCCGCACGGCAGATTTCCACTGTCCTCAACCGTTCCGGCACATACGTCAGCGTCCAGCCATCATGCTGTACCGCATACATGCAAAGCTCTGGTGTCCTCAACGCTTCAGGCACATACTGCAATGCAACACTCCAATGTTCCACTGCTATACGGCAGACTTCAGGGCTTTTCACTGAATCAGGCGCAAACTGCAACGCAATCCCCCAATCCTCCACAGCAGCACGGCAGATTTCCTCAGTCATAAATGCCGGAGGAACATTTCTTAACTCTTTCCCGTCGGTAGAGACTTTCTTCAGCCAATTTTCGTAAGTTTTTTCCATTGTCATCTGGGCTTCCTTCTTCTTGAACAGCAAAGAGACAACGCTGTTTTTCAAAGGATCTGCTGCTTTCCGCAACTGGACTTCTGGAGATTCTACCACCAGTGTCCTGACTATTGGAAAATGCCGGGAATACCGTTCCCTCTCCATAATCCTGCCTTTCTCAAACCACACAGCAGTCAATAGCCATTTATAATAGAAATAAAGGAGAATTTTCCGACCCAAGCCATCCACCCTATTGGAAATAGAGCCTGCCTGCCATGAGAAACACCGTCATCCTCACATCTGATGCCTGCCTTGGACATGAACCGGGCTACGACCATCCAGAATGTCCCGAACGCCTGATTGCCGTTCGCGATGCCCTCGTCGCCCCTGAATTCGAAGACCTTGTCTGGAAACATGCGCCCCTCGGTACCCGTGAACAACTGCTGCTGGTACACACACCGGAATATGTTTACCGCATCGAATCCCTGAAAAAAACATTTGGCAGAGTGCCTTTGGATGGGGGCGATACCATCATGATGTCTGGCACCTGGGATTGTGTGATGAGCTGTGTGGGCGCTGCCTGCATGGGGGTTGATATGATCATGAAAGGCAAAGCCGACAATATCTTCTGTGCCACCCGCCCCTGCGGGCATCATGCGGAGCCAGACCGTGCGATGGGTTTCTGCGTATTCAACCATGCCGCCATCGGTGCTGCATGGGCAATCCATAAATACCCGAACGACATCAAAAAAGTCGCGACCATTGACTTTGATGTGCATCATGGCAACGGAACACAGGATGCTTTCTACCACCGCCCTGAAATGCTGTACTGTTCCACCCATCAGTCACCGTTTTACCCAGGCACAGGGGCTAAATACGAAACTGGCATCGACCACAATATTGTGAATGTGCCTATGGCACGCGGTGCAGATTCCAAGAAATTCCGCAATGCGATGCAATACGAAATCCTGCCTGCCGTCAAACGGTTCAATCCTGACCTGATTTTCATCTCTGCAGGCTTCGATTCCCATTACAAGGATATGCTGGGCGGCTTCCAGTTCACGGATGATGACTTTTACTGGGTCACCAAAGAAATCATGAAAATCGCGGATGCATGCTGTGATGGCAGAATTGTTTCCGTCCTTGAAGGGGGCTATGGTCTTGAAGGCCTTGCTTCAGGTACTGCAGCCCATGTCCGCGCACTCTGGGGAAAATAAAGGAACCCATATCATGCGCCGGATTATCACCATACCTGTCCAGACCATCTTCGGTATCCTGCTGATGGCATTGCTGGCTTTCCATGCCAGTATCGCAATGCTCTGGCTATTTTTTATAGGACTGGTCCTGATTGGCAGTATTTTTGGGACCAAGTCGGAAAAACGCCGGACGGTGGACAGCAATCACCCCGTTGCCCGGAACACATCATCAGACAGTCTGGACTAACAACCCTGAAAAGAAAAACGGCACGGAACCCGTGCCATCTTCTCTCTTTCAGCAAATACCATCTATTCCCGTTTTCCAGAAGTGGTATGGTATTCAATAATCAATGGAGCACGCCTGTCGGATTCTCCGCTGCCAGCAGCAACGTCATCTGGGTATCCTCATCAACCATGTCGGTATCCCAGAAAGGACTGTCAGACATTGATTTGAGCAATAATTGACCGAACGCTTTGTCTGAAACCAATATTTCCTGCAGTTCCTGGCAGAATTGCTCCAGCAGCTCCTCGCTCAGGGCATCCTGTTCAAGAAACACCTCAATCTCATCTTCAAATTCCATGGATGACCTCCTTCCAATGGCCCATCACTGAAGCAATGTTAATAGCAGCCCCTATTCCAGACATTATTCCTGATTCTGTCAGAAACATCAGTTCCATCCCATATTGCTTTGAATATTCTGCATGGCATCCCGAACAGTATCGAAATGGTCGAGCGGATGGTTCGCTTCGACAGCAATACGGTTCAGCAGACCGACAATCACCATGACCATGATACGCGCCCGGATGACAGGTCTTCCCCAATGGGTGTCCGCCATCTGCTGCATTGCCGCCGCCAACGCATAATTTGCCGTCTCCGCCCCTTTTATCATGTCAGGGTCTGTCATCGTCGATTCAAACAGTGCTGTCGCATCCATTGGCTGACCGGAACGGGCGCTCTGGATCCTGCCGGCATCATCACGTTGAGGCTCCTTGCCCGTGATTGCCTTGAAAACCTCATCACAGACTTTCTGCACAAAAGCTTCTGACTCCCCTGACATCTTGGCAGTCAGGGTCATCATCGGCACAGTGACAGCGTGCAGCAGCGCCTTGAATTCTTCATCAGAACTCGTTTTGCTGGTATTGAGTTTTTGCGTCAGCAGCTTATTGATTTCCTGTGCTTCGCGGATAACGGTTTCTGTCTGGTTTGGATTTTCCATAGCGGACACCTGTTAAACAGCAAAAATCATAGTTTAAGGGAAAACCGCTCCAATGACAGGTATAAATGCAATGGAACAACAATAACCGCAACAATCGACTCCCGATGGAATCCTGACTATCTCCTGTTTCCTCTTGGGTTTATCCGCAATCATTCCGCATGGACAACAGCTATCAGATAACGCAGCAACGCATAGGCAGTCAGTACAGACGCCAACACCGTCTGACAAACCGCTATCCAGTGCCATGCCGATACTATTCCCCCTGTCTTTGCAAAGAACAGTTCCAGCAGACGCACCGCCGTTGCAGAAATGGCAAATGGAAACGTGAATGCCGCATAACTGGGATAAAACGGCAGGCGCAGCAATCCAGGCAGAAAACAAACCACCACAGCCAGACTGCTCAAAGTTAATACCGCCAGGGACCAGACAATCCATGGTAACGGATCAGCAGCAATCCGAAGATAAGCCGCCAGGCATAATGCCGGCGGTGCAGCATAAATACAGGTAAGAGGCTGCGCAGGTTCAGGAACCTTACGGAAAAACCCATAACGCCAGACCATGAACGGCAGCAACGCCAGATACATGATGAGACTGAACCAGAATACCCATTGTCCTACTGTCGCCTGCAATTCGAATACCGGCGATACGATGGAAAGCGATGCATAACCGACATACAGGATGAACCAGCTAGTCAACATCCCCGATATGGGAACCCGGAACAAAAAACGGTAAGTGAACCAGCCAATCAGCAATGTATGCAGTGCGCCGCCAATCAGGAAAACTGCCAATGCCAATGGCGCCGAAAGCGGCTTAAGATAACCTGAAAGAACAATCACCACTATAGAGAATGTCCCAATGACCGATGCCATGACGGGAGAAGCCATGTATTCCCTGAACTGACCAGAGACACACACGCATTGCAGCAAAGGGAACGCCAGTAGCAATGCAGCCAGAATACCCAACACAAGACGGATATCCAGACCATAAAGATCAAACAGTCCGCCTAACGCCGCAACCGCCAGCGCAACACCAGCGATCGGCATAGGCACTTTCTTCAGGAACATGGAAGATCTTCCGGGTTATCAACCTTCACCGCGGTTTTTTCGTCCTTCCGGAGGATTTTCTGGATAGCCTTGACCTGCTCGTTGTCCAGAAATGGGAAACGCCTTGCAAAGAAAACCGCCAATTCCCGGTTGGCAGGATTCAAGTCTGTCAAATCAAGATCAATACTGGATTCTGTCTCTGCAATCGCAGCCGTCAGCAACTTCCGGGAATCCGCATCCAATCCATAAACGGTACAAAGCCTGCTGTTCCATTCAGATGGCATCCGTTTCTTGCCATTCTCAACAGCCGACAGGAACGATGCCGTGACACCAAGACGGGCAGACATATCTTTCAGCACTTCATTGCGGTCAACCCGAAGTTTTTTCAGAAATTTTCCTAAAGCAGTCAGCATTAACCCCTCCAATCCATGAATTGTTGCAGAAAACAAGAAAAGCAACCCGATGCAGTAATTATGAACTCTTTCCCTGAAATTTTAAACCTGTTGGTTCATTCATTACCCAACCATCATGCCTCGAGAAAAACATCACGGTCAATTTGCAGACTGTCCACTGCAAACAGTACCGCTGTCCCGGACAGGAAAACATGACCGTGCTCATAGCGGCCATATATCACTCCGCCTCTCCGGGAAGCCTGCCAGCCCACCATGCTGGTTTTCTGCAGCCGCTGTGCCCAATAAGGGAATATATGACAATGCCCTGAACCGCAGACAGGATCTTCATCAACAGCAAACTTGGGGGCAAAGCTACGGGAAACACATTTCAAAACGGCCTGCCTCGCAGGTCACTGTCAAATCACTGCTCAGGGTGGAAAACGTGATTGAAGGAATCCCTGGTTCAATCAAGGTATGGATAATGAAAGCCGCCGCAAGCGTGGCATGACCGCACAAATCAATCTCGCCACCAGGGGTAAACCACCGAAGACGGTATTTATCCCCTTCTTTCACTGCATATGCCGTTTCTGACAGGCCATTTTCAATGGCAATGGCCTGCATCAGCTTCTCAGACAGCCATTGTTCTGTCACGCAGACAGCCGCAGGATTGCCGCTGAAAAGCGTTTCAGTGAATGTATCCACCCGATATTGCCTGATTGTCCCTGCCATATAAATACCTCCTGCGATAAAACCAGCTTGCAAACGCGCATTCAGAGCGTCCCTGCATACCATACCACCCGCCCCAGAATAGCAGCATCAGGAGGCAGGCGACGGTCAGGATAATGAGGTCTGTCAGGATTGTCACAACGCATCACCCAGATACGCTCACCGGCAATGTTGCTGAAATCCCATATCAGGCGGCGGAGAAACAGCTGCCCATGATAGAAAACCGCATACACCTTGGCATCCTGCGGGATAGTCTCTTCCGTACTGATCAGTACAACGCCACCCTGCGGCAAGACCGGTTCCATACTGCTATCAGGCACTGCCAATACACGGGCTGTCCGGGCAGTGATTTCCATCTTCATCAAATCCGCCTTACGAAAAACCATCTTTTCTTCATACAGATGTTCTTCAAAGCGGTCATTCAGCACAGACTGACGGGTATTCAGAATGGGCACCTGGACAAATTCATTGGAAGGCAAGTTCGGAACCGCCAAGTCACCCTCATAAGGTAGCACATCGCCCCTTCTCCCGTTGCCAGCCAGTCCTGGAAAACATTCAATGCCCTGGCGGCAGCCAACAGGTTCTTGCCCTTCAAGTATTTCGCCTTGCTGTTGAGCCAGCCGCTGACACTTGACGGCTTTACCCCGCAGGCACGGGCAAGCTGTGCTTGGGTCATCCCCATTTTTGCCATTGCGGTTTTCAGGCGGACTGCCAGCAGCGTCATGTCATTGGAGAAACGTCCGCCATTTCCAGTCACAGCTACTTTTTCCGAAGCGGTTGCCTCGAGTTCGGATACTGTCATTGATGCAGAAACAACCGCCTCCTGGGAATTCTTTACCTCAGTAGCTGCCGTTTCCATTTCTTGAATATTGTTTTCCCGATTCATGCCTTCCCCTTTCCAGGCAGATTCTCCGAACCCCATCAATCTCCATTATCTTTTTTAGACTCATGGACAACCCTGCCCTCATCCATATACCGCTGAAGCTCCCTTGCCTCTGCCATATGATGAAAGCCCAGACCTGTCACAGGAGCCATTCTAACAGGCAACCCCTCATTTCCCCAGATGATGCTGTTCAGGATTGATGCCTGTATATCCAACCGCATTGCCTGAACACCGTGAAAACAGAAAAGCGGTCCCATTTTCTGGAACCGCTTTCTGAAAGATGATGGAGGATCTGGGCGGGATTTTTGGACTGAGTCCATGTCAGCCGCTTTCTGGCTTTTTCCGCAAGCGCTGTTTTCGTCAGCAACTTCAGTTCACTGGTATCAACACGCTTGCTGGC
>CAVERB010000048.1:0-6292 GCA_963618105.1 Oxalobacter sp. | reverse complement strand
ATGCTGGGGAGCCAAGACATAAGATTCCCTGAAGGGGCTGGCGTATAATAATGCCGTGATTGAGAGTGCATTTTTTTGCTTGATTATCTGATTGTTCAGGCAGGAGGAAAGGCTGTCGTATGGAGATTTTTGGTCTGTTGAAGAAGAAGCCAAAAGAAGCTGTAATGGCTGAGGCGATGGCGTCTGCGAATCTGGCAAGACGCAAGATGGTTAAGCACCGAAGTATTGTCCAAAGATTGCGGGGAGTGCCGTTGCCTGATATTGAAAACTGCTTCAGCGACCAGCGTGTTTTCAAGACGGATTATGATGGCGATATTCTGGTTATTGGTCATGAACCTTTTACAACCCGTATTGAGGTCGTCGCTCCATCCATCACCAAGGAAGATGGTAAGGCAGCAGCGTTGATTCAGATTACGACACCAGTCGAAAAACCTTACGATGACTATATCCGTGAGGAAGCTGATATCAATGCCTTGAATGCCCATGCTGCCGGAGGGGCGCTCATCCGGGCGAAAGACGGCAGGCTGCTGGTCTGCAGTCGCTTCACTTGGTTTTGGGAAGGCAACGTATGGCAGGAAGAGCTGAAACCTTTGATTGTGGAGGCTGCCTTGAATGGTCCACGTGCTGTCTTGCTGTCTGAAAAGAATAGACGTAATGGAAGACCGCCCAGGTATTCCGGGATTTCTGCATTGAGCGGTCAGGATTTTGCGGCGATCCGCGAAGCGTTGCCAACAGATATTGCCTGTACAGCAGATGATGCTGGGCTTTTTGCAGAATTGCCATTGCCGTTCGGCGGTAAGACCGCTTTGATTCATCTGGATAAAGGTCCCATCAATCCCTATCTGGGACCTGGCGTAAAAGCAAGGATGAATCTGCCTAACCGTTTCAACACATCAGAAGAAAGCATTGCTACTGCCAATTTGCTGAATCGTAAGGAAATGTCATCGCTCATTCCTGCATGGCACTATGGCGCTTGGTATGCCCGGGAAAACAATGGGTTGTCTTACATCTGTTTTTTTCCAAACAGTGTCTGTACTAACAGCACTATCTTCAGCCGTTGGTTGCAGCTCATGCAAAGCCGTCTGGATTGGGTGACAAGGGAATTGATGGATTAGCGGTGATTGTCAAAATAATCCACAAAGCTTCAATGTGTTTTGATGCCATGATGGAGTTATCCTCAGTTTTTGTGGAATAACTATTGTTACAAAGTGTAAAAAGCAGGGCATCTTATTGAAATCAGAGGAAAAAGGTTAGATTGCCTAAAAAATAGGCAAACCAGGTTTCGGCAAATGGCGAAGGAAGATGACGTAGAAAAGGGTGGTATGCTGACTTGGAGACAGGTGGTTGACCGGATTGGGGAAACCTTGTCCCAGCAGCAATGGGAATCAGAACTTGAGACCTATCATATCTGGCTGGAGCGGATGCCTTGCGGTACCTTTCCAACGGTTATTGAAGGAGCGCGGGGTATTTACCGAATTGCGTCAGCAGGTCATGAACCAATCGGGTATTTTCTGGAACCGTGGCATGCGGAAGCGTATGCCAAAGCCTGTTATGGTGCTGCGTGGCAGGAAGAAGGTCGTTAGCTTATGCCATATGAAAAATGCTTGCCTATGCGGGCTGATGATTCCATTGCTCTCATGAATCCACTATGATGGAAAATCGAACAGTCAGGATAGTCCTCATGCCGAAAAAACTGCTGTTTCCTTTTCTTATCAGTGCGGTACTTACATCGCCTGTCAATGCACAGCAGACAGCTGTTGAACAGGAAGCATCAGCTTTCATGTCAGAATCTGCCGCAAAAGGTTCTCCTGCCGTTACCGACATAGGAGAGTCTGCGGGAACCGATGAAGCCGCTGCAAGTCAAAAAATAGTGGCGGATACCCAGGAAAAATCTCAGGAACAGGTATCAGGAAATAGCCAACCTCAAAACGAAAACGCTGTTCTCAGGCTAATCAAGGCTGTTGGCAGTGCCTACGCTTCGGGAAAGGTGATTGAGACAGATGAATTTGCTGATGATTGGCAGGCAGCACAGAATCCTGATGTGGCGTTTCAGGAGCGGGCATCAGAAAACAGCGAACCTCAAGAAGAAAATATCATTCTCAGGCTGATCAAGGCAGTTGGCAGCGCTTATGCATCTGGAAAACTGGTTGAAACCGATGAACTGGCGCAATATGAAGAAAAGCCTGAACAGGCACTAAAACCGGATATCACCACATCTGTTATTGTGCCAAAGCCACCGGAGACGACTGCGGTTCTATCGGTTGAACAATCTGCTGAAAAGCCAGCCATAGCGCCTCCGGCATCAGCTGAACCTGTTACAGCGGTACAGATTACTTCGGTGGAAAAAACGGATACAGGGTTGCCGCAGATAACAACAGCCGTTTCCGGGAAGGCGGTTGTTCCTGTTGTAGTGGGACAGAAGAAACCGAAAGAAGAACCTGTTGTAAAGCCATCGGATCAGCAGGTAGGAGATATTGCTGGAACGAAACGGCCGTTTCCTGAAATTGTGACATCAACCTGGCAAGATCATCTATCGAAAGATACCCCGGTTGCAGAAATTACGGAAAAGGCTTTGGCAGGTGATCCAGAAGCGCAATATTGGCTGGGTATGGCATGTTATTTGGGACAGGGTGTCCAGAAAGATGATGGCAAGGCATTCCAATGGTGGCAGAAATCTGCAGAAAAAGGCTATCCGAAGGCGATGCACATCATGGGAGTTGCCTATCGCAGGGGGATTGGTGTGCGCAAGCATGCTGAGAAAGCACTTGACTGGTTTACCAAAGCTGCACAGCAGGGCAGGGCAATCGACCAGTACATTGTGGCGGATGTTTACTACGAGGCAAAAGTGAACAACATAAGAGATGATGCGCTGGCTGTTTATTGGGCAACCCATTCAGCCCGTCAGGGGCACCCTGGTGCACTTATTCTGCTGGCACAGACGAAGATGGAAGGACGTGGTGTCCCGCCGAATATCATCCATGCCTATGTCCTTGCTCAGAAAGCGGCGGAGTTTGATAGGGATGCCGATGTGATTGTCGAAGAGATTGAGAAGGTTTTGCCTGATGAACAGCAGGAAATCGCGAAGACAGTGACATTGGAAGATGCCTTGGAACCAACTCCGTTGGCGGCTTTATTGATTCCCAAAACATCTGATGAAAAGACTGTACAATCCTCAACCAGTCAGGCAGACGGCACAACCGCTGAACTTCCCAAAACAGATAACCAACCAGAGAGAACAGACAATGATTAAATTCCATCTTGGGGGAAATTATGCAGAACGTTTCAAGGATAAAAGCATTGCTGAAATCCGTGCGGAGCGTGACGAGCTTTATCAGGCTATCCTTGAATACGAAATCAAGGGACCTGATCCTGATGATTGGCTGGTCTGCCCGCCGCCAGAGATTGTTTACCAGCAGCAGCTGGGGTATCTTGCCGAAATCTGCCAGCTGCTGGCATCCAAGGTGGAGAGTTGATGCTCTGCTGTTTGATAGAGGGTAATGAGCAGGATGTCTAACAGGGGCTCCGGTTTGACAAGCATCACGGCAATCAGTCTTATCAAATTTTAAAAACGGATGGTCAGGCGTTATTGTTCAGGAGTGCCATCTTCATCTTGTAATAGGATTCCGTCATCGCCAGGTAATGCCGGTGGGGATATTCAAAACGCAGTTCTTCCGGCCAGACCTTGTTATTGAGCTGGTCTGCAACATAGGCTTTGATTTCATCCAGGGATGGCAGCTTGTAAACCAGTTTTCCATCTTTGAAGATCGGTACCTGCAAAGCAACGGCATGGCAGTTTTCAAAGGTATTTCGTTTCCATGGACCTTGGGGGTCGATATAAGGCACAGGCTTTGAAAAGTCCAGGACTTCATCATACTTCGCAATCAGGTCAGCAACGGCATAACCTGCTTCATTGAAGATACGGTAAACTTTTTTCAAACCAGGATTGGTGATTTTTTCCGGGTTTTCTGAAATCTTGATTTTAGGCTTGAAAATGCCATTCCTCTCGATTGCCACCAGCTTATAGACTGCGCCAAAGACAGGGTCATTTTTGGAAGTAATCAGCCGTTCGCCAACACCGAAACTGTCGATGGCACTTTCTTGGTTCAACAAGGACGTAATGGTGTATTCATCCAGACTGTTGGAAACGATAATGTGGCAGTCAGACAGCCCGGCACTGTCCAGCATTTCACGGGATCGTTTGGAAAGGTAAGCCAGATCCCCGCTGTCAATGCGGATGGCTTTCAGGCGTTTGCCAAGCGGCGCCAGGATTTCCCTGGCAGTCCTGATGGCATTCGGGACACCGCTCCTCAGTACGTTGTAAGTGTCAACCAGCAGGACAGTGCTGTCAGGGTAAGTTTTTGCATATTTGCTGAAAGCCTCAAATTCATCGGAAAAACCCATGACCCAGCTATGCGCCATTGTCCCGACAGCAGGAATGCCAAACATCTGCGCAGCCAAGACTGTCGCCGTTCCTGAGACACCGCCAATATATGCGGCACGGGCACCATAGACAGCGGCATCCATATTGTGGGCACGCCTTGCACCCATATCAGAAACAGAACGCCCGTCTGCGGCACGTACGATACGGCTGGCCTTTGTCGCAATGAGCGATTGATGGTTGAAATGAAGCAAGACTGAAGTCTCAATAATCTGGGCATCAATCATCGGCGCGACAACAGTGATGACAGGTTCGTTCGGATAAATCACGGTGCCCTCTGGAAAGGCATAGAGATCGCCTTTGAACGAAAAGTCCCGAAGATAGTCCAGAAAATCTTCACTGAACAGGTTCAGGGAACGTAAATAGGCAATATCTGATTCTTCAAAATGCAGATGCCTGATATAGTCAATAATCTGTTCCAATCCTCCTGCAACGGCATAACCGCCGTCATCAGGATTCCTTCGGTAAAACACATCAAATGCCGCTTTGGCGTTCCAGTCGCATTCTTTGAAATAGCCATAACTCATAGTCAATTCATACAAGTCCATCAGCATGGCAGGATTCCGGGAGGCATTCAGTTTCATGGTTAGGTTTTTTGGATAATGGAAATTTAACAGGATGCCAAGTACTCAAGGCTGCCTGATGATTGCAATAACACCATCACTATTATGCTCGCAAGTCTATCCGACGAGCAAAATAATCTTGCTTGAGGACAAAAACTTTCGGTCAGGCAGTGAACCTGATTGCTGATGTGTTTTCAGAAGGTATTTATGTCAAAATAGAAATTAGTTGTTTCAAACTTGTTCCCATAGAAAGGTCTTGATATGGCAAATTGCACCATCTGCGGAAGCCCGCTCGGTTTTTTCGACAAGAACAAAGCTTGTCCAAAATGCGCAGAAGCGTATAAAACCATGACGACAACTGAAAACCAGGATATTGCCATGACCATCTGCGAGCAGTTCCAGGAGGCATTGCCCAATGTCAAGGATGAACAGATCAAAGAATTGCTGACGGAAGGCATCAACAAGGTTCAGGAGAAATTCAAGCCAGAAGAATCCCTGATGCATACGACGACCAACAGCTTTGAGGGATATGCCATCAGAGAATACAAAGACATTGTCATCATCAAAGAAATCTTTGACAGTGGCAAAACCCAGATGCTTGAACGTATGCAGGATGCCCGTCCGTCTTTCAGCAAACTTGACCGTCAGGCAAAGCGACTGGGAGCCAATGCCATTGTCGGTATCAAGATTGAATACAGTCTTGTTGTCACTGACCAGTCAGGCATGTGGTGCAAGGTCATGGAAACCATCAGCGGTACTGCCGTGGTTGTTGAAAAGATTCATGAACGCATCAAATTTGGTGAGCAATACGATTGATGGCAGATAGCGATTTTTCTATCGGTATAGGATGAAACAGCTTGACATAATATAAACCGAGTGCCATAATCGCAATTCTTGCGGTGATATAGCTCAGCTGGTTAGAGCACAGCACTCATAATGCTGGGGTCGGCGGTTCAAGTCCACCTATCACCACCAAGATAGTTGGTTGCATTGTGCACTTCTGATACAATGACGGCCTATTGGCCTGGTAGCTCAGTTGGTAGAGCAGAGGACTGAAAATCCTTGTGTCGGTGGTTCGATTCCGCCCCGGGCCACCAGAGGATAGTAAAAGGACGTCTCAGGACGTCCTTTTTTTCATTAAAATCAACGATTTACCCTGTTTTGCAGTAAAAAGCAGTAACAAGCGGTAACACTGAAACGGGTCTGGGTCTACACCAAATAAAGGGGCAAGGGACTAATTCCAGTAGTTAATAATAATCCTTTTTTCCTATATTACCCGCATAAGGCCCTG
>CAVERB010000047.1:11731-23754 GCA_963618105.1 Oxalobacter sp. | reverse complement strand
GCCTGACGGAGAAGTTCCAAACTTTTATTTTGTACTATTTCACTGCGTTTTGGAACTCTTTTTTCAGCAGAAAGACTCCTGTCAGGGCATTATCATCATTCTTTTCAGCAGAAAGACTCCTGTCAGGGCATTATCATCATTCTTCTGGGACAAACGGCATCTCCATCGGCTTGAAGATGGCTTTCAGGTCTTCAGTGGTAATCTGGAACTGTTCTGACTGTCCAAGACTTGAGGACAGCATGGCATCTGCCAGACGGTGCTTGCTCTGCTGCAAACGCTGAATCTGTTCTTCCAGTGTCCCCCTGGCAATCAGGCGGTAAACGAACACCGGCTTGTCCTGACCGATGCGCCATGCACGATCGGTTGCCTGGTTTTCAACGGCAGGATTCCACCATGGATCATAATGGATGACCGTATCTGCCGCTGTGAGATTCAGGCCAACACCACCGGCTTTTAGGCTAATGAGAAAAACCCTAACTTCGCCCTCCTGAAAACGCCTGACGGCACCCACCCGGTCAACCGTCTCACCAGTCAGCAGTTCATAAGAGATATTCCTGAGCACCAGTTCATGCTCAATCAGGGTCAGCATACTGGTGAACTGGGAAAAGACCAGGATACGGCGGTTTTCTTGCAACAGTTCATTGAGCATTGACATCAATTCAGTGAGCTTGGCAGAAGCATTGGTCTTTCTATAACTGCCCTTGAGCAGACGGGGATCACAGCAGACCTGACGCAGCTTTAAAAGCGCCTCCAGGATAATCATCTGGCAATGGGCAATGCCCAGTTTAGCAACTTCTTCCTGCACCTTGCGATCCATCAACTCACGCATTGATTCATAAATCTGCCGCTGTGTCATGCCGAAATCCACATACCGGATCATTTCCGTCTTCATTGGTAGCTCTTTCGCGACCCTGTCCTTGGTCCGCCGCAGCAGGAAAGGATGGATCCGACGGTTCAGTAACTGCTGCTTGGTCTTATCTCCAGAACGTTCAATCGCATGGCGGAAGTTGCTGTTGAAGGCCTTTTCGCTGCCCAGCATACCTGGCAACAGAAAATGGAACTGAGACCATAATTCACCCAAATGGTTTTCAAGCGGTGTTCCTGTCAGGCAGAGCCGATGGGTCGCGCGTAAACGGGATGCCACCTGTGCTGCTTTTGAACGGTTGTTCTTGATGTACTGGGATTCATCCAGGATGATTAGATGAAAATCGTGCCGCATCAATTCTTCTTCATCGCGGGGCAGCAAAGCATAAGTCGTCAGTACAACATCAGCACTGTCTATTGCTCTGAAACGTTGCGCACGGTCCTTCCCATACACCAACAGGACATTCAGGGATGGCGTGAAACGTTCTGCCTCATCCTGCCAGTTCCCCATCAGGCTAGTCGGCGCCACAATCAGGGCTGGCGCAGTCAGGCGCCCTGACTCTTTTTCCAACAGGATATGTGCAAGGATCTGCAAGGTTTTACCCAGTCCCATATCATCAGCCAAGATGCCCGCTAGTGAATACTCCCGCAAATACTGCATCCAGGAAAGTCCTTCAACCTGATAATCCCGCAGGGTTGCCTTGAGTGAAGCAGGCGGTGTCACAGTGGAAACACCATTGAACGCCAACAGTTTGCGTCCCATGTCCAGCAAAGGCTCCGCATTAATCCATTGCAATCTGACGGCCTTCTCCAATTCAGCCAGACGTGCAGAATCCAGCCGATGCATGACCAAGGCTGTCTGTTGACTATCCAGATAATAAAGTTCGCCCAAGATTTTCAGGATGGATGATATGACATTCCAAGGCAAAGACACCCGGTTCTTGTCCGGCAATGTCGCCAGGAGCGCTTCCTCTTTGCCATGCCCGTCCAGTGCCTCATATTCAAAGCTTTCAGGGAACTGCTGGAGCAATGGCACCAGCAACGGGAAAAGGGGATGGTGCCTGCGGCCGACCACAATCCCCAGTTCCAGGGAAAAATGATCCCGGTCATCCTCTCCATGCACCATAACATCAGCATACCATCGTCTGATCGGCTGAAGGTTATAACGGAAATCAGGAGACTTGATGACCCGCCACCCTTCAGATCGTAGGGAAGGCAATGTTTCTTGTGCGAAACGGAGCCAATCAGAGGAAGAATCCAAAGCCAAAGCCCCTGGCAATGACCTCAGTGGATATTCAGATGCCAGCGGTACACGGAAGCCCGCCTGCATCAAGACATCAACACAGGTCTCCTCAGTCAGTTCATCACGGACAATCCGTTCAACCCCACCGTTCTCCGCCTCGCGGATGACAGGCAGATTGGAACCATAATAGACAATCTTTCCATCATAGCTGAACGACAGCTGGGCATAATCAAACCAGACCGGTGCTTCAGTTTCACTGTAGAAATGCGGCCGACATCCCAGATACAGCACAGGGTCAGGAAAGACATCATCATAAACAGTTTCCTGTAACGGTTCCGGCAATGGAATGACATCCTCAAGCCCCTTTTCAGCCAGCAGACGGGACACGATATGACGATTCCCAACAGGAACCACAGGCATGTGCGCGACAATCTCATGGATACCCATAACAGTCATGCCTGCCATTTGGCCTGGTAATTCCAGCTTGCCGGATGACAGGTTGTCAATATACCAGGCTGGCTCTGTCGGCAGGATATAATCTATCATCCCTGAAGAACGGCGTTTCCCTGTAGCCTGTACAAACCGCCAACGCAACCGCAGCTTCGTCCCTGACACATCCCAGAACAGATTTGCCTCGCGGACAGGGGACATTTCCAGGGGAAAAAACAGTCCCTTTTCAATATCCTCGCGGGTATTCGCCCAATACAGTTCGTTGCGTGCCATCAGAATTTCAATTAAACGTCCCCCCAGATGCCCCTGCGGCAAAGCCATGAGGGTGCTTGATGGCGGTATGCCACAGCACAATGCCGCAAACAACCTGACAGCTTCGATATTCCCATCATGCAGATATGTTGGCTTTTCCGTCAGCAGGGCATTCAGGTTAACAACAGCCGTGATACCTGTGAAAAGACCATTCCGCTTTGTACGTACACGGCACAGGCTCATAAAAATTCGCCGATCCATTGGATCAGGAGACAGAACAAACAGCAGTTTTTCAGGGGAATCATGTTCTATGGCTTTGGCGGCCAATGCCTCAGGTGACCCAGGACGTACCGCCAGATACAGCTTATGCACCCAACTGGCGAGAGGCGAATTCATCAATGCTTCACGGCTCTGCAATTCATTCTGACGGACAATCGACAGCAAGACTGACACCACATGATGGCAGTTCAAGACTTCTGGACAGGAACAAGTCCCCTGGAACTGGATACCGGATGTCGTGGATTTGATGAAGATGTTTTGCTGATAGGCGGTATTGGCTGTTTCGTTCACCTTGGAGCGGATGAGGTTGCCGGTCCGCTGAATCTGGGCAACCTTTTTCTTTTGAGCATAGGCAAGTCCAAGCGTATATGACTTGGCATCAAACTGACGTTTGATGTCATCCAATGTGAACCGCATTTTGCCAAGATTTGCCATAAAGACCGCATTTTGAAAAGCCAAAGTAATCCATTATCGCTCAATCCTTTCAAAAAAGTAATGGGTTCTGCGATAGAAACGATGTTCAAAACTGGAACAAGCTGCAATCAGGGCAAGGCAATCTGATAAGATAATTGTTTTTATTACCTATTATGGCAGCTGGTTTTATGGATCTGTTCGAACTTTCGTCCCTGCGCTTCACAACGAAGCACTATGACCCTACCAGAAAAATCTCTGGAAACGATATGACAAAACTGAAGGAAATCCTGCGTTTGACACCTTCTTCAGTAAACAGTCAGCCCTGGCATTTTGTCATCGGTTCAAGTGACCGGGCAAAACAGCTGATTCGACCTGCTATCATGGATTTCAACTGGCCAAGAACAGATGACTGCTCTCATTTCGTTGTGCTGTGCATCAAAGACGGGTTAGATGAAACACATCTGGATGCAGTGACCGCCCAAGAATCGGCTGACGGACGTTTTCCAGATGAAGCAACAAAAGAAGCACAGGATTCAAAACGTAAATGGTACGTCTCAATGAAACGGGAACGCGGTCAACTACGTTCATGGGTAACCCATCAGGCATATATTGCGATGGCTTCATTGCTATATGGTGCTGCCAGCCTTGGGATCCAGTCAACAGCCATCGAAGGCTATAACCCCAGCAAACTGGATGAAATCCTGGACTTACGGTCGAAAGGTCTACGGAGCATTGCGGTCGTCACATTGGGATATGGTGCATCGGATGACAGCAATGCTGTCCGTAAAAAATCACGGTTGCCAGCAGAAACCCTCTTCAGCGAATTGGACTGACTGCCCTGTCATATGGTTCTAAAAACAATTGAAAAACGGTTGGAGAAAGAACTGGAAGCAACCGTCAGACAGGTTTCTGCTGCCATTCACCTGCTGGATGAAGGAGCAACCGTGCCTTTCATCGCCCGATACCGCAAGGAAGCCACAGGGGGGCTGGATGACGGTCAGCTCCGCCTGCTGCAGGATCGCCTTGCCTATCTGCGGGAACTGGAACAGCGTCGGCAGACCATCATTGACACCATCACCAGTCAGCAGAAAATGACACCTTCCCTGTTGGCTTCCATTGAAGCCGCACAGGAAAAATCCCAGCTGGAAGACCTGTACCTGCCATACCGTCCCAAACGACGGACAAAATCAAAACTGGCGTCTGAAGCAGGATTGTCTGGATTGGCGGACAGCCTGTTGGCAGACCCGACCTTGAATCCTGAGACAGAAGCTTTGGCTTACCTTCGCCCCCCTTTCTCAACGGCAGAGGGGGATAATCCAGGCATACCTGATGCGAAGGCTGCACTGGACGGTGCCCGCCAGATATTGATGGAACGTTTCTCAGAAAATGCCATCCTGTTGGCAACGGTACGCCAGTATTTGAACCGCCATGGTGTGCTTGAATCCAAGGTTATTGAAGGATTGCCCCCTCAAGACCTACGCTTCGTTGATTATTATGATTACGCAGAACCTGTCAGCAGTGTCGCTGCCCACCGTACGCTTGCCATCCTAAGAGGCAGGCGTGAAGAAGTACTCTCGGTAGGAATCCGTCTTGACTCGGAAACAGAACCACCCTGTTGGAATGCCCCCCATAATCCTTGTGAAAAAATCATCGCAGACAGTACAGGCATAAAGGATCTTGGGCGCCATGCAGACAGATGGCTGATGGATACTGTCCGTTGGGCATGGCGTGTCCGCATCTTTCCGCATCTTGAAACAGAACTGCTTACCAGCCTGCGTGAGAAAGCTGAAGAAGAAACGATAGCGGTCTTCGCAAAGAACTTGCGTTCCCTGTTACTGGCTGCACCAGCAGGCCATAAAGTCACAATGGGGTTGGATCCCGGTATCCGGACAAGCTTGAAAACCGCTGTTGTTGATGCAACAGGCAAAATCCTTGCCACCGAAACAGTTTATCCTCACCCGCCCCATAATGACTGGCAGGGGGCTTTGCGCATCCTCTCGACACTGGTGGAACGCCACAACGTTGAACTGATTGCCATCGGTAATGGAACAGCTTCCCGTGAAACTGGCAGATTGGTAAAAGAACTTGGCTCAATCCACAAGAACCGGCAGCTTGTCAGTGTGACCGTCTCTGAGGCTGGAGCATCCGTCTATTCCGCCTCTGGATATGCAGCGCACGAGCTGCCTGATATAGATGTTTCCCTGAGAGGCGCTGTCTCCATTGCACGCCGCCTTCAGGATCCACTGGCTGAACTGGTAAAAATTGAACCGAAATCCATCGGTGTCGGACAATACCAGCATGATATTGCCCAGTCCCGCCTTTCCCGCTCATTAGATGCCACCGTTGAAAATTGTGTGAATGCGGTTGGTGTTGATGTCAATACGGCTTCCATCCCATTGCTTGCCCGGATTTCAGGACTCACAGAAAGCCTTGCGGAAAACATCGTGCATCACTGTAATGAAAACGGGCCTTTCCCAAACCGGAAACACCTGTTGGATGTCCCCCGTTTCGGCGAAAAAACCTTTGAGCAGTCAGCCGGTTTCCTGCGTATCATGCAAGGAGACAATCCGCTGGATGCTTCCGCCGTGCATCCTGAACCTTATAGTTTAGTCAAGGCAATGCTTGATGACCTGAAACTGGACATCCATCAAATCCTTGGCAACACCAGGCTGCTCCGGAAAATCCGTCCAGAACGCTATGCCAATGACCAGTTCGGCATACCAACCGTGAAAGACATCCTGGCAGAACTGGAAAAACCTGGCAGAGATCCACGACCGACATTCACTTACGCAGCATTCAAGGATGGCATTGAAACCATAACAGACCTGGAACCTGGTATGGTTCTTGAGGGAGTTGTCACCAATGTCACGGCTTTCGGCGCATTTGTTGATATTGGTGTACATCAAGATGGGCTTGTCCATATCTCCGCTCTGTCTGACCGTTTTATTTCAGACCCGCACCAAGTCGTCAAGACAGGACAGCTTGTCAAAGTCAAGGTCTTGGATATTGATCTCAAACGGAAACGCATTGCCCTTTCCATGAAATTCTCCGATGATTCCGGAAATGAGACCGACTTCCGACAGAAACCACGTCAATACAGCAACAGAAAACAGGATTACCATCAGACTGGACACAATGCCATCGCAGCGGCTCTTGCCCGTCTGGCGCTAGGAAGCAATCATCAATGAATACTTTATCTCCTATGGAAAAACGTCTGATTATCGCCATAACTGGCGCAAGCGGTGCCATTTATGGTGTTTCCCTATTGAAACTGCTGCAAAGATTCCAGGGAATTGAGACCCATTTGGTCATTTCAGAGGCAGGCGCAATCACGCTTGCCCATGAAATGGGAATGACCACAAACCAAGTAAATGGACTGGCTGACCATGCCTACAATGTCGACGACATCAGTGCCGCTACCGCCAGCGGGTCGTTTGCCTGTGAAGGCATGGTCATTGCCCCCTGCTCCATGCGCACACTGGCAGCGGTGGCACATGGTTTCTGCGACAACCTAATTACCCGTTCAGCAGATGTTATCCTGAAAGAACGCAAAAAACTGGTACTGGTCACTAGAGAAGCGCCATTGAATCTTGCCCATATCCGGAACATGGCATCGGTAACTGAAATGGGAGGGATCATCTACCCACCAGTCCCTGCCTTCTATCACTATCCACAGACAATCGATGCTATTGTGGAACAGACATTGAGACGGGTATTGCAGCTCTTCAATATCGCTGACAATGAGACAGCCGTTTGGAACGGCATCACTGGATAACCTGGAACCGATATGACAGGCATGGAAAAAAGCGGTCTCCCGACCCGTGGCGAATGGGGTTCAAGGATTGGTTTCATCCTGGCTGCCGCCGGTTCTGCAGTGGGATTGGGCGCCATCTGGAAATTCCCATACATGGTGGCGCGGAATGGTGGTGGTATCTTCCTGATTTTCTATCTCATCATCAGTGCTACATTGGGAGTTGCCCTGATGACTGCTGAAATGACCATCGGCTCTCTGACACAACGCGGTGCTGTCGGTGCCTATGACCGGCTTGGCGGAAAACCATGGAAAATATTTGGTTACCTGAACGTATTCTGCGCTTTTGTCCTCCTGTCGTTTTACAGTGTTGTCGGTGGATGGACCATTGCCTATTTCTTCAAGTTCATGCAGGGTTCCCTTGCCACTTCCAATGCCCAGGAACTCACTCACATCTTTGAGGCTTTTGTCGCTGATCCAGTTGAGCCGCTGTTCTACCATGGACTGTTCATGGCAGCAACGGCCTGTGTGGTTATCGCAGGTATCCAGAAAGGCATTGAACGGGGATGCAAATACCTGATGGTCATGCTGTTCCTGCTCATCCTCATCCTGATTGCCCGTGTCCTGACCTTACCAGGCGCCATTGATGGGATTGTCTTTTTCCTTCAACCAGATTTCAGCAAAGTCACCGCTGATATGCTGATTGATGTGACAGGTCTGTCTTTCTTTTCCATGTCTATCGGCATGGCAATAATGATCGCCTATGGCTCTTATGCAGGAGAACACATAGCCATCCACCGCACTGCTCTTAATGTTGTCAGTCTGACTGTCGGCATCAGTTTCCTCTGTGGACTGATGATCCTGCCTGCTATTACCGTATTCGGCATTGACCCCCAGGCAGGACCAGGGCTGACATTCATTTCCATGCCCGCTATTTTTGAACAGATGGCAGGCGGTACTTTTTTTGGCCTGATGTTCTTTTTCCTGCTCTTCATTGCCGCCATCTCTTCATCCGTCTCCCTGATGGAACCTGTCACTGGTTTCTTTGTCGATGAATACAACACCAGCCGTACCAAAACAGCTGTCGTGATGGCGATACTGATGTTCCTTGTCGGTGTAGGGGCTTCCCTTTCTTTCGGTATCTGGAAAGACTTCACACTGTTCGGCAAAAACCTGTTTGACCTGCTTGACTTTGCCAGCCTGAACCTGATAATGCCCATCTGTGCCATTGCTGCATCACTGCTGGTTGGCTGGAAAATCTGGTCATCGTTCGCCAAACGCCTAGCAGGAGAAAAGAATCCACTCTGGCTCCGTCTGATGAAACCATTCTTTCGCTATATCGCACCTGTTGTCATTGCCATTATCCTTTTCCAGAACCTGAACTGACAAAGGCAGGAAACAACAATCGCTTAACCAAAGCGGTTGAAATAACCGGCAACCAAAAGGACAACCACCAAGACAGGCAGGACATAACGGAAATACCAAAGCAACGAGACCGGCAGCTTTATCCCGTCGCCTGTATTGACTTCCGCAACAAACTTATCCCATTGCATCCCATTCCGAGCTGTCACGAAAAGGACAAAAATGACAGCGCCAAGCGGCAGGATATTGTCAGAAACCAAGAAGTCCTGCAAATCCAGGATCGTACTATCTTCTCCCATCGGATGGATGAAATCCAGCAGATTGAAGCCGAGCAACACAGGTGTTGAAAAAACTGTCAGGACTGCAAAATTGATGATGACTGACCGCCGTCGGCTGATTCCAAAAAGCTCCATCGTCATGGAAACAATGTTCTCATAAACTGCCATCAGTGTTGTCATGGCAGCAAAAAACATGAAGAAGAAAAAAAGCGCTCCCCAGAACATTCCGCCGGATATATTGGCAAAAACCGTATTCAAGGTAATGAAAAGCAGCCCAGGACCAGAAGAAGGTTCAACCCCAAACGTAAAACAGGCAGGGAAAACTACAACACCGGCAAGAATCGCAACCAATGTATCTAAAGCCGCAATCCACACCGCTTCAGAAACCACGGAACTTTTTCGATCCGCATAGGTGCCAAAAATCTCGATTGACCCGATCCCGATGCTCAATGTAAAGAGCGCCTGTCCCATGGCTCCCAAAATAATCGTGAGAACACCGACCTTTTCGATACGGTCACTGTCTGGAATCAAATAGTAAGCAATCCCTTCCCTGAATCCCGGCAGGAAAAACGAATGCAGCGCCATGGCAGCCAACATGACCAGCAGCAGGACCATCATAGGCTTGGTAATCCGTTCCACGCCTTTGACAATCCCCATACCGATAACCCAAAAAGCTACCGCTGAACAGGCCAGCATACAGATGAACATCATGACAGGATCCGCGAGCAAGGCTGAAAACGCCTCTCCTGCCTGCATTTCAGAAATTCCCGCAGCAAATCCGCCTGTCGCAAAACGTACGCCGTAATACAGCAGCCACCCTGTTATCAGTCCATAAAAAGACATCAGGAAATAGTTGCCGGCAATCATCCAATATTTGTGGTATTGCCACCTCGTGCCTTCTCCGGCAAGCACCTCAAAAGCGCTGGATAAAGATCTCCGAGATGCCCGTCCAACAGCAATCTCGATAATCAGGAAAGGCAGTCCGACCACTAAAAGGAAGCCCAAGTAAATAAAGACAAAAAGCGCACCGCCGCATTGCCCTGTGATATGCGGAAAACGCCAGATATTACCAAGACCGATTGCGCAGCCTGCCGCCACTAGCAGGAAACCCAAACGGGAAGAGAATTTCTCACGTTTACCATCTGTTCCCATGGTCTGACCCACTCTTAAAAATCCCTAGGAAGAATACGCAATACCAGAACCGATGTTGTTTTTGAACGTCAATATCAGGAACAACAGCCATGATTAAAACAACTGAAAATCGTGTTATTTACTGTTATTTCCAGCTATCTTCACCTAAAAATATCATTTTCTACAAGATATTCCTTAAATGCAACAAAAAAAGTGCATCGCAATACGACATTAACGGAAGGGCAGCCAACCCCGGAAATAAAAAATGCCCGATGGCTTTTTTCCATCAGGCATTTCTTTCAAGAACCTTCCCGGATTCACCGGCGTTTCTTCATTGAGCCGGTTTCCAGCAAGCGCTGATGCCAGGAAAGCGCTTCTTCAAGCACATGCGGTGTCTGCCCGCCACGGCGGTTGGCTTCTTTCACATAGTCAACCAGCATATCCTTAAATTCTCCGGCCACACAGTTATTGATGATGGTCTGTGCCCGTTCACGAGGAGCCAGACCACGCAGATCCGCCAAACCGACTTCAGTCACCAGAATATCCACATCATGTTCAGTATGGTCAACATGAGGAACCATTGGCACGATACTGGAAATGATGCCATCCTTTGCTACAGACTTGGTGACAAATACAGCAGTATGCGCATTGTGGGTGAAATCGCCAGAACCACCGATACCATTCATCATATGGGTTCCCATGACATGCGTGGAATTGATATGACCATAAATATCGGCTTCAAGTGCCGTATTGATGGTGATCAACCCCAGACGCTGAACAATCCCTGGATGATTGGAAAACCGTTGTGGTCGGATGACCACATTATTCTTGTAGCGTCCGAAATTGTCAAAAACCTTATGGCTCATCTCATCGGTCAGGGTAATGGCAGTTGCAGAAGCAAAATCCATCATGCCAGCATCAATGAGTTCAAAGGTGGAATCCTGCAACACTTCAGAAAACATCGTCAGGTGACCGAATGGTCCCGTACGCAAGCCGGACATGACAGCATTCGCAATGGTTCCAATGCCAGACTGGAGCGGACGCAGACTGCTGGTAAAACGTCCTTGTCTGATCTCACGTTTGAAGTATTCAATAAGATGCCCAGCAATCTGCTCAGTTTCTGCATCTGGCGGCAGGTTGGCAGAAGGCGTATCCATCTCATCGGTGATGACAATAGCAACAATCTTATCAAGCGGAATCTGAATACCGATATCACCAATACGGTCAGATGGTTTCATGATACCGATTGGTTCAGCCTCAGGAAACCGTTTGAAATAGGCGATGTCATGAGCCCCTTCCATCGCCAGGGAATAGGCAAGGTTGATTTCCACGATGACCTTGTCTGCCATCTGGGCAAAAATTTCATTGTTGCCGACAGAAGTCGTTGGAATGATCTTACCGTCTTCTGTAATGGAGACTGCTTCCAGGATCGCCACCTCCATATGCTGGCCACGGCGACGGATAATTTCTGCAGTTTCAGACAAATGGCTGTCAATATACATGAGTTCGCCACGGTTGATGGCATTCCGCAATGTCCGGGAAGTCTGGAATGGTCCACGATGGGAAAGCGCATGGGCATTGGACAACGCTTCGTCAACATCATTACCCAGGGATGCGCCTGTATATAGCGATATTTTCATTGGGTTTGCCTGTGCTTTACGGGCAATGGCATGAGGAACAGACTTGCCGCCACCTGCCAGCGTAAAACCACTCATACCAACCAACATGCCATCGGTGATGTATTCTGCCGCAGCATCAGCACTGGTGACTTTTGCACGCAGGGAAGGAACCCTGATACGTTCTTTCAAAATATCACTATTCATAACTTTACCTGTAGATGAGTGCTAGATTAAGATTTTTAGTCCAATTTTAAGTGAAGTTGTTGAAAATACTCTCAAGCTAGGATTCTCTGGTCAAAGCGGTTTTCCCTGACTCTTAGTAGCTGGAACCGGGATGATTGGTCCAACCATACAATGCAGTTGCTTTTTTGCAACTCCCA
>CAVERB010000047.1:0-11721 GCA_963618105.1 Oxalobacter sp. | reverse complement strand
ATATAGAGGTGAGATAGATGATTTTACGGAAAATGGTGCCGGCTGCAGGACTTGAACCCGCCACCCCATGATTACAAATCATGTGCTCTACCTGATGAGCTAAGCCGGCATGGAAAGAATTTATTCTATCTTATTTTACCAACTTCAACGCAGGTTTTTTTGCAATTTTTTCAGGTTCTTTGGAGGCAGGTTTCACAATAGGCTCCGATGTCTCGAACGGCATCATTTCCTCAGGTCCCAGCTCTTGGGGATAAATCCCTGCAATGTTTTCAACAGGCAGGTAAACATCCATGGACTTGCCATCAAAGCGAGCCTTGAAGCTGATGCCTTCATTATCCATATGAAGACCAGATGTCGCTTCTGCGCTGATGTCCAAGACAATATGCCCATCTTTGACATACTGGCGGGGAACCCGAGCATAGGCCCCCGGCTTGGCAACAATGTAAGGAGTCTGTCCATTATCAACCGTCCATTCGTAAAAGGCACGGATCAGATAAGGTTTGAATGGGATTTCGACTGCCACGACTTCCTCCTATTATCAACGACGCATGATCTTTTCCTGAGCTGTCAGAGATTCGATGAACGCCGGACGGGCAAAGACCATCTGGGCATATTTCTCAACAACTGCTGCAGATTTGGGCAATTCGATGCCATAGTGCTGTAAGCGCCAAAGCAATGGTGCCAGAGCAACATCCGGCATCGTCAGTTCATCTCCCATCAAATATTTTGAACGCTGTAGATGGCCGGAAAGCATCGTCAGGTTCTCCCGGATTTCTACACAGGCCTTTTCCTGAGCCGCTGCTGCATTTTCAGACCTGTCATTTTCAAGGGTATCAACATGTCCGAAAAAAAGCTTTTCAAGATTGAAAAGCATCAATCGTGCCTTTGCACGTGTCTGGGGATCAGCCGGCATCAGCTGCGGATGCGGGAAACGTTCATCAATATACTCATTGATGATATTGGATTCATAAAGGATCAGATCACGCTCCACTAGAATAGGCACCTGTCCATAGGGGTTCATGGCTGAAATTTCTTCAGGTTTATTGAAAAGATCGACTTCCTTGACCTCATAATCCATACCGCCTTTCTCGCACAGAACAAAGCGGCAACGGTGTGAAAACGGACAAGTCGCAGAAGAATAAAGTTCCATCATGATATGGTTTCCTCTAAGGTAGCCTGGATATATAGAAAGAAGGGACTGCTTCATTTCCAGCAGATAATCCCGCAAGAATGCATTATAAATGACTGAAAAAGGCTTTTAAAGAGGACTTTTCATCGGTAAACAAAACCCCAATCAACTATGCCGGATTGTCAATATCAACGAAAGTATGCCTCAAGCCATATTTTGCCGCCAACAGATTGCCCAATGCCTGAATACCATAGCGTTCTGTAGCATGATGTCCGCAGGCGAGGTAAACAATGCCGTTCTCACGAGCTTCATGGACCGTCTGTTCAGAAATCTCACCGGAAAGATAGAGGGAAGCACCAGCATTGACAGCATCTGCAATCATGTCTTGCGCAGCACCACTGCACCAACCAATCCTGTCCAATGGAAGGAAAGGATCACCAACCAGCAGAGGTTTACGTCCAAGGACCTTCTCAACGTGATCCGCAAACAGTCCGGCTGTTGCAATCTCAGGATTTGCCAGCCTTCCCAACCAGCCAAGTCCATTTTCCCCAAAATGGTTCTCTGGTGTAAGCCCAAGCATCTTTCCGAGCTGTGCATTGTTGCCGATTTCTGGATGCAGATCCAACGGCAGATGGTAAACCAGCAGATTGATATCATGGGCCAGCAACTGTCTGATTCGGTTCCGTTTCAGTCCTGTGATGGCAGCATTCTCTCCTCGCCAGAAATAGCCATGGTGAACCAGCAGGGTATCAGCCTTGAGCTCTACTGCCCTGTCAATCAACGCCTGGCTAGCTGTCACGCCACTGACGACCGTACTGATACGGGAAACCCCTTCTACCTGAAGGCCGTTTGGACAATAATCCCGGACCATCGGTACCTTCAATTCATCAGCAAGAAACTGAATGATGGTATTTCTGTCAATCGAAATGTTTTCTGTTTCCATGGAAAATAGGTTGGACACCATAATAAAAAAGGCAATACCATAACAGGCATTGTCCAAGACAGACTGGGGTCATGCCTTCAGTTCGGACTCTTCCAGGGACGTGAGCCCCCCATCAGATGGATATGCAGATGATAAACATCCTGACGACCATCAGGACCGGCATTGACAACGATACGAAACCCTCCCTTGGACGTACCGTTTTCAGTCCCTTCGACCTGAATGCCTTCCTGTTTTGCCAGCTCTGGCACCAAAGCCATCATTTCCCCTAGTAATACTGCATCTTCCTCTGTACAATGCGACAGCGTGGGAATATGGCGTTTCGGAATTATCAGCAGGTGGGTCGGCGCTGCCGGATGGATATCACGGAACACCATGATACGGTCATTCTCGTAAACAACCGTGGATGGCAGTTCTTTATTGGCAATCTTACAGAAAATACAGTCAGCCATAGCAGTCCCCTTTCCAGTTATGGATTGTTCATGGTTTGTTTTTTCCGGTTTGCCTTTTCCACCAGACCGGAAAGTCCTTCCCTTCTCGCAAGCTCATTCAGAACATCTTCCGAGGAAAGACCGAACCGGGAAAGCATGATCATGGAATGGAACCATAAATCTGCGACTTCATAGGTTAATTTCTCAACAGGCATATTGTTACGGATGTCCTTTGCCGCCATGACCGCTTCCGTTGCTTCCTCGCCAACCTTTTTCAGGATAGCATCATCTCCCTTGGCAAACAGGCTGCTGACATAGGATTTTTCAGGATTCCCGCCATTTTCCAGTTTCCTAGATTCAATGACTTCCGCAATACGTCTGAGAATCTCAGTCATCTATAAATCTCCGAAGGGTTCTTCAAGACAGGCTCAACAGCCTCCCAATGCGCCCCATCGCCATCCGTCCTGAGCTGTTGGAAGAAACAGGAACGGCGGCCAGTATGGCATGCCAGCCCCGTCTGTTCAACCAGATAGACCAAGGCATCATTATCACAGTCCAGACGGATATTCACGATTTTCTGGACATGGCCAGACTCCTCTCCTTTTCGCCAGAGCCTGCCACGGGACCGGCTCCAGTAAACTGCATTGCCAGAGGCCAAGGTTTCCGCAAGCGCCTCACGATTGACCCATGCCAGCATAAGGATATCCTTGGTCCTGGCATCCTGCGCAATGGCAGGCATCAAGCCATTCTCATCCCATTTGATAACATCAAGCCAGCCGGTATTTTTCATAAGCGTACGGGGATGTTCCTTTCTGCCATATACTGTTTGGCTTCAGCTATGGTGTACGTGCCGTAATGGAAAATACTGGCGGCAAGGACAGCATCAGCATGTCCCTCAAGCACTCCATCTGCCATGTGCTGCAGGTTCCCGACCCCACCTGATGCAATGACAGGAATATTAATGGCATCAGAAATGCGCCGTGTCAAATCAAGGTCAAAACCACTTTTGGTGCCATCACGATCCATACTGGTCAGCAGAATCTCACCAGCACCAAGCTGTTCCATCTTTTCCGCCCAGGAAGCCACTTCAAGCCCCGTGGCATTGCGTCCACCATGGGTAAAGACTTCCCAACGATCTGGCCCTGTCTGTTTTGCGTCAATTGCAACAACGATGCACTGGGAACCATAACGGCTGGAAGCATCAGCAACCAATTGTGGATTGGTAACTGCAGAAGTATTGATACTGACCTTGTCGGCACCGGCATTCAGCAGACGGCGCACATCTTCAACTGTACGAACACCCCCTCCGACAGTCAGCGGAATGAACACCTGAGAAGAAACCGACTCAATGATATGCAGGATGATGTCACGCTTGTCACTGGAAGCCGTGATGTCCAGGAAAGCGATCTCATCAGCACCCTGGTCATTGTAACGACGGGCAATTTCCACAGGATCGCCTGCATCCTTCAATTCGACGAAATTGACTCCCTTGACAACCCGTCCTGCCGTGACATCCAGACATGGAATAATCCGTTTGGTCAGCATAGCCAATCTTCCAACCTTATTATTTCCCGACGCGAAGAGTATCCGCCAGCTCCTGACCTTCTTTCAGATCCAATGTCCCGACATAAATAGCCCGACCGCAGATGACACCTGAAACACCTTGATCTTCAACCTCACAGAGACGTTTCACATCATCAAGGTCATGCAGCCCTCCTGAAGCAATAATCGGCATACTGACTGCATTCGCCAGCTTGACTGTTGCATCAATATTGATCCCTGCCCCCATACCATCACGACCGATATCGGTGTAGATAATGCTGTTGACACCGTAATCCTCATACCGCTTGGCAAGGTCAATGACATTGATTCCCGTCAGCTTGCTCCAGCCATCAATGGCGACATCCCCTTCCTTCGCATCAAGACTGACAAGAATCTGCCCGGGAAAGAGCTTGCAAGCTTCCTGGAGGAACGAAGGATTCTTGACCGCCGCCGTACCGATGATGATATAAGAGATGCCATTGAAAAGGTAATGCTCAATAGTATGCAGATCACGAATACCGCCTCCCAGTTCAATCGGAATTTCAACACCTTTTTCTGCAGAAAACTGCTGGGTAGCCTTGATAATGCTCCTGATCGGCTGCTCATTGACCGGTTTCCCCGCAAAAGCACCGTTAAGATCCACCAAATGCAAACGGCGCCCTCCTTGGTTGAGCCAGTGAAGCGCCATCTCAGCAGGATCGTTTGAGAACACCGTCGCTTGTGCCATATCACCCTGTTTCAGGCGGACACAGGCACCGTCTTTCATATCAACAGCGGGAATAAGAAGCATACCAATAACTCCTATCAAATCCTGTTAAACAATCTCCGTTCAGCCATCAAGGATCCCAGTGCAGGAAATTCTGGTAAAGCTGCAAACCTACTGAAGCACTTTTCTCTGGATGGAACTGAGTGGCAAAAATGTTGTCACTTGCAACTGCACTGCAGAACGGCACACCATATTCTGTGGTCCCAGCAATATTGCTGTCCCTGACAGGCACAGCATAGAAACTATGTACAAAGTAAAAGAAGCTGTTGTCCTCAATCCCCTGCCAAAGCGGATGGTCAATATGCTGGGTAACCTGGTTCCACCCCATCTGAGGCACTTTGTAACGGGAACCATCTGGCTGAACCTGTCCATCCAACCTGAAACGAACAACCTTGCCTGGAATCAAGCCAAGCCCAGGAGTATTCCCCTCTTCGCTCCAGTCAAAAAGCATCTGTTCCCCGACACAGACACCAAAAACCGGCTTTTTCCCTGCCGCACGCATCAGTGCCTGCTTCAGACCGGATTTCTCCAAAGAAGCCATACAGTCAGGAATCGCCCCTTGTCCAGGCAAGACAATACGGTCAGCATCATCAATATCAGCAGCCACACTAGAAATACGGACATCATCTTCCGGTGCCACTGCCCGCAACGCTTGTGCCACAGAACGGAGATTACCCATGCCATAATCGACTACGATGATCTTCTGCATAAAGCCAACCTTCTAAAACGGGGACATGGTACAGGTTACAGCATTCCTTTCGTGGATGGGACAACACCCGCTGCCCGCGGATCAGATTCTGCCGCCATACGCAATGCCCGTCCAAAAGCCTTAAAAATGGTTTCACACTGATGATGGGCATTGTCGCCGCGCAGATTGTCAATATGCAGGGAAACAGCGGCATGATTGACGAATCCCTGGAAAAACTCGCGGACAAGATCCAAATCGAACTGACCAGTCATCTGACGGGCAAAATCCGCATGAAATTCAAGGTAAGGACGGCCAGAAAAATCAATGACAACACGGGAAAGCGCCTCATCCAGCGGCACATAGGCATGTCCATAACGGCGGATACCTTTCTTGTCACCGATAGCCTTGGCAAGCGCCTGTCCCAAGGAAATACCGATGTCTTCGACGGTATGATGGTCATCAATCTCAAGATCTCCTTCCGCCTGGACCAAGAGATCAACCAGGCCATGACGAGCGATCTGGTCAAGCATATGATCCAAAAACGGGATTCCAGTTGTCAGGCTACTGTTTCCGACGCCATCAAGGTCAATAGCAATCCGGATTCTGGTTTCATTGGTGTTCCGGACAATTTCAGCAGTTCGGGTCATAAGCATCTATCCGTTCAGCTATTTGCCAGACTAGCCTTGAAAGCCTCCAGAAATTGGTTGTTCTCATCAGGCGTGCTGACAGTAATACGCAGGCAGTCTTTCAACAATGGATGTTGCCTACTAACATTTTTAATCAATATTCCCCGTGCGACAAGTCCATCGAAGACTGCATCGGCATTTTTCACACGAATCAGTTGGATATTTGCCTGCGAAGGAAAGACCTCAACACCTGGTAATGATGCCAACTCGCCAGCCAGTCTCGTCCGCTCCGCACGGATGGCGGCAGCCTGGGCATTGAAAACCTCGATATTGTCCATTGCCAGATCTGCGGTCGCTTCAGTCAACACATTGACATTGTACGGGGGACGAACCTTATCGAATTCGACCAGCAGTTCCTTTGCCGCTGTCATATAGCCCAGGCGGATGCCTGCCAGTCCCAACTTGGAAACGGTACGCATAACAACCAGGTTCGGATACGTCTTGAGATGTGGCAGCATAGTGAAATCCGTGAACGGCTGGTAAGCTTCATCGCTGACAACAATCCCCTTCCCCTTCATGGCATCCAAGATACGCAGGATATCGGTTTCTTCAAACAGCCTGCCAGTCGGATTATGTGGTATCGCCAGAAAAACCAGCGTTGGCTGATGGGTTTCGATAGCTGCCAGCATCGCATCGACATCAAGCATCAGGTCATTCTTAAGATCCACACTGATGCAATCCATTCCTGCCAACTGGGCATCAAACGCATACATGACGAAACTCGGCACCGGCACCAGCATTTTTGCGCGTTTTTCCTTGGAAGCGCATGCCATGGTCACAATGGCGATCAATTCATCCGAACCATTGCCCAGCATGACATCAAACCCTTCAGGAATGCCCATCTTCTGGCATATCTTCGCCTTAAGCTCCGTATAAAGCGGAACCGGATAACGGTTCAAGGCAACCTGTGAAAGGCGCTGTGCTAATGCTACCTTGAGACTGTCTGGCAGAGTATAAGGATTCTCCATGGCATCAAGCTTGATGAATCCCTCCGCACGCTGCACCGCATAAGCAGACATCTCCCGGACATCTGGACGGATAACTTTCTCAATCAGCTTTTCCATAACAGACAATCCATTTCTCCGTTTATTTCCTGAGACGGAACGCTGCACTGCTGGCATGTGCCTCAAGCCCCTCGCCTGTCGCCAGTTCAACCGCAATCTTCCCAAGCTCCTGGGAACCTTCTGCACTCGCCCAGATCAGGGCAGAGCGTTTCTGGAAATCATAAACCCCCAATGGAGAAGAAAAACGGGCTGTTCTGGATGTCGGCAGAACATGGTTTGCTCCTGCACAGTAATCACCCAGCGATTCACAAGTATAACGCCCCAGAAAGATAGAGCCGACATGATAGCAGAGCTCTCCCCATTTTTCAGGGTTCTCCGCTGAAATCTCCAAATGTTCCGGTGCAATCTGGTTGGCAATCTCGCAGGCTTCCTCCATATCCCGGACCAATATCATTGCACCACGGGATGAAAGGGATTTGGTGATGATGTCCTTACGCAGACGGCTTGGCAACAGTTTATTGATGCTTGCCTCAACCTTATCCATATAGGCAACATCCGGTGTGATGAGAATGGACTGCGCCAGTTCATCATGCTCTGCCTGGGAGAAAAGATCCATGGCAATCCAGTCTGGCTCCGTAGAACCATCACAAATGACCAGGATTTCGGATGGACCGGCAATCATATCAATACCAACCGTACCGAAGACACGGCGTTTCGCCTCCGCCACAAAAGCATTGCCAGGTCCAACAATCTTGTCAACATGAGGAATTGTCTCTGTCCCATAGGCAAGCGCAGCAACCGCCTGCGCGCCACCCACCGTAAAGACCCGAGTCACACCAGAAATCGCCGCGGCAGCCAGCACCAGTTCATTGCGTACCCCATCAGGGGTTGGCACTGCCATGACAATCTCCTTGACACCCGCGACTTGCGCAGGAATCGCATTCATCAAGACAGAAGAAGGATATGCCGCCTTACCGCCTGGCACATAAATGCCAACACTGTCCAATGGCGTAACCTTCTGCCCCAACTGATTACCCATCTCATCAGTAAAAGAAAAGCCTTCTGTCCCACAGGAAGCTTTCTGGTATTCATGGTATTTACGGATACGATCTGCGGCAACCTGCAAGGCACTGCGACGTTCAGGTGTCAGGGAAACCAATGCTGTTCGGCATTCTTCCAAAGAAATCTCAAGCGCTCTGACATCACTGATACCAAGACGATCAAAGCGATTGGAATATTCAAGCACCGCCTTATCGCCATTGACCCGCACATCTTCCAAGATACCGGCAACAATCGTATTGATGGATTCATCGGTTTTTTTCTCAAAAGCCAGCACATTGGCAAGGCTGGCTTTGAAATCAGGCTGTGATGTCCTCAGCCTACGGAGTGTCAGGGACATTTCCTCCCCCTTTCAATTCTTATCTTCTTCCTGTGCAGCAGATGCCCGCTTAAACGCATCAAGAATCGGCTGCATTTCCTTACGTTTCAGCTTCAGGGATGCCTGGTTGACCACAAGGCGTGAAGTGATTTCCTGGATACGCTCAACTTCAACAAGATTATTGGCCTTCAGCGTATTGCCCGTACTGACCAGGTCAACAATAACATCCGACAGACCGACGAGCGGCGCCAGCTCCATTGAGCCATACAGCTTGATGATATCAACATGCAGCCCTTTCTTCGCAAAATGCTCACGTGCTGCATGAACATATTTACTGGCGACACGCAGCCGGGCACCGCTGCGGACAGCTGCTTCATAATCAAACCCTTTCCTGACTGCCACTGCCAGATGACACCGCGCAATCTGCAGGTCTATCGGCTGGTAAAGTCCTGTTGCGCCGCTTTCCTGAAGGACATCTTTGCCAGCAACACCAAAATCCGCCGCGCCGTACTGCACATAGGTCGGCACATCTGTAGCACGGACAATGATGACCCTGACCTTCGGCTGGTTGGTCGGCAGAATGAGTTTTCTGGAAGTTTCAGGATCTTCCAGTACCTCAATACCTGCTGCTTTCAGCAAAGGGATCGTCTCATCGAAAATACGCCCTTTGGATAGAGCAAGGACGAGTTCCTGCTGACTGTTTCCTGCTTTTGTTTCTTGCTCGCTCATTCTACATTGACTCTTCTGATGTCAGCGCCGACCGCTGCCAGTTTTACTTCCATCTGATCATAACCACGGTCCAGATGATAGATACGGTTGACATGCGTCTCTCCTTGGGCAGCAAGCCCTGCAATGACCAGGGAAGCAGATGCCCGCAGGTCTGTCGCCATGACAGGCGCCCCTACAAGCCTGTCAACTCCTATAACGAAAGCAGTATTGCCCTCAGTCCTGATTCGCGCCCCCAGGCGATTCAGCTCCTGGACATGCATGAAACGGTTTTCAAAGATCGTTTCAACGACATGACTAGATTCAACGGCAAGACAGTTGACTGCCATAAACTGCGCCTGCATATCGGTCGGGAACCCTGGATATTCGGTCGTCCGGAAACTGACCCCTCTGGGGCGCTGGTCCATCTGGATACGGATTGAATCACCACAGCATGTCAACACAGCTCCCATCTCACGAATCTTCTGCAACGCAACATCAAGGATATTGTCACAGGTGTTTGTCAGAAGAACATCCCCTCCGGTAGCAGCAACAGCACAAAGGAAAGTTCCGGTTTCAATACGGTCTGGAATCACATGATGGGTCGCACCATGCAGGCTCTTTACGCCATGAATAACCAGCTGGTCAGTACCAATACCCTCAATTTTCGCACCCATTTTCACCAGCAGATGCGCCAAGTCAGCAACCTCTGGTTCCCGTGCGGCATTCTTGATAACGGTTTCCCCTTCAGCAAGCACCGCCGCCATCAGCAGGTTTTCAGTGCCTGTCACGGTAATCATATCGGTGACAATACGGGTTCCTTTCAGGCGCTTTGCCCGGGCATAGATATACCCTCCCTTGATCTCGACTTCAGCCCCCATCGCCCGCAGACCCTTGATATGCTGCTCGACAGGACGGGAACCGATAGCGCAACCGCCTGGCAGGGAAACCCTCGCTTCCCCGAAACGGGCTACCAAGGGGCAAAGAACCAGGATAGCTGCCCGCATGGTCTTGACCAGTTCATACGGTGCATCGAACTGATTGACGTTTCTGCCGTTGAGCACCAGCCTGTTGCCTTCCTGCCTGATGGAAGCCCCCATCTGCTGCAACAGATCCAGCATGGTCTGCACATCTTTCAGATGGGGAACATTGGTTAAAACAACATCATCAGCAGTCAATAAACCTGTACACAGGATAGGCAGTGCGGCATTTTTCGCACCGGAGATCGGAATCTCGCCATTCAGGCGTCTTCCACCATGAATAATCAATTTGTCCATTTATGAATTTCGATTGATGAATGCATCGAAAAAGGTTAAAAACACAATTTATAACCTTTCCGCAATAAATGTAAGGTGAATATCGCAAAAAAGCAAAAAAATATGCTGACTATCATCAAACTTGCCCACGGATTGACATCTGAATAGCTCAAAAAACCATACCGGAAACCATCCGCCAAGTAAAAAAACGGATCGAAAGCTGATAACTGCTGACAGAATCCTGACAGAAAATGAATGACACAAAACACTCGTAACAGGAAAGCTATCGGCATGATCACCCAATTTATGCAGAACTTGACAATGTTTATGGACATGGAAGAGAAAAGCAACCCAAAGGCGGTATTCAGGAAACTGCGGCATATCCGGCCAGACCCAACAACTCCGTCACACCATAAAGATCAGCAAGACTAACCAGGCTATGAGGGACATTCAGGAAACAGAGCCGCCTGCCCGACCTGATGGCAGCGCGTTGCCATGCCAGCATGACGGCAACGCTGGCAGAATCTACCTGTTTCAAGGCACTGAGGTCATATTTGTTTTCCCCACGGGAAACAGCATCAAGCCCTTCCTGAAGAAGGGCTTTGGCATTGGAGAAATCAAGAGTTGTCACCGTAAACGTCATGCGGCTCCTCTAACTGTCAATGACCGTTTTTCTTTGCCAGATTGGCAATCAGACCGTCAATGCCCGACTTCCGGATAATACCAGTGAACTGAGTCTTGAACGAAGAAGAAATCAGCCAAATATTGGCAACATTCGCATCAAAAATCTTCCAACTGCCAGAAGCGCTGGTCAATCCGAAGAACAATGGGGTGCTTGTACCATTGTTATTGATACGGGCAGGAACCGTTGCAGTATTATTGGCGTTGTATTGGGCAGGATAGACATCCATGGTAGTCTTGCTGTTGACCTTGCCCAGAGCCTTGGAATAAGAACGGATCAACAGTTCCTTGAACTCAGCCGTGATACGGCTCTTCTGGCTGTCGGTTGCCTGATACCAATACTGTCCGCAAGCAACAGAAGCGGCTGCGGAAAAATCAACATAAGGCGCAATACTGTTACGAACAAGACTGTTAATCTGTCCTGCAGACAGCCCTTTCGGCGAATTGCTGGCAGCAGAAAGCACACTCTGCTTGATGGCATTGATAACACCATCCGGAGTGGACTGCGCCTGGAC
>CAVERB010000046.1:0-17532 GCA_963618105.1 Oxalobacter sp. | reverse complement strand
TGGGCTGTTATATGACTTTTTTTCTGGTAATACCAAATTAACTTCTGTTTCATTTCCAAAACTAACCACTATTGGCGTAAATGGAATGTATAATGCTTTCGATGGATGTACAGGATTGCAATCTGTTTATTTTCCTGCTTTAAGTGAATATGTGATGATATATAACGGATTTTCAGGTTGTTTTCGTGGATGTTCAAATTTAACAGAAATACATTTCCCAACATCATTAAGTGATTATTCGGAAGAAGAGGTCTTTTCTAAAGAAAATCTGTTTTGGAATGAAGAAGACTGCCATCCAGATTTACAGATATTGTTTGACCTGTAACCACTGAAAAGACAGCCATATAAAGAAGAAATCCCCCTGATGATAAGTCAGAGGGATTTTTTGTATGTACGGTTTGTGGTCAGCTTTGGCGGTACTGCTATGAATATTCTGATAAGGGATAAAAGGTGAATTTTAAGGCTGTTTTTCAACCACCTTGTATAACAGAGCGAAATCATAATAAATGTTAGGTGGAATGTAAGGGGGTGTCCCTCCTTTCACGATTGGTGCCAATGTGACGATTGTCGGCAATAACCACCATCGGGGATGGTGCTATTATTGCTGCGAGTGCTGTTGTTACAAAAGATGTCCCGCCCAATACGGTCGTTGGCGGTGTCCCTGCCCGAATCATCAAAACCATTGATATTGGACAACCTCAAAAGAAAGGAACCCCATGAAGATGAAAAAACAGTTGACCGCTGCACTGTTTTCCCTGGTATTGCTGGGCATTGCCCATGCTGATTCCCCAGTACAGCCGACTGCCCGGACTGTCTTGACGAACAGCTCCCATCAATCCTTTGACGGTCCTGAAGCGTAGTTCACCGGCAAAGTAGCAGTCACGATGCTGTTTGACAAGACGGCTGATCTGTCTGCTTCAGGCGCTTCAGTGACTTTCCAGTCTGGTGCCCGTACTGCATGGCATATCCATCCTGCTGGCCAGACCTTGATTGTGACAGCAGGCAAAGGTTTGACTGGGTATGAGGGCGGCAAGGTTACTGAACTGAATCCTGGCGATGTCGTCCAATGCCCTGCCGGTATCAAACACTGGCATGGCGCTGCACCAGACAGTGCGATGATCCATATCGCCATCACAGGTTATGATGCCAACGGCAAGAATGTGGAATGGTTGGAAAAAGTGTCAGACGATCAGTATTTGGGGCAATAAGCCTTCCCAAAAACCGTAAGATTGCGTAACAAGGATGACACCTTGACCATGCTATCCATTATGATTGCCAGCAAATTGACTTGACAGATTTCCCCATATGTTCCATCTCGCCCCTGCCTTGTTTGCGGCGCTTGTCATCTGGCGTTTCGTACCAACCCTGCCTATCGGCAGGGTCTGGAAGATTGTCATCGCCCTGATCATCCTGCTGATTTCGCAGTGGGGACTGATCACCAACCTGTTCGGCGGCTGGGCATCCCCTGAGATGCCCAAAGGGGTGTTGGTGCTGGCAGGCTGGGCAACCGGTGCTTTCATCCTGCTGCTCTGTTTCCTAATCCTCAAGGATATTGCTGCCATGATACTCTGGGCAACCGGCAGGCTTGGCCTCACTGCCCAGTCATTGAAGTTGGGCTGGCGTTGGAATGTCGGGCTGTGCTTTCTTGCCATTGTGCTATCAGCCATCGGCACCTGGCAAGGCATCAAGATACCCGATGTAAAGCAGGTGCATGTCAAGGTGCGCCACCTGCCGAAGGAACTGGATGGTTTCCGCATTGTTCAACTGACTGACCTGCATGCCTGTCGTCTGCTGGATGCAGGATGGACCCGGGTAGTCGTAGACAAAGCCAATGCGTTGAAACCAGACTTGATGGTGGTGACTGGCGACTTGGTGGACGGTTTGACCAAGAACCGCGTCAATGATGTCGCCCCCTACAAAGATCTCAAGGCGCGCCTTGGGGCCTTCGTTGTCACCGGCAACCACGAATATTATTCGAATTATCTGGCATGGATGCGCTATTTTGAAAACATGGGGCTGCGTATCCTGAAGAATGAGCATGTCATCCTTGAAGACAAGGGTAATCAGATTGTACTTGCCGGTACAACTGACAGAACTGCCGCCCGTTTCGGATTGCCAGAACCGGATATTCAGAAAGCCTTGGCTGGCAAGCCAGAAGGCGTGCCTGTCATCCTGCTTGCCCATCAGCCGAAAGGTTCCGATGCCAATGCCGCAGCCGGTGCCGACTTGCAGCTCTCAGGTCATACTCATGGCGGCCAGGTGCTTGGCATCCACTGGCTGAACCAAGCATTTAACGATGGGTATGTCTCCGGTCTTTACAATGTCAACGGCATGCAGCTGTATGTCAGCAATGGCGCAGGATTATGGAACGGTTTTCCACTCCGTTTAGGAAAACCTTCTGAAATCACGGAACTGGTTCTGCATCCTGCTGTACCATAGGCTGTCTTGCTTGCTTCCTGACAAGGATGGTTTCGTAGAACAGCAAAAGACCTTTTTTCATTTTAGATCATGAAACGGAAAGAAAAACCGGATATCCGCGCATTCACACAACTCAAGCTGGAAGCCGCACGGAAAGCCGCTCGTGCATCCAAGGTCGATGTCGTGGAACTCATCAAGGCAGCCGGACTCCGGTATTACGACAAACGTTCACAAGGCGGACTGCTCTGGCTGCTTGGCAGCATGGAACGGCTGGAATTTGTGAATTTCTGCAGACAGCATGGCATCCGGTTCATCTACCGCCACGGCGGCAGCTGGGCAACAGTATCGCAGCATGCCTGGTGGTATGCAGAAGATGACCTGGACGATGACCGAATCCCCCGATGCTAATTCTTCAACTGGATATAACCGTCTTATTGCAATGCGAAAACAATCGGTACCTTGATACGGGCTGGTGCTGGCGGTGATGGGAAAGGAGCTGACTTTTGGATAGCTTTCAACCCTGCGGCATCCAATGCATTAAATCCCGCACTGCTGACCAGTGAAAGGCTGTCGATATGTCCATCCTGCCGAATGATGAACGAATAGACGGCTTTACCTGAAATCCCCATCATCCTTGCCTGCTGGGGATAGACCACCTGCCGTTGGATATGGGCGAGGATATAACTGTAATTGGCAGTGATATAGTGACTGACACCGCCATTACCCCCTGAACCCTCTCCCTGGCCGCTGCCAGAACCCATCCCAAAACCTGTCCTACTGCCCTTGCCGGAACCTTGCGCCACCCCATCTGACAAGCCATTGCCAGCAGGCGTTTTCTCATCCGCTGATTGATTTTCTCCAGGCAGAACCGTCTCAGGATGTCCTGTTTGGTGGGAATCCTGTAAAGCAACCGGCTGACTGACTGGCGCAGCGGCAATGTCATTGTTGCCGGAATGAGGGGAACCGCCACCTGCTGTATCCTTTCCTTTGCCCCAATGGGAACCGGCAGCCATCAACTCGACTTCCAACAGGTCATCCTTAGACTTATCTGCCCATTGCAACAGGCAGAGCACCCCGACAATCACCAGATGAGCAATGATGGACAGCAACAGCCCTTTAATAAAGCGATTCATTTCCCCATCCATCTTTCTCCCGATTCCATCTGAAACAGCAGTCCCATTAAGAATATTATATGCTCCTATGACACCGTTTCTCCCAGCAATGACATCAGTCTGGCACTCAATACGGCTGAACACCCATCCCACCTTTCTCCCATTTGTCTCATCCATGGAAACCGGTTGCCTATGGGCTCCCAGTAGTGCCTGCGAAGCCTTGACTGTAGTAAAATGGAATATTGGCATCTCAAGGCTCAAGCACCACCAAAGTTGGATACATTAAGAACGGTAACAGTCCGGTCGAGTATGGGAGATTTTTTGTGATACGGAGAGGTTTCAATCCGATGTCTGGCAGGATCGGGCGGTTTTTCCGCAGCCTCAGGTATTCCGCATTGGTCATTGGCCCACTCATCGCGATAGTTGTCTATTTCATACTGCCTGACACCTATACCAATGCAACTGGCGAAACCATTCCGTTCAGCCATGCGGCAAAAGCCTGTCTCGCAATCGTTGTCCTGATGGGGATTTATTGGTTCACAGAAGCCATCCCTATTGCTGCCACGGCGATCATTCCCATCGCTGTCTTCCCCATATTGGGTGTTGCTTCCCTGAAAGATACCTGTATTCCCTATGGGAGCAGCACCATTTTCCTGTTCCTAGGCGGTTTCCTGCTGGCTGCCGGTATCCAGCGCTGGAACCTTGACCGCCGTCTTGCACTGTACACCATCCGCATCATGGGCACCAAGCCCAAGCAGATCAGCGCTGGAATGATGATTGCAACCGCCCTGCTGGCAATGTGGGTTTCCAATACGGCAACCGCTGCGATGATGGTACCGATTGTTTCGGCAGTCCTGCGCCTGTTCCATACTGAATGTCATGGTGGGATGCGTTCCAACCGCAAGGAACACAATTTCGCCATCTGTATGCTGTTGTGTGTCGCTTATGGTGCCAGTATCGGTGGCATGGGTACGGTGCTCGGTTCCCCGCCCAACGGGATTTTCGTCCGGTTCATGGAACATACCTACAACATCGAAGTTTCAGTGCTGGATTGGATGAAACTGGGACTGCCGCTGATACTGGTTATGCTACCGCTGACCTGGTTCCTGCTTAACAAAATCCTGTACCGTGACCAGATTGAGGAAATTCCTGGCGGTCGTGAATGGATCAACAGCGAAATCCGGAAGATGGGCGCGATGTCACGCGGTGAAAAACTGGTACTGGGCATCTTCCTGCTTACTGTCATCCTCTGGATTACCAGTCCTTATATCAAGATGATTGCCCTGTCTGATGGGACACGTCCTTTTGCAGGGATTTCAGATGCTTCCATCGCCATCTTCGGCGGACTGCTGCTGTTCCTCATGCCATTAAACCTCAAGATGAACCAACGCACCTTGACCTGGGAACACTGTCGACAGCTGCCTTTGGGACTGCTGCTGCTGTTCGGCGGCGGCCTTTCGATGGCATCCGCCATCTCAAAGACTGGCTGTGACGGCCTGTTGAGTGCTCAAGCGGCAGCATTGGCAGGGATGCCGGGCTTTATCGTCATCCTGGGTATTACTGCACTGGTGGTCTTCGCAACCGAAATCACATCCAACACCGCTCTGGCTGCGACCATGATCCCTTTGCTTTCCGTGGCCGCTGCCCCTATTGGCATTGCACCGGAAATCCTGCTACTGGCAACCACATTCGGAGCCTCCGCCGCTTTCATGATGCCAGTCGCCACACCGCCAAACGCTATCGTCTTCAGTACTGGACATATCCGCATTGGTGAAATGATCCATGCCGGTTTCTGGCTCAACCTGACTGCCATCATCGTCATCGCCAGTTTCTGCTGGTTCGGCAGCGGCCTTGTCTTTGGCTGACATGCCTGATACCTGTCCTATCAAAGGATCTTTCATTGCCTAGCAGCCAATCCTGTCATTGACTGTTGAACACGTCATCCAAAGTCAGCTCATCTCCTTTTGTGATTTCTTCCGCTGACAGGTTTTTGCGAAGCGCCTGCAACACGGATTCCGCTTCCGCATCACCCGATGGCAGCTGTTTCCAGACCACATAAGCATGCAGATTGTTCTGTGCAACACCCCGGCCTTCAATATAAGCATAGCCCAGACACCTCAGCGCATAGTCACTGCCGTGCCTTGCCGCTCTCTGCCACCAATAAACAGCCTTCTGATTGCTCAGAGGCACCCCCATTCCCGCATCATAAGCACTGCCCAATGAGGTTTCCGCCGCAACAAGTCCCTGCTCTGCTGCTTTGTTCAGCCATTCCACTGCCTTGGCACTATCTGGCACCACACCCATCCCTGTCTGATAAGAACGAGCGACATCGTACTGTGCTTGTGCATCTCCCCTTTCTGCTTTCATCAGGGATTGTTCAAATGACTGACGGGCAGTCGCTGAATCCACAGAAATGATGCTCTCATCGGGCGCTGCTCGAGCAACAGGCATACCAGACACCAATGACAGCACCAATGCAGAAGCGGTGATAACAGATGGCAAATGACTTTTCACGATGGTTCCTTTCCGGTCAGAGCACTTCCATCCATCATAGCCTAACCCTTTGAAAGATGGTATTTCCAGGCAATCCTTCCGCTGATTGGCAATCATCATCCATTAAAATAAAGATTTTCAGAACCTCTCAACCTGACGGAATCCCAACAGTATGTCTGATTCTTCTTTCTCTCCAGAAATCCTTAACACCATTGTCCAGAAACAGGACATCCTGCCCGATTGCTCCCTCTGGTTGCTGGATATGCAGAAACTGCCGATGCTGATGCCTGAAGACATTGTCAACATCCTGCATGAAAGTTCTGTCATCCGCTATAGTGAACTCAGCCGTAAACAACGCCGAACTCAATTTGTCGTTGGTCGGCTGCTGACCAAATATGCCTTTTCCAGATTGTTGGCTCAACCAATACACGAACTTGCATTGATTGAACGCCGGAGCAACACGCCGCAGTTGCGAACCATGTCACCATTAACTGATCCGCCCTATTACAGCCTTGCCTACCGTTATGACTACGCTGCCTGCGCCATCAGCCGTTCACGTCTGACAGGTCTGGATATTGAGGTTGTGGACACAGAACGTGAAATTGCAATACCGGCGGAAGCTGCTTTCAACGCCCATGAAAACCAGTGGCTGTTCTCCCAACCTGCCGATGAATGGCATCGAAGCTATTATGAGCTTTGGACACGGAAAGAAGCCTGTTACAAACTGCTTTCCAGCAAGCATGGCGGTATCCACGATGACCTGTTCTGGCAGACCAACTGTCTTTCTGACAGCCGTTTCACCTGGAAGACTTTGCAAAAGGATGACGGCCTGCTCATCACCGTCTGTCAGGCTGACCCTGCTGTCGAATCTACCCTGACACAGGCACCATCCTACAACCTGGATAATGCCTTTGATATTTTCAAACGATGAACCGCCAAAACCTGTCAAGGATTGAACATGATGACTGAACTCGAAAAACTGGATGCCGGTCTTCCTTATGATTTCTGGGATGAAGGTGTCAATGGCCGGAAACTGCGAGCGATCGGGCTTTGTGCCAGATTGAATGCGATTCCCATGACTGATGAAGCCGCACGGAAACCCATCATCCAGGAACTTTTCGGTGCAATCGGAGAAAATCCGACGATTGTCACCGGTTTCAACTGTGACAATGGCTTGAACATTCGGGCAGGCAGGGATTTTCTGACCAACTTCAATGTCACGATACTTGACATCATGCCTGTCACGATAGGCGACTATGTCATGATTGGGCCGAATACGCTGATAACTACCGTAGGACACCCCATTGAACCTTCAGGAAGACGCAAACACCTCGGCATCGCCAAACCTGTCAGCATCAGCAATGATGTCTGGATTGGCGGCAATGTCACCATCCTTCCCGGTGTCACTATCGGCAACAATGTCATCGTTGCCGCAGGTGCCGTTGTAACCAAAGATGTCCCTGACAACTGTATCGTAGGCGGCCTGCCTGCCAGGAAAATCCGTGATATTGAAAATGATGTTGCCTGACCGGAAACGTCTGACAACTGGATAGACAAGCTTCCTCCCGCTGAAAACCAACCTCCAAACCGTTGATTCGCAGCTTCGACTTGGTGTAATATGAGAATCATTCTCAAATTAAAGGTTGCTTTGCATGGTTTCCCGTTCCACTTACCAGACAAGACAGTTCTTGCAGATGTTGGATTACATGAAGTCCACAAATACACGTCATGTCACGGCGACAGATATCCGTGAACATTTCCGCAGGGCTGGAACCAAACTGTCTACTGCCACCATCTACCGCCACCTTGACCGTATGCTGAAAGATGGATTGGTTGCGCGGTATACGATTGATGGCAATCAGGGCTATTGCTATGAATTTCTGGGGGAAGCACACGCAGATAGGCATGTCCATTGCTTTCACTGCAAATGTGAGCATTGCGGCATTCTCATCCATCTTACTTGCAAGGAAATTGAGGCTTTGTCCAGCCACTTAAGCCATTCACATCAATTTTCCTTAGACCCGGCGCGGACCGTCTTTTATGGTCTGTGCAACCACTGTCATTCTGGAACAGTCTCCTTACCAGAAAAAGGATGTCATCATGGTTAAAATATTTCGGAAGAAAACATTTTGGACGGGTATATTGGCAATTGCCTGTTGCCTCTTCATATGCGCATGCTCACCTAACAAAAGAACAGAAAAGTCTCCGCCCGCTTCTGTACAACAAGCAATCAAGATTGTCAGTACAATCTACCCTGCCTATGACTGGGTCAATCAGATTATCGGCAAAGACAACCCGCATATCCAATCAAGCCTGCTGATTGCCAATGGCGTAGACCTGCATAATTACCAACCTACAGCAGAAGATATTGCCAGGATTTCCCAAGCAGATATTGTCATCACTGTCGGAGGACCTTCTGATAAATGGGTCAAAGACGCTATTGACAGAATCTCCGGGAAAAAACCTGTCCTCATTGCATTGATAGCTATCCCGGGCATAACGCTGCTTGAAGAAGAACCTGTTGACGGTCATGACCATCACAAACATCATGTTCATCACCATGATGATGGCGATAGACATGATGAACATGTCTGGTTATCCCTGAACAATGCCATCACCAGTATCAAGGCTATAGAACAGCATATCGCCAACGCTGAAAAGACTCTGGCAAATGATTACAACCGCAATGCTTCTGCCTACATCGAAAAACTTAAATCACTGGACAGAGATTACCGAAATACCATCATCAAGGCACCAAACAAAACACTGGTCATTGCAGATCGTTTCCCTTTCCGGTATCTGTCCGAAGATTATGGTTTGACAGTCATTGCAGCATTTGACGGTTGTTCAACGGAAACACAGACTTCATTTAAAACCATCAGAAAACTGGCGGCAGCCCTCGACCAGCATGCACTTGATGCTGTTGTCATCCTAGAAAATGCTGATGGCAAAATCGCCAAGAGTGTCCTTTCCGCATCCCAGCAGCCTGACCGGAAAATCCTTGTCATGAATGCAATGCAATCCGTTCGTCCGGGACAACCAGGTTACCTTGAAATAATGACAGAAAACTTGAAAGTCTTGACCCAGGCGCTTGAACAGTCTTCTGGACCATCCAAATGAACCCCTCATTTTTGATGAAATGCCAAGACCTCTTTCTTGGCATTTCAGGGCGGATACTCACAGGACCACTGAATTTCAGCATTGCATCCGGAGATTACCTCTGCATTGTTGGTGAAAACGGTGCCGGCAAATCAACTCTCCTTAAAACCATGCTTGGTCTCCAGTCTCCTGCACAAGGAGTCATCTTGACAGATGACTCCCTGCGGAACAGCGGTATCGGCTATCTGCCGCAGGCAAACACCATACAGCGTGACTTCCCTGCCAGCGTTGCTGAAGTCATCTATTCCGGTTGTCCATCACCATATCGCTTCTGGCCATTCATGAATGCAGCCATGCGCCAGAAGGCAAGGGACTGCATGGAAAAAACCTGTGTGCTGGACCTGGCAGACCAAAGTTTCTCTGAACTGTCCGGCGGGCAAAAACAGCGTGTCTTACTTGCCCGTGCCCTATGTGTCAACCAAACGCTGCTTATCCTTGACGAGCCGACCGCCAGCCTAGACTCGGCAAGACGTTCTCAATTCTATACATTGGTTGATACCCTCAACCGGCAAGGGACCGCCATCGTCATGGTGACACATGACCTCTATCCCATTATCAACCATGCAAAACATGTCCTGCATATCGGGCGTCCTGCCTGCTATACCACAGCCAGTCACTACCTGAAAAGCGACCTTGGCAAACTCTTTGCCAATACTCGGAAAGAATCCTATGATTAACTTTTTCCAGGAGTTGGCCTCTTACCTGCATTACCCCTTTGTGCTATATGCTCTGGGAGCAGGAACAATGATTGCCCTGTGTTCCTCCCTGCTGGGCGTCCCCCTTGTCCTTAAACGCTTTTCCTTCATCGGGGATGGCCTTGCCCATGTGGCATTTGGTGCTATGGCAATTGCCAGTATATTAGGCTTAACGAATGACATCTGGATTGTGCTCCCTGCTACCGTCCTTTCAGCCATTATCCTGCTTTATGGGACACGCAATTCCCTGATTCAGGGAGATGCTGCAATTGCCATGATTTCCGTTGGTGCCCTCGCTGTCGGCTACATGCTGATGAGCCTGTTTGCCCGCAGCCCAAACCTCTCTGGTGATGTTTGCACGACACTTTTTGGTTCTGTGGCAATACTCACACTTTCTCCGCCCCAGTTCCTCCTGTGCACCCTGCTTTCCATTGGTACTCTGCTGTTTTATATCCTGTTTTACCGCCGTATTTTCGCCATCACATTCGATGCAGATTTCGCACAAGCATCAGGTATCAATATCCGGCAGGACAACCTGCTGCTCGCCATTGTCATTGCCATCATCATTGTGCTTGCCATGACCCTTGTCGGCTCACTGCTTGTATCGGCACTCATTGTCCTTCCTGCCCTTTCTGCGATGCGGATCTGTACCAGTTTTAAAAACGTCACCATCTGTTCGGCAGTCATCTCAGTACTCTGCGCTATCTCAGGTATATTCATTTCCATCGGAGCCTCCACTCCGATCGGTGCAACCATTGTTGTTGTCAATATCGGTATTTTCATGGTACTTGCCGTCATCGGAAGAAAGCGCCTATGAACATCATCCAAATAACCGCCATTGTTTTCCTGATAGCCTGCTTGTTGTCCTGCGCCCGCAAGCCAGCTGAACAACCCAAGTCTCCCGAAGAAACACCACCAGCTTATCTGGGCATTTCCAAAGAATCCGACATGATTGACCTTGATACCATGCCTGTCGGTATCCGCTATGCCAATGCCTATTCACTGGTCATCGCGCCTGAAGCATATGCAGGCAAGTCTCTCAAAGTAACCGCCCCTGTCACTGAAATCACTGTCGGGGAGAAAAAAAAGAAAATGCTGGCATTGGCAATCTATGATGCTGCACGGTGTTGCCTGGTTATCATCCCGTTTGAACTGGATAAAACAACCAGCCGAAGAAAAGAACCCTTCATCGGCAAAACCATGACCATCATAGGAACCATAACACCTATCAAAGGACAGACAGGTCTCTATCTGGCTGGCAGTCAAATTCAACCCTGAAAAAGCCGTTGCTAAAAAGCCAACTTTCCTGAAAATTTTTAAATGACTGCTGAAAAGTATACGGCAGCCTTCAAATGTTCCTGATAGAATACAGCGTCATCTTATGATTCAGCCTGGTTATGGAGTTGTTTATGGGAAAGCAACAGTGGACAGAAGAAGAGATTGATCTTCTCATACATCTCTACCCAGATACTCCCATGGAAGAAATCACCAAAGCACTCAAGCGGTCTGTTAACCAGATCCGCACCAAAGTAAAAAAACTCAAACTTCACCGCAGCAAGTCTTTCATTGAAATGCAGCGGAAGCGTTATGCACAATTCTCCATCTGACTTGTTTTATAGGGACCCTGCTATTTGGTCACCAAGACAAAGCCAACAATAATAAAGATGACGAGAAGAATGTACAGCCACTTACTGGAACGCTTTTTCGGCTTTCCGTCATCATCACCGGAAGATAATAGTTCTGGTCGGTAATCCGTACCGCTTTTATCTTTTTCCTGCCCAAACAACGCATCCTTCAATGCTCCCTGGAAACGGGGAACGCCATTAACCTTAAAAATGCGCTTGAATTCCTTGAAGAAAAAGCTCCGGACACTGTTCTTTTCAAAAGACCCTTCGAAAATCCGAGAATCATCCCGTCCATCAGCCCATACCTGACGGTAATCTGGCTTCAGTCCATCCTTGCCCAATGACTGAAGAAAAGCATCCGCCGACTGTGTTCCCATATACTTGTCCCTTGAATCAATGTCCGGGCTTTCCAGCATGAAAAGGCAAAGCGGTTTCCCGGAGGGACCATACAGGTTCTTGTCGTACCGGTAGAACACGGACAGGACATGAGGAAAAAGCATTGCCTGCCTGGGCGGTATTTTCCCTGCCTCTTTAGCAGCATGGACTGCAATCGTTTCAGGGTTTTCCTGAAGCACCAGGAAATAATCCCCCCAGACCCAGGTTTCCCCCTCATCAATCGTTGCCCATACCGCCGGCATCGAAGGTTGTTCAAACACATTCATGGATTCAGGTACATTTTCTTCATGACCGCTTTGAAAATCCTTGTTTCCATCATTTGCAGACATGGTTCTGACTCCCTTCTTCAATAGAATCCTATAAAAAACATCCTATTTCTCATACACGATAACAAATCCCATAGGGTATAAGCAAGGTGCATCGTCAAACATGATGGAAGCGTATTCTTCGACTGTACCTTAAAAGTCTTTTTTGCTCCCCTCACTGAACTCAAGTAGAATATCCATAACTTGCGGTCAGGTATTCCGTGAGTCATTCACCGATGAAAAAGGAGAAATTAGATGAAACGTTTGTTGATAAGCACTGCCATCGCCCTTGCAATGGGTTCTGTCGTTGTTGGCTGCGGCAAGAAACCTGAACCGGCCAAGCCTGCGGCATCTGCATCTGCTGCTGCCCCTGCACCAGCTGCTGGTATGACAAAACCAGAAGATGTGACTGTTGAATATATGAAACTTGTCGATAAAGCGGATGGGGCTGCTGCTGTCAAGCTCACGTATATTCCTGAAAAATCCAAGGCAACTCTCCCGGCAGCCGCTGCCAAGAAGATTACCGACAGTCAGTCAAAAGGCGCTTTAGCCCTGATGGGTGAACCTGTTGTCACCAAGGTTGTTTATTTCGAAACCTTCAAGGGAGAAAACCCTGTACCAATCAAGGCTGAAGAAGTCAAGGTTGGTACCCTTTGCCAGGCCTCCTTCGCAGTCAAACTGACTAAAGATCTGGGCGATAAGAAAGCGGGTTCCACCATGGACCTTGACAAGCTAATTTTGGTCAACACCGAAGAAGGCTGGAAAGTTGCAGATATGGATGACAAGGAAACCATGGCTTTCCTGATGTCCAAAGTCAAGAAATAACCTGAAACACACTTCAGGCAATCTGTAGAAACCCTGACCGGTAAAACGGCAGGGTTTTTCTTTTCAGAGACTCTTTCCAGCTATTTTCTCAATCATTTATCGACAATCTATGAAAGAATCGCTTAAGATTCACAGTCAATCAACTTATCAGCCCATTGGATTGGCTCATTGCCCTATCAGGAAAAACCAGGCAAAACAGCCGCTGCAATGCTTTACCTGTCAAAACGATTATGGCAAAACAAATTAGAAGTCCATTATCCGTGATAAAAGGCTATTTCAACGCCCTGCCTGACAAACAACGCGAACATGAAACCATTGAACAGATCAGTAAAAACGCTGTTTTCCGTGGTACCCGTCTGTGGGTCCTGATCTTTGCCATCTTCATCGCATCCCTTGGACTGAACATCAACTCCCCGACTGCCATTATCGGTGCCATGCTTATTTCACCGATGGTTGGTCCTATTCTCGGTATGGGGCTCGCCATTGGCATCAACGACCTGGATCTGCTCAAACGTTCCATCAAAAACCATCTGATTTCAATCCTGATGAGTATCTTGACGGCAACGATCTATTTTGCAGTCACCCCTCTGACAGACGCCGGGTCGGAACTGCTTGCTTATACTTCGCCGACCCTTTATGACATCCTGATCGCACTTTGCGGCGGTGCCGCCGGTATCCTGGCGCTGGCAACCAAAGACAAAGGCAACATCATTGCAGGCGCTGCCATTGCTACCGCCTTGATGCCGCCGCTTTGCACAGCGGGTTATGGAATTGCCATGGGGAACCTCCCTTATTTCCTCGGGGCTTTCTATCTCTACTTCATCAACATGGTGTTCATCTGTTTGGCAACATTCATCGGCGTCAGGATGCTGAGATTCCGGCGCAAGATGCTTGAAGACAATACAACGGAAGTGAAGCTGCACCGTTCCATCATCGTCATAGTGATCTTGACCCTGCTGCCTGCCTCTTACCTGACTTATGACATCATCCAGAAAAGCATCTTGAACAGCAATGTCACGAAGTTTGTTGAGAAAGAACTGACCTTTCAAGGAACAGAGATTATTTCCCAGAACCTGAGTACGGAAAAAAATACATTGAACATCGTGGCTGTCGGTAAGGAAATCACGGAAGAAGCCACCAATAAAGCCCGTGAAAAGATGTCTTATTACAGATTGGAGGGCTACGAACTACACATCATCCAAGGAACACAGGCAGACAGCCTGATTCTATCGAAGAAAACACGCAACAAGGATGGCGGTATCTCGAATGAGAACAATGAGCTGCTGCTGCAACAATCTACCGAAATCCACGAACTCCAGAGCCAACTAGCAGCTTATAAACAGCATGAAGCCCTTGGTCAGGAAATCAGCAAAGAAATCAAGGTACTTTTCCCGGCAGTCAAAAGCATCAGTCTTTCCAATGCCACTGAAAACAGAATTGGTTCTGATGCAACGTCCAGTTATGTCCTGGCTCTAATCGGTCTTTCGCCTTCCCTGCGTTTCAACAATACAGAACGCAACAAACTGAAGAACTGGCTTACGACCCGGACAAAGATCGAGGATATGCGGCTGGTCTATACGGTACAACGCTGACAATCCAACCGTTCATACCAACAAGACAGAACCGTTTTGAATGACTGGCAACATATCGCTTAGAGGCAATTTCCCTAAGGAAACCGATTGTCTGAAATCCGTATTCAGAGAGTTTTCTCCATGAAAACCGTCATGGCAGTATGCCCGGAATGACCAATCGGTCCTGGCAAGTCTTTATAACCCTGTCTACGATATAAAGAAACTGCGTTGCTGAATTCTGGAATAGACTCAAGATAACACCTGGCATACCCTGCTTTGCCTGCCTGCTGTTCGACAAAACGAAAAAGCGCAGTGCCTACCCCTTTCCTCCTGATTTCAGGCAAAGCATAGAACTTCACGATTTCAACCATATCAGCGGGCAATCCTCTGGTTGGGTAGAAACCACAGCCAGCACAGACCTTACCCTGCCATTCAGCCACCCAATATCCCGATCCTTTAGTCGTGAAGACTGCTGACAAGACATCCGTTTCTGGGTCATCATAAACAGAATGTACTTTAGGCGCATTGAATTCGACAAAAACTGACCGGATGACCCTCGCAATCGCCTGGTCGTCTCTTGGAGAGATAGGTCTGATATGGAAAGTATCGTTTCCGACTGTATATGAAAAGGAATCTGCCATCTTTTACTGAGATAACAAAAATCAATCAAAAACAGGAGACTCTACCCCCAGCACTTTATGCAGTTTCGGAGAGGTGGTGGTGTATTGCAGGTGTACTCGTTTCTTTGGAAAGATGAACGGCACCGCGCCAAATGCCGCCAGGGCCGCTTCATGGAATCCCGATAAAATCAGCTTCTTCAAACGAAGCAATACTGTCAACAAGCAGTGGTCTGAATTTTCCAAGAAGCATATACCTCAACACAATCTGTAAACTTACAAAGCACACAGGCATCACCGACAATATGCGCCATGTTTTTTTTCTTTCCTTGAAAAATTTCTCCGCTTCCCTTAGATAACCAAAACAATCCTTGGTTATCCACAAAAGCCTGAAGCCTATAATCAAAGTCCCAGTTCTGACTTGAACCTGAAATAGATTGATTCAGCAGTATTAAACCATCTGGAACTGTGCATCATAAAGCGCCCTGTAAACGCCATTCTCTTTCTGCATCAGTTCCTCATGGTTGCCGATTTCAACAACTTCCCCTTCATTGATGACAACTATCTGGTCGGCATTGCGGATTGTTGAAAGCCGATGGGCGATAACAAACACGGTCCTGTCCTTCATGAGGTTTTCAATCGCTTTTTGAACAACGATCTCCGATTTGTTGTCCAAAGCTGATGTGGCTTCATCCAGAATGAGAATTGGTGCACCCTTGATAAAGGCCCGCGCTATGGCAACCCGCTGCTTCTGCCCGCCTGAAAGCAAGACACCTCTTTCCCCGATTCTGGTATCCAGCCCAAGCTGTTGAGTCTTAACAAAATCCGATAGATACGCCATATCAAGCGCACGCATAATTTCCTCATCAGTCGCATCAGGCTTACCAATCTTGACATTATCTCTAATGGTGCCATCAAAGAGGAAATTGTCCTGAAAAACAACCGCTATCTTGCTCCTGAGACTTTCCAACGTCATATCCCGAATATCGATGCCATCAATCGTGATAGCGCCCTTCTGAATGTCATAGAACCTCGGAATAAGGGAAACAACTGTTGATTTGCCGCCGCCTGAGTTACCGACCAGCGCGACACTCTTGCCTGCCTGTGTACTGAAGCTGATATTTCGCAGGACCTGCTTTTTCTTGTCATAACTGAAATCAACGTTTTTGAACTGGATGGTATCTTTGACCGCTTTGAGTTCAATCGCGTTTTCCCTGTCATGGATAACAGGCTTACGTTCCATGATTTCAAACACCCGTTCAATCGCCATGAAAGAAAATTCAATCTTGTTATACTGGTTTCCGATATTCTTCAGCGGACTATAGAGCATGAGCATGGCGGCGAGGAAAGAAACAAACCCACCTGTCGTCAGTTGCCCTGAAACAATCAGATAAGACCCATAACCAATGGCGACAGCAACGCCAATAGAGGTTGTAATATGCATGACTGGCAAGAGCCACGCCGTTTTCTGGGTCATCTTGATACTCAACTTGAACATCTCTTTAAGGATGTTATTGAAGCGTTTGCTAAATTCAGGCTGGGCATTATAGGCGGCAATAATCCTGTTACCGGCAAAAGTTTCATTCATGGTAGTCAATGTCATGCCCATAACATTGACTGTGCCCCTCATGACCTTCTTGATCATGTTGCGGACACGAGTAACTGGATAGAACGTAACTCCCAAGACAACGATGGTAATCAGCGTCAGCTGCCAGGAGTTCACCACCAAAACAATCAGCAGAGAAATGGACGAAAAAAGACGGGTAAAAAACAGCCTCACATTCTCCAAAATACCAGAACAGGCTTCATTGGCATCCTGATGATACCGGAAAACAATATCACCTGAATTACGAACATCAAAGTAACCAGGCTCAAAACTCACCAGCTTTGCAAACAACCCTTCCCGCAAGTCATTGGACATACGTGTCCCCAACCATGTATTGAGAAAGGCAACAGAATAAGACAGAAAACCTTGCAGAACAGCCAGACCGACAATCGCCAGAGGCACCAACCAGGCAGAAGAAGATGAAGCGCCATCATTGTTCAAAACATCATCAATGAAATGCTTCAGACACCAGGCAATCAAGGCATCCATCGAACCAACCGGCAAACAGAGCAGCATGGCAATAAGCGAGCGGAACCAGTATGGCTTGATATAAGGCCACATGCGCCGATAATTGACGATGGCACGAAGATTCTTAAATCTGGAGAACATATTTTCTAGGGGCCGTCCTAGATAACTAGGCTATTTCCTTTCTAACCCATTGTTTTAACTGCTTTAGTTGGAACAATGAGCCACCGTGATTAAAACACCGC
>CAVERB010000045.1:0-4393 GCA_963618105.1 Oxalobacter sp. | reverse complement strand
GTTTTTAACACGGCAAAAGAGGTTCTGACTCCTTCTGCCGCTTGTAAGGAAGATATTATGGCATTGCTTAAAGAAGACAAGGCTGCAATCGTTGCTTCCAACGCCCGCAGCCAGAATGATACTGGTTCCCCGGAAGTTCAGATTGCACTGTTGACCGCCCGCATCAACGACCTGAACGGTCATTTCAAGATCCATCAGAAAGATCATCATTCCCGCCGTGGTCTAATCAAAATGGTCAATCGTCGCAAAAACCTGCTGGCGTATCTGCGCAACAAGGACATCAATCGTTACCGTGACCTGATTGCCAAACTGGGTCTGAGAAAATAATCCGGGATTATGGTTTTTCCGACAATGCCTGCGTCATCTCTCTGACGTGGGCATTTCATTATATAAAAATGGCTGACGCGGAATCGCAGTCAGCAAAGCTGTAGCAGCAAAAGAAAGATTTCTGGCGTTGGAAAAGTCATCCAGCGTCTCTGTGTAATGAGGCGAACGGCAGCACCTGAAATTCTGCCGGTAGAAACTGAAAGGAATTACATGTTCAACAAAGTAAGCAAGACTTTCCAGTATGGTCAGCACACGGTGACGCTGGAAACCGGGGAAATCGCACGTCAGTCCAGTGGCGCAGTTCTTGTCACCATGGACGATACCGTAGTACTGGCAACCGTCGTTGCCAAAGATGCCAAACCTGGTCAGGACTTTTTCCCTCTGACCGTTGACTATATTGAAAAGACCTATGCCGCTGGACGTATCCCGGGCAGTTACTTCAAACGGGAAGGCCGTCCTTCTGAAAAGGAAACCCTGACCTCCAGGCTCATTGACCGTCCGATTCGTCCGCTGTTCCCAGACGGTTATTTCGATGAAGTCCAGGTTATCATCCATGTCCTGTCTGTCAATCCGGAAGTTGATCCTGACATCCCTTCCATGATCGGTGCTTCTGCCGCGCTCTGTGTCTCCGGCATCCCGTTCAATGGACCATTGGGTGCCTGCCGTGTCGGTTACATTGATGGCCAGTATATCCTGAACCCGACTACTTCCCAGCTGCCGCTTTCCCAGCTTGACCTGGTTGTCGCCGGTACGGAACAGGCAGTGCTGATGGTTGAATCTGAAGCCAAAGAACTGCCGGAAGATGTCATGCTTGGCGCTGTTGTCTATGGCCATGAACAGATGCAGAAAGTCATCGAAGCTATTGATGCGCTCGTTGAAGAAGGCGGAAAACCGGAATCCGGCTGGCAGCCGCCTGCCAAGAATGAAACACTGATTGCCGATGTCACCCGTCTGGCGGAACAGAAACTGCGTGCCGCATACCAGATCCGCCAGAAACAGTCCCGTTCCAACGAACTGCGTCATATCTATGACGAAGTCAACCAGGCATTGGTAGCAGAAGCAGCAGAAAAAGGCGTGGATGCGCCGGATACCGTTGAAGTCGGCAACATCCTCTTTGAACTCGAAGCCAGAATTGTTCGTTCCCAGATCCTGGAAGGCGAACCCCGTATTGATGGTCGTGACACCCGTACTGTCCGCCCGATCACCATTCGTACTGGTGTCCTGCCAAGAACCCACGGTTCCGCACTGTTCACCCGTGGTGAAACTCAGGCGTTGGTTGTCGCAACACTGGGCACCTCCCGTGATGCCCAGAAAATTGACGGGCTCACCGGCGAATACAGCGATACCTTCATGATGCACTACAACATGCCGCCGTTTGCAACCGGTGAAACCGGCCGTGTCGGGACGCCGAAACGCCGTGAAATCGGTCATGGCCGCTTGGCAAAACGCGCATTGAAGGCACTGCTGCCATCCCAGGACGAATTCAGCTACTCCATCCGTCTGGTTTCTGAAATCATGGAATCCAACGGATCTTCCTCCATGGCATCCGTTTGCGGCGGATCCCTGGCACTGATGGATGCTGGCGTTCCGGTCAAAAACCATGTTGCCGGCATTGCCATGGGACTCATCAAAGAAGGCAACCGCTTTGCCGTCCTGACTGATATCCTTGGCGATGAAGACCATCTGGGCGATATGGATTTCAAGGTAGCCGGTACCGCAAGCGGTGTCACTGCCTTGCAGATGGACATCAAGATCCAGGGCATCACCAAAGAAATCATGCAGGTTGCATTGGCGCAGGCAAAAGAAGGCCGTATGCACATCCTGGGACTGATGCAGCAGGCCATGCCGCACTTCAAGACCGAATTGTCCAACTTTGCGCCACGCCTCATCACCATTCGCATCAACCCGGAAAAAATCCGTGATGTCATCGGTAAAGGCGGTGCCGTCATCCGTGCCCTCACTGAAGAAACTGGCGCACAGATCGACATCACCGATGAAGGCATCGTCACTATCGCATCCGTTGATGCGGCAGCAGGCCAGGAAGCCAAACGCCGTATTGAAGAACTGACCGCCTCTGTTGAAGTGGGCAAGGTTTACGATGGTACCGTTCTCAAGTTGCTTGATTTTGGGGCGATTGTCCAGATACTGCCAGGCAAGGACGGACTGCTGCATATCAGCCAGATTGCCAAAGAACGCGTCAATGCCGTTTCAGATTATCTGAAAGAAGGTCAGGAAGTCCGTGTCAAGGTTCTTGAAACCGATGAACGCGGCCGCATCAAGCTGTCCATGAAAGCGGCAGTCGCAGAAACCGATGCGGATGCTGAAAACCCGGCAGCAGCCTAATCGGTAGGCGTTGAAAAACCGCAACGCCATCCCCATTTAAAAATCCTCCAGTGGAAAAATACACTGGAGGATTTTTTGTCTAAAATAATCGTTGAACCACCGTTCAGCAAAAGCGCATGGTCCATCACAGGAAAAAGGCAATATCATAGCCGTCATACCAGCTGGAAACCATCCTTTTTCAGAATCGTTTTCTTGAGATCAGACCAAGAAAGGAGAAAACCAATGAGAACCATTGAGATCATCAACCAAGGATCAAAAAGTACCCTTCAGATAGGAGAACGTCCTATCCCACAGCCAAAAGCAGGTGAAGTGCTCATCAAGGTCCATGCCGCAGGTGTCAACCGGCCAGACGTCTTGCAGCGCATTGGCCGCTATGTCGTACCAGAAGGGGCGTCTGATATTCTCGGTCTTGAAATCGCAGGTGAAATTGTCGCTGGCGACCTGTCAGGGACAAAACTCAAGATAGGCGACCAGGTCTGCGCATTGGTCCAGGGGGGCGGTTATGCCGAATACTGCACCGCCAGTGCTATGCTCTGTATGCCAATCCCCAAAGGCTTGACTGCCGTAGAAGCAGCGTCTCTGCCAGAAACCTATTTCACCGTCTGGACCAATGTTTTCGACATTGGGCAGCTGAAAGGTGATGAAACATTCCTTATCCAGGCAGGCGCTTCCGGTGTCGGTGTTTCTGCCATCCAGATGGCAAAGGCGATGGGACACCGTGTTTTTGCCACAGCGCTTACCGATGAAGAATGCCGGGCTTGTGAAGCATTAGGCGCAGAACACTGCATCAATACCAACACTGCCAGCTTTTCCGAATACATCATGGAAGCCACAGCAGGCAAAGGCGTGGATGTCATCCTTGATATGGTTGGGGCATCCGTTTTCGACAAAGAAATCGACTGTCTTGCCCAAAACGGCAGGCTTGTCCTCATTGCCTATATTGCCGGACGTCGGGGAACCGCTGACCTTGCCCAGATCCTGCATCGCCAGCTTACCATTACAGGCTCCACACTCCGTCCAAAATCCAATGCATTCAAAGCAGCGATTGCCCGGAACCTGGAAAAACACATCTGGCCGTTTCTGGAAAACGGGGAAATCAAACCCGTCATCTACCAGACCTTTCCGTTAGAACAGGCGATGGATGCCCATCTGCTGATGCAGTCCAACAAACACTTTGGCAAGATTGTCCTGAAAGTCGCATGATGGACAAGACTCACGGCTGTCACAGGTATCACCTGCTGGCAGCCGTATGAGTGAGCTGTCAAGGTTTTCCCTTTCGGGTTCCATCATTGCCCTATGTTGAAACCACCTCTTCCAACGTTTGTAAATCGCCTGTTCTGCATGTTTCCTGAGTTTAAAGCGATCCCAAAGACACATATTTCCCCTAGGTTTTGGTAATTATCTCTTCTGCCGGGCGGTTTGCTCTTCAGACAAATCAGAATACGTTTCATCGTCATATCCGACAGACAGTCTTTCCAGAAAACCTCTTCCACCTTGATCTGCTTCACCGAAGCAGCGATATCCGGTCCCAATCCCTGATGCCGTAGCCATCGGAAAAATCCTTTCATCGCAGAGAGGAAAGTCCTTGCAGTAACAGTCTAGTGACCCGAAAGGATGTATGAGGAATACAACAGCAACGGGAAAAGGGCGTTTAGTTCCATTAATAATCATTAATGGAACTAAACGCTTTTTAACGCAATCGCATGCCTGTTGAAAGGCTTTA